>DASTOD010000162.1:0-8492 GCA_035762645.1 Binatia bacterium | reverse complement strand
CGGCAAAAAATGTCCGAGTTGGCTTCCGGCAAAGAAAAACTGGAGACTGTGCTGCAGCAAGAACTTGATAAGAAAACGAAGATACTGCAGTCGAAGGACGCCGCCATCAGAGAGCTGCAGACCCATCTCACTGCAAAGGTGCATGACCTGGAAACTCAGCTCGGCGCAAAGAACTCGTTCTTGAACCAGCGCAATGCAGAGTTGGAGGCCCTCACGGCTCAATTGACCAAAATGGGGTCGTCCAAGAAGGAGGTTGAATCCGCCCTGCGGCAGGAGCTCGCGAAAATGACCGAGCTTCTAGAGGCAAAAGAGGCGACGATCGGAGAGCTGGAAGAAAGCTTGAACAAGGCCGTCGAGGACCTACGAGCTCGGCTCGGCGAGCAAGAGACGCTTCTGAAGAGCCGCGAGACGACGATCGAGGCGCTCAGGTCCGAAATGGTGGCTCTCAAGTCGTCAGCGACGAAGCCAGGCTCGGATATGCTGCCGATGGAAGTGTCGCCAGGCCCCGCGAAAGCGACCGCCAAACCGCCGGACAAAAACTTGGAAAGAGCGCAGAAGCTGGAAAGCTTGCTCAGCGAGAAAGAGGACCTCCTGAAGCTCCATCAGGAGAAAATCGAGAGACTCGAGTCGGAGCTCAAAGAAAAGAGAACCGAGCTGGCCAGGCGCGAGATCGCGATGTGGCAGTCCATTGAGAAGCGCGAGGCATGGAAACGAAGGCTTGCAAGGTTTGGCATTCCTGTCAAGGATTGACGGGCGCACTTTTTGTCCCTCGATGACCGCTGTACGCTAAGCAAAGTAAGGCTGAGTGGCCCTCCCTTTCCCTTTCACTTGAATTGCGATATGTTGGCTCGCGATGAACTTGATCAACAAGAGGCAGATCCTCCAACCCATTCTGGACAAGATAGACCCGGGCTGGGTCATTAAAAAGCCGTCGTCGATCAATCCATGCGACGTTGACTATATATGCATCTTCCAAAAGCCGTCCGAGTACAAACAAGCCCAGGCTGATATTTCGACCAAGCTCTTTGAGCAAGACGATCTCGCCGCCATCGAAAGGCTGATCCGCGATTCTATTCAAAAGGCTACGCCGGCAAAGCGCCCGAACTCTTAATTTCAAACTTCCTTCGTGAAAATCGTTCTGAAGAGTGAATGGTATGATTGGCTCCTTATGCATGTGCCGCTGCCGTCAACGGCTTATGGAGCGCTCCAGGAGGCACGCAAGGTCGACGGTACAAATACCGACGCCGCCTACCTGATCGAATGCAGCGCCACTGACGGGCAATTGCTTTACCAGGTCGCTTATGATCGCCTGCCCGAACTTGCTACGGTCATTCAGCAAGCCATTCACGCTGCTCTTGGATAGCCGACAGAGTTCAGTTAGACACCGCACGGCGGCAATGGTCGTTTCACGGAATCATCCGTGACTAGGCCGCCTTCTTACTCCGCCAGAGATCAAGGAGCCGTTCCCGCTCCTGCGCGCTAAGATGGCTCAGGGCCTGGTCGACGATGTCCATTCCCACCATTTTATTCCAGACACCGATCAACCGCAGGGTAACGGGCCCGGGCGCTCCTGCGCCGATTTTGACCCCGTTCACCGTCCTCACCGGGACGAAAGTCGGGCTCGTGCTGGCGAGAAAGGCTTCTTGTGCGTTATAGAGGTCGTACGGCGTGTAATCGCCTTGGACCATCTGAAGCCCTAGCTGATTCGCAAGGTCGAAGATCGTCGCCTTGGTAATACCGCCGAGGACATTTCTGTCCGCGGGCGTGCAGAGCTTGCCGTCAACTACCAGAAAAAGATTATGGGCGCTGCTCTCGCTCAGGTTGCCGTCGATGTCCAGCATCAGCGGAATCGCCCGCGGGTCCACCTGCTTCGCCTCGAAGGCCGCGATGTTGTGGTTCATCTTGTTGGTGATCTTCGCTTTCGATTCCAAGCACTGCGGCGGTATCCGGCGGGTGGAAGGGATGACGAGCGGTGCGCCCTCGACATAGAAACTCGCGAACTCGGAGAAATTGATGGTCACGCTGTAGACCGTTACCGTGGCTCGACCGATGACTCGATTGCCTGTAGAGGAGCGCACGCCGCGACTCACCACTTGCCAGAGCGCGCAGTCATCGTCCTCACGCAACAGCGGTTTGTTTCGCTCCAGGACTTCCGAAGTTGTTTCCTCCATCTCGTCGACCGACATGCCGCAGTCGATGCGAGTGTAATAAAGCGAGCGAAACAGTCGCTCAGTATGCTCCCTCAGCTTGAAAGGCTGGTGGCGAAACGTGCGCGTCACATCGTAAACTCCGTCTCCCGCGTTGAACCCGCTGTCCAACACCGAGACCCTCGCCTCGCTCTCCGTCACGAACGAGCCATTCAGGTAAACGATCTTTTCTTCCATCGCTTTCCTTCCTTGTACGGAATCGGATGCGGCGTGCTCACTTTCGGATAAACTGATTTGTGTAAACCTCTGCGGTTGAGACCTTTCCGGCCCCGTCAAAGAACTCGTTTGTGATCTTGACGGTCTTCTCCACCACGTCAGGCTTCATGTAGCCATATCCCGACGCCGTCGATTCCGCCGGAATGAAGACTTCCTCCACACCGTTTTTGATTTGAATTCTTGTCAGATCCTTATCCAGCTCAGGCTTGAGTTTCAACAGGATTCTCAGCGCCTCTTCCTGGTGGTCGCGAGTGTACCTCAGACCCTCCATCGTGCCCTCGACGTAGGCGCGAATCATTTCCGGACGCCGTTTGATATCCTCTTCCTTGGCTATGAGGGCGCTGCCGTAAATATCGAGGCCGACATCTCTCATGTGGATTCGCTTTAATCGAATTCCTTGCTTGGCTGCGGTCATTTCCGCGACTTCATCGTTGGAGGCCCGAAACATAGTGATGAAGTCGGCTTTCTTGGCAAGCAAAGCCGCCGGCTGCAGCGGCGGCGCGGTCTCCTCGATCTTGATGGATTTGAAATCTAAATTATTGATCCTCGCGAGCGCCGGCAGCAAAAACCATTGCGCCTGTCCAGGGCTGATCGCCCACGACTTTCGTTCGAGGTCCTTGAGAGTCTTAATGTCGGTGTCCTCACGCCAGAGAATCGTGACCGCGATGTAACCGAGCTGAGCGACCGCAACGATGGGCGTTCCTCTGGACCGGCCGACGATGGCGGTTGAGACATTGGCGAAGCCCACGTCGGCTGCTCCCGCAGCGATCGCACGAATCGTATCCGCTGAACCCGCGCCAGGCTGGATGGCGACGTTCAGTCCCCGCTTGGCGTAGAAGCCCTTCTCGCGGGCAACAAACCACGGCGCATGATTTCCTCCAACGATGAAATCCAGCCGGACGGTAACCGGAGTGGCTTTTTCGGCGGCACGAACAAAGGTTGGAGAAAAGCCCAGGTGGGCAATGACGGTAAACACGCTCAGCAAAGACCCTACCTTTAAGCGTGTGCGACCAACGACTTCCATGATTGTCTCCTCCCCCCGAGTTTCGCGGCAACTTTGCGCCGCTAACCGTCGACATAGATGATGATGCCCATCGGGGTGGGCTTGAAACCATTACAGGGGTTGCGCTCTTGTGGACAGTTCGACGCAGCCACAAGGAGGTCCATTTCGGCCCTGAGATCGTAAAAGTCGCCGGCGCGACTGGTCGGCTCTTTGATCTCCATCGATCCGTCAGGCTCGACTTCCACCCGCATAAATGGAACGAAGGCGTTGGGAATTTGTCGCTGGTTGAAGCCCCAGGGAGCCAGCGCCATGGCAAAGTTGTCGCGGCAGTTGCGCGTACCAGGCACTCCGTACCGGATACGGTTCAACTCCTCGCTGCACATGGGACCATAGGCATAGCTTTCTTCGTTGGAGTAGCCGGTAATCGTCATCATGGGATTACAGATGACGGAGTAAAGGACGTCCCCCTGGCGCAACTCGCGCCGCTTGTTCAGAAGCAGAGTATTTCCCATGTTCAGGTGCTCGGTCAGATCACGCTCGTTAAAGCAGACGAGATCCGGCACTTGTTTGCCGTCAATATCCACGAACCGAAGCGTCTGCCCTCGTTGCAGGATGAAAGCAGAATATTCCTTAGCCGGGATGATCCATTCTTTCACGATCGTGCCCGGTACGGGATAACATCGCATGACCCTATCGTTCGCCATTCTCGCAGACCCCTTTGGCAGTTTTCTTCAAGTCGGCGGATACCGTATCACGATGTTCGATACTATCCGTTTGTCATCTCAACCTCGCCCGAACCAATTCCCCTCTTTGAAAAAAGAGGGGAATTGGGGAGATTTTCGGAAACGGTCGCTTCTTCAGTGATTCAAAATCGCCCTCATTCCCCCTTTTTTCAAAAGGGGAAGCGTAAGGCGGAAGCCGGTTCAACCGCTATCGATTCGGAAGAGGATCGGCGCCGGAGAACTTCTTATACAATTCTATGGTTTCTGGGTCGCGCGGGATTTCGCGGATCGCGGCTTGATAGTCTTCTGGATTGATGGGTGACGGATTATCGCCGGTGACCTTCTTGTATTCTTTTTTAAACTCAGGGTCCTCGTAAGCCTTGCGAAACGCCGCCTGAAGGATTTGCACTCGATCTTTGGGCGTTCCCGGACCGAGGAAGTAGGGTGAGCCTGCGCCCCGTAGCAGCCGAAACATGGAGACGACCCTTCGCTCCTTTTCAGATCTCACGAATGTTTCCAGATCGGGAAGGTGTGTAAATTGAGGAATCTTTTTTCCTTTCGGCACCTCGACAACGGCGTGCAGGTGGACCATTCTCTTCTCGATCCATTCGGGGTGCCTTTTCACGATCGAAAGGGAAACTTCCGAGCGGGCATCGATCTCGCCTTTCGCTAGCGCCACATCCTGCTCCGGGGACGAGTAGCTCGGGATGAACTTTGGGCTCTTTAGGCCGATAAAGTAGGCGAAAAACCGGCCCGTGAGGTAAATGGGATGTCCGACGGCATGAGAGCCGATTCGGACGCCGGTGGCGGCCCGGAGCTTCTCCAACGTTTCCCAACCGCCGTCGCCGCGGGTCAAAAAGCTATAGTGGCTTTCGCTTTCCGTAGAGCCGAGAAAGATGAACTTATCGAGGTCATACATGACGCCCGATTCGCCCAGGATAGCGCTGGCGAGTATGCCGCCCGGCGAGCTGCCGACGGTCAAACCATCGGACCTGCCGAATACGTGGTTAGCGGCTTTTCGCCCGCCGCCGCCGTCCATGAACTCGACTAGAATTGTCGGCTGTCCGGGAATGTGCTTCTTGAGATACGGGAGCAACGCCCTAACCCGCATCTCGCCAATTCCTCCCGGAGTGCTGCCGCGAACGAGAGTAACGGTCTTTCCCTGATAGAATGGCGTCTGCCCGAAGGCGCTCCCCGAGAATGCCGGAAAGGAAATCAACATTAACATCGCAACGATTTTCAACGGACGCACGTGAAGCCTCATTGTCTACCTCGTTCCCATATAGGAAGCTGTCCGGACTATATAGCGAAGCTCGGGGCGGAGACAAGAAGAAAACCGCCACGCTTACCTTGACGGCTAACCGCAATCGGTTCTATTTTGCAGGCTAGACGCCGCCACCGATCTGGGTCGCCTCACTCGACCGGGGAATCGCCATGTCCAAGTCAAACCGATTCACAATTGCAATGCCGCTGTTTTGCGTCTTGAGCTTATTTCCACGTACTTCCATGGCCGCCGATCCGGCGGCGTGGCTGGCGGAATGGGAAAAAACGGTCAAAGCGGCGGAGGAAGAAGGAGCGGTCGTCATCTACATGACGCAGGCCTTCGAACCGGTATTCCGACAAACGTTTCAAAACAAATATCCAAAAATCAAAGTGACCACGGTAGCGGGAAGAGGCTTTCAGTTGAGCCAGCGCATCATGAGCGAGCGCAGAGCCGAAAAGTACGTGGCGGACCTCTACATTTCGGGAAACATAACTCCATTGACGGTATTTCATCGCGCCAAAATTCTGCAACCCATCAAACCCTTGCTGCTGTTGCCGGAAGTTGTCGATCCATCCGGCTGGTTTGAAGGGAAACATCATTACGACGACCCCGAGAACCGTTACATCTTTGTTTTCGAGGGAACGCCGAGAAGCGGCGAAATTACTTACAACACCAAAGTCGTAAAGCCGTCGGAGATCACGTCCTATTGGGACCTGTTAACCCCGAAGTGGAGGGGAAAGATCGCTTCCGTGGATCCGCTCATCGCCGGCCCGATCAGCGCCGCGCAAATCTTTTTCTACAAGCAACCTGATCTGGGGCCGGAGTATCTCCGGCGGCTCCACGCCGAGACGGATATGGTTATTGTTCGGTCCAACGAGCAACTGTTGGATTGGCTCAGCGCGGGAAAATACTCGTTCGGTTTCGGCGCGAGGGACGTCGATACAGCAATAGTGCAGGGACTTCCGCTCGAGCAATTTCTGCCGGGATCACTGAAAGAAGGATCTTCCGTGACCGCGTATAACGGTACCTTGAGCTTATTCAACCGCGCACCCCATCCCAACGCCGCGAAAGTCGCCGTCAATTGGCTCTTGTCTCGCGAAGGACAAATGGCGTGGCTCGACTCCAATCAAAAGACCGGCGGCCTTTATGACTCTCTCAGGGAAGATATTCCTAAGAACAAGGTGAGCGATCGGGCGCGCCGTGTTAAGGGAGCCAAATTCCTCTGGTTGAAACCCGAGTGGATCGACGAGCTCGATGCGATCCGTGAAGTGATCAAAAAGGCTTTGGCGAGCACGGGCAAGGGAAAATAGCGGCGTCGTGACGCGATAACATCCGGCACCCTAGGCGTCACAGTTGCTGAAAAAATATAGTTGCAGGCTGCTCAAAAAGATCTCAGAGGCGAGACGCACGGTCAAAGGATGAGGGATGAAAGGATGAGGGATGAAGGATAAAGGATAAACCGAAGACATTTGGCTGTGAATTTCATCCTTTATCCTTTTGCCTTTATCCTTTCCAAGTATGAGTCTTTTTCAGCAACCTGCTGGAGGACTAAAAGATGAAGCGGAGCAGCGATCGGATTCTCGTCACCCACGCCGGCACCTTGCCGCGCCCTGACGATATCACCGAAATGCTTGTCGCAAAGAACGAAGGAAAGGGCTATGACCGCGAGGCTTTTTCGAAGCGCGCGCGGAGCGCCGTTGCCGAAGGCGTTCGCAAACAGATCGAGTGCGGGGTCGACATTGTCAACGACGGCGAGCTCGGCAAATCGAATTTCTCTCGCTACACGCGGGAGCGCCTGAGCGGCTTCGTCGAGCGGTCGGCCGGGCCGAACTTTAAACCCACCTCTATATTCGGCCGCGACCTATCGGAATTTCCCGATTATTTTAATCGCGGCGGCCGCACTTCGATCGGGCACCACTCCCGCATTTTCTACTGCACCGAGCCGCTCAAATATATCGGACACCCGGAGATGCAGTGGGACATCGATAACTTCAAGGCGGCGCTCCAGGGCGCGCAGGCGACCGAGGGGTTTCTGCCCGCGGTCGCTCCCGGGACCATGGAGCATTGGATGAAAAACGAGTACTACGCTAGCGACGAGGCCTATCTCTTCGCTATCGCGGACGCCATGCATGAAGAATACGAGGCCATCGTCAATGCGGGCTTTATCCTTCAGATCGATGACCCCGATTTGGCGGACGCCTGGCAGATGCACCCGCAAATGAGTCTGGTGGAGTATCGAAAGTATCAGGAGCTTCGCATCGACGCGCTCAACCACGGATTAAGGGATCTCCCGGCGGATCGCGTCCGTTTTCATATGTGCTGGGGCAGCTATCATGGCCCCCACAAATACGATATTCCGCTGAGAGACATCGTCGATCTCATCTTAAAGGTCCGCGCGGGCGCTTATTCCATCGAGGCTTCGAATCCCTGCCATGAGCACGAGTGGCGGGTGTGGGAAGAGGTCAAGCTTCCCGACGGGAAAATCCTGATTCCCGGCGTCACCGGCCACTACAGCGATTTTATCGAACACCCGCAGGCGATTGCTGACCGCCTCGTGCGTTACGCGAAGATCGTCGGCCGCGAAAATCTGATCGCCGGCACAGACTGCGGCATCGGCACGCGCGTCGGCCACCCGCAGGTCGCGTGGGCCAAGTTCCAGGCGATGGCCGAAGGCGCGCGTCTGGCCAGTAAACAGCTCTGGGGGCAGGGTTGACGAGCCGTTTGAAAGAGTTTGGCCGTCGCGAAAGCATATAAAGAATTATTTCGCTCGTTTTCCAGAGTTCAGAGTGTTTAAGTCCCCGTCCTTTCTTAGTCCTTCTTTCGGCAGCATCCAGCATCGCCATAAATTTCGGCGTGTGCGCAAGAATCAACCGCTCGAGTTCTTCGTCATCGCGTGACCGGACCGTTGACTTCGACGGGTGGCCTTAGCGACGCCGGTTTCGGTCCGCCGATCGGCTCGAACTCGTAGATGCCTCCGTCGGCCATGAGCGACAGAAAGAGATGGCCCTCCTTGATTACGTACGACCGCACGAACTCCCAATGCTTGACGATGAGATCGTGGAGCGATCCGGGCGGGCACA
>DASTOD010000161.1:0-7879 GCA_035762645.1 Binatia bacterium | reverse complement strand
TCCATCATGGCCTTTTCTTGGGATTCCGCCGCCGTCTGGAGGAATTTGACTCTTCCGGCCTTGATGGTTTCTTTGAGTATGGGGACCGGGTCTTTGGTTTTCGCCGCCACCAGCTTAACTGCTTCGTCAGCGTTGCTATTGAACCAGTCCATACTCTCCCTCATCGCGTTCTGGATTCGCTGAAGCAGGTCGGGGTCGCTTTTGGCGAAGTCATCGTGCACTGCCCACCCCAGTAGCCAATGGTGATCAGTCCCCGTTTTCTGCTTCCAAAGTTTCTCCAGCTCATCGGTGGAGACCAGATCTTTAAACTTTTTGGGATCCTCTGTAACGAGCCGTGTCGGGGACTGAGCCCATACAATCCCTGCCGGGGCTGTGCCCGTCGGAGATTTCAGCTCGGTGGCCACACCCACAGGCTCAAAATTCCGCGTCTTAAGCGACTTGAGGTCCACTCCCGACCACACCATATAGATCGTCATGGCCTTGTAGTTCTCAGACGCTAAAGGCGCAGCCAGTTCCTTCCCGTTGAGATCCCGCAGGGAGTGAATGTTGGGGCCTCTTTCGGTATTTACTATGACGGAGGTTCCGAATATCTGGTAGGTCGCGAACAATTTGAGCCTTACACCCCTTGCGTACTGGTTCGCATACGTCATGATGCCGCCGGTGGCGATCTTGTAGGACCCGGCGGCGAAATCATTGTAGAGTGAGGCCGTGGAGGGTTGCTCGACCCATTCGATGTCAACGCCGTTTTTGACGTCGATCTGCCTTGCTTCCATAATGGCGACCATCCACGAGCTTGTCGAAGGCGCAACCAAAGTCCCCACCTTTACCTTGGGTACCTGGGCGAAGGAAGGACAAGCCGTGTGAGCGGTAGCTCCGGCTGCAACAAAAAGGCCGGTAAGCATTGCGAGCCATCTAGGGGTTAACTTCGTGACCATAGTTTTCTCCACATTCGCTGTGGCTGTCCGGTCAGACGTTATGTCGGGGTCAGACGTTATAAGGAGCAGTTGGTTCCTGTCAAGCTGACTTGACCGTTACCGACCAGAGTAATACTTATGGGTCAATGCTAGTGAATGGGCCGGCTCTGGACTTCAATATCAGTGAATCAAAAAGGAGATCCACAAATGAAAGGACGAGCCATTTCACGGACCGGCAAGGCAGCCGCCGCGAAGCGGAGAGGCACGACGAAGAAGAGAAGGACCGTGCAAACGAAGAGCAGTGCTCCTGGAGTGACGCGCGTCATCGATGCGGATAGCCATGTGCTTGAGCCGCCCGAGATGTGGGGCAAATACCTAGAGCCTGAGTTCCGGGAGCAGGCGCCTTACTTCATCAAGGACGAGCAGGGTGGCGAGCATTTGGTTACCGAAGGAGTGGTACATGATCGGATCCCCTATCCAGAGGAGGGCTGGACGGCACGGCGGCCGGGTGGGTTCAACCCGCATGAACGTGTGAAGGACATGGACCACGAAGGAATCGACGTGCAGGTGCTCTTTCCGACTCAGGGCCTCTATATCCAAGCCGTGAAAACTCCTACCCTCGCGGCCGCGCTGTGTCGCGCTTACAACAATTGGCTCGCCGACTATTGCAGGGCTTATCCAGGGCGATTTGTCGGGATCGGCGCAGTTCCCGTGCACGATGTGGCTGAAGCGGTAAAGGAGGCACGACGCGCAATCACGCAACTCGGCATGAAAGGAATTTTCGTGCGACCGAACCCTCTGAACGGCCGCACACTCGAAAACCCCATTTACGACCCGCTCTATGCTGAAATCCAGGAGCTCAATGCCACTTTCTGCGTCCATGAAGCGACGGGAAACTTCCCTGCCGCTGGAGCGGACCGTTATCAGAACTATTTTCTACGGCACCTCTTCTCCCATGCGCTAGAGCAAAAGATCGCCTGCTCGACGATCATCTGCGGCGGCGTGCTGGAACGCTTCCCCAGGCTGCGTGTCGTTTTTCTGGAATCGGGCGTTGGTTGGCTCCCTCACTGGCTGGAGCGTATGGACGAACACTACGAAGGCCTAAGTTATATGGTCCCATGGCTCAAGATGTCGCCAAGCGAGTACTTCCGCAGACAATGCTTCATCTCGGCTGACCCCGACGAGAAGACCATCCCGTACGTGGTCGAGACGGTCGGAGCGGACCACATTGTCTTCGGCTCTGACTATCCCCACTTCGATATGAAATTTCCCGGCGCCGTAGCGGCAGTGCGCGATCGCAAAGAACTCTCTGCAGAGGCCAGAAAAAAGATCCTATATGAAACTCCTGCGCGGCTATACAACATAAACTAATCCACCGATTCTTTGACCCCGCTTTATTTCTAGACCGCTTTCACAGCGTAATATGGGGTGAACGAAAAGTAGTCAGCCTTCGGGTTTTTCGGCGGCGGCGTTCTTGCCGGCGATGTAACCTTGGGTCGTGCATCGCCCGAGCCCATGTTGGTTGAAACCACCTGCTGATTCACCGCCGCAGTATAGTCCCGGTATGACTTGCCCATTCATGTCCATCACCTGGCATTTCCCATTGATCCTGAGACCGGCGCGCGTGTCATGTACGAGCGGCGTGCCCCAGGCCGCGTAAAACGGCGGAGTCTGGATCTTGTATTTGGGTGTGGGCTTGCCGAAATCCGAGTCTGTGCCGGAGTCAACGAAAGAGTTGTAACGTTCCACTGTTGCTTTCAAGGTGGCTCCGTTCATCGGCTTTGCCTGATATGGGTTCTTGATGGCCGCAGCTAGCTCCACAAGCGTCTTCGCGCTGAAGAAATAGCCGTCCGGATCGACGTATGGCGGGTTCAGTTGCCACTTCTCCCGTTCCGCCGCATCGGCATCGAATATCGCCCACACCGGGCCGGCGGAATAATCGGGCGGCTCGGAGTACTCGTTCATCGCCACCGCGGCGTTGAAAAAGTTGTATTTGGTCGGATTGAACTTGATGTTCTCGTTGTTGCGATAGTCGTTCGGTATGCACGGACAGACTTCATTATAGACGTTGCCGTGCGGGTAATCGCCTTTGGTCTCATCATAGAATCTCTTTCCGACCTGGTTGACCAGGATCAGATCCTGCCAATCCTTCACGTTCAAACCGGTGCCGCGAACCAGAGGAAAGATCGGGGTTTCGAGTTCCCAGGTCATGTAATTGTACCTGGTGCCGAGGGCGCGCTTGGTGCGAATGTTATCGCCATTTTCCAGGATTTGGTTGGCGAATCCCCAAAGCGAAGCGCCGATCGCCATCGCGGCAACCTCGCCGGTGGCGTCTTGGAAGGTATAGGGCTCGCCGGCAACTTGCAGCACGTCGGTCAGCCGCGGATCGAACATGCGGCGAAAGTTGACATTGCTGGTGCTGCCGCCGGTCGCGATGATGACGGCTTTGGCGGCGCGGATGTTCATGCTTGGCTTGGTGCTGTCGATGTTGCCATCGGAGCGAAAGCTCTTTAGCGGCGTGGTTTGGCCCGGCATGATCCGCGGTGTATGGCCCGCGGTAATGCCGATCACTCTGCCCGCGTTTTGACCGGACGCCGACTCGCGGACAATGCTGGTCATTTTGTAATTAAGCAAGAACCGCACGCCCTTGGCGCGCGCGCTCGCCTCCAGCGGCCTGACGAGGCTGGTCCCCGCTCTCGCATTCGGACTTTCCACCCCCGCGCCCTTGCTCCAGACCAGATGATTTTCTCTCGGCGCGGAGTTTCCCAGATTGTGACCGCCCTGATTGTCCGGCGGGATATCCTTGAATTGAACGCCGTTGGCTACCAGAAACTCGTAGGTCGGGGCGCAATGATCGGCGAACGCGCGCATGACCTCACGGTCGTTGTACCGGTAATCGGGCCAGCCGTTGGGTTGTACGATGGACCAGTCTGTCAGATCCGAGAAGACAAGATCGGGTGAATCCTCTATGCCATATTTTTTTTGCGCGCTCGTGCCGCCGCCGAGGGGCGTATTGCCGCCGCTTATGATCGCATGTCCACCGACATCGTAATTCGTCTCAACGACTATGACCGATGCTCCGCCATCTGCCGCCTTGACCGCGGCCGTTAGCCCTGCCGCTCCCGCCCCTATGATCACCACATCCGCTGCCAAGTCCCACGTCGCGGGGATTTTTCCTATTCCCGCTCCAGGTGCACTGACCACGGCATCGCCGCCCGCAGTTACCGTAGTCGTACTCGAGCTCTTTCTTGCGAGATCGTTGTCTTCCATAGATGGTTTCTCCCGGGCTGCGGCTGCGGATCGGTTTCCGCATGCGATAGATAGTTTCTTTAAGCTTCCGAAACAAAAACGCCCATCTTTTATCCTATGCCGGCGAGAATGGTCAAGTCATGCGAGCAACAGACAAGGAGACCAGGACACAAGGAGACAACGAGAGAGTAGCGAGGCGCCTCGCCTTTTTGATTTGGGCGCGCCATATGTGGTAGTGACAAAATCATTTTGAGCCGCTGACCGGTATCCCGCGGAGAGAAGCGACGACAGACACATCAGCAGTGGTCCCGCAGCCCCTTCCGAGTTGAAGTAAAATCGTTCCCGGTTTCGGGTCTCGGGTCTCGTGTTCCCCTCGATACCGCGAGCTGCGCTCGCTACTCGGAGCAGACGGGAAGGGGAACTCGAAACTGAAAACCCGAAACTCGAAACTGCTGGGGGGAGTTAAAAATGAAACTCTTTGGCCGTTGGCTCGTATTTGGCTTCTCGGCGATTCTTCTTCTCTTGCCAAGAGACGGTAATTCCCAACCGAGCTACTACCAGGGGAAAACGATCACCATGATCCAAGGGCGAAGCCCCGGGGGAGTGGGCGACTTGAGGTTCAGGGCTCTCTTCCCCTTCTTGCAAAAACACATTCCCGGGAATCCGGTGCTCGTTTCAGAATACATGGACGGAGGAGGGGGAAGAAGGGCCGCGAATCACCTCTACCGGGCCAGGGGCGACGGATTCGCGATCGGGGCCTCCTCTCCGGGTATTCTCGCAAGCGCCGTGCTGGGTGAGCCCGGTGTTGAATATGATCCGCAAAAGTTTATCTATCTCGGGTCGCCATGGAGCGTGAATAATAATATTTTTAGTACTCGGAAGGGCGCCGGTTTGAACAGTCTGGAGAAGCTGCGCGGAGCCGTGGGGCTCAGGATCGGGGCGCAATCGGTGGGACATGTGCAGTACATCCGCGGTAGATTGTTCGCGTGGCTCCTGGACCTTAAGGAACCGAAATTTGTTGTTGGCTATTCCGGACCTGAGTTGGATGTGGCATTGGAGCGAGGCGAGATCGATGCGCGAGCCGACTCGATCGATAATTTGACCGCGAGAGGAATGGAGGACGAGAGAAAGCTCAAGGATTTTCACGCGATCCTGGAAATCCCTAAAGGCCACCGTCCGCCCGAATTCGCCCAGTTGCCTGAAATCGAGGCTTTCGTTCGATCCCAGCTCGAAAGGCGAGTGCTGACGATGTCGCGGGTCTTCTGGGGGGTCGGAACGCTAATTTTTTCGCCTCCGAGTACAGCCGCAAATGTCGCAGAAATTCTCCGGCAGGCTTTTCGGAGTTCTTACAAAGACCGGCAATTCTACGAGCAGTACAGAAAAATTCTTGGCGTTGATCCAACGCCACTGATGCCGGAAGACCAGCAGGGAGCTATCGCGGAACTGCCGCGCGATGCCGAGGTCGTCGAGGTGTTTAAAAAAATCGTTGGAGTGGGTCCCTTGCCGCCGCGCAGATGAGACCCCACCGCGAACTTCTAGAGACGGAAGAAGCGCTCGGCGTTTTTACCGAGGATCTTTTCCTTGACTCGCTCCGGCATATCGTTTCTCTCGCGCCAGTGAGTGACGTAGTTCTCTTCTGCTGAGGGGTCGCCGTGAGGAAAGTCGGAGGAGCACATGAGGCCATCCTCTCCCACGTGCTTTAAGAGATAATCAAAATCCTCGTCTCCTTCGCAATTCACGAACGCCCGTCCCGAACGGAAAAATTCCTCCGGATCGCGGTAGTAGCGGCGGTCGATGGCATTATCGACGGGCCGTCGTTGTCCTGGTTGGAAAAGTACGCTGGGCGGCTCTACCCGGCGCCTGATCTGCTGCATCGCGTAGGGAACCCAGGCGGAGCCGGTCTCCAGGAAACCCAGCCGGAGCTTGGGAAAACGGGTGAGCAGGCCGGCGCCCATGGTGTACATGAAGCCCCACATCACGGGAACAATGGCCGAACAAAAGAACGCATGGGAATCGGAAAAGAGCTGCGTTACCTGCGGCGAGCCCCAACCGAGATGAACGCAAACGGGGAGGTCAAGTCCCGCGGCTTCCTCATAGATGGGAAAGAACGCCGGATCGGCCAAATTCCGCTCCCACACCATTCCCATGGTGAAAATACCCGAAGCGCCGAGATCGCTCGCCCGGCGCATCTCCTTCACGGCAGCCTCCGGGTCGCGAAACGGGAGCAGCGCCACCCACCGGACCCGGCCTTTTGACTTGGCGCAGGCTTGACCGACGTAGGTGTTGTAGGCCTGAAACAGCGCGCCTTCGAGTTTCACATCCTCCGCTACGGCAGCGAGAAACATTGTCGGGAAAACTATTTGGCAATCGATGTGGAACCGGTCCAGGTCCGACACCCGGGCTTCGATGTCTTCCAGAGTCTGCGAACCGAGAGGCACGTCGATCTTTTTCGACCGTTCCGTCCACGAAATCGACGCGGTCGTGCGTCCACGGCTGCCGATGTTAGGAACGCTTTTTCCTTCGATGAGCCAGCAGCCGTTGAAGTCACCCCGGACCGTGTCCGCCGGTAAGCGGACCGGGATCGGACGTCTGAGATGAAAGTCCTCGGGAAGATGCTCAAACATGCCTTCCGGCTCAATGATATGTCCATCGGCGTCAATCACGCTCATGGCGTCTTCCTCCTCTCGTTCTTGATCGAGGTGTCAGTCTATTCGTGGCGCAAAACTCCTGTCAAGCCGTGGAGATTGGGGGAATGGAGTGATGGAGTGATGGAGTTTTGGAGACTGCTCTCGGACGTCAAGCTCACATTGACATGGCGCGTGGTGATCCGATACGCTCCGGCCGCTGGCGGAAGTCCTGCATTTGCTGTTCGTAACCCGAACTGTTCCTACCGAAAATCGATTTTCGCCTTTGCAGCCTGGAATCAAAACCGCTAAAGGAGGACTGAATGAAGCTGCTGTTTTTCGATGATTTTAAGCTAGGCGTGTTGAAGGGAGATACGGTGGTGGATGTGGCGCACGTGGTACGCGACATTCCGCACACCGGACCGCACAACCTGATCAGCGGCCTGATCGAAGGTTTCGCCGATTACCGCACCGCGCTGGGGCAGGCGGCCGCCCCCGGCAAAGGGGCGCCGCTCGATAAAGTGCACATTCGGCCGCCGCTGCCGAGGCCGGTCAACATCGACTGCATGGCGGTCAACTACATGGAGGACGGCACCCGGAAGGAGCCGGCGCCGATCAATGCGTTTCACAAATCCCCGGGCTGTGTCATCGGCGACGGCGACACTATGATACTGCCGGATGTGCCGGCCACTATTTTCGAGGGCGAAGCGGAGCTGGCGCTGGTGATCGGCAAGCGTGCGGCCAATGTGCCCGCCGCCAAGGCGATGGAATACGTCTTCGGCTACCTCAACTTCATCGATGGGTCGGCGCGCGGCCTGCCGCCCGCCGGCAACACGTTCTATCAGATGAAGTCCCGCGACACCTTCGCGCCGATGGGCCCTTATCTCGTGACGGCCGAAGAGGTAAAGGAGCCGCACAACCTCCAGGTGCGGCTCTGGGTAAACGGCGTATTGATGCAGAACTACAACACGAGCGACATGGCGCATAAGATCCCGCGCTGCATCGAATGGGTCAGCTCGATCCACCCGCTCGAGGCGGGCGACGTGCTCGCGCTCGGGACCAATCACCGCGGCCTCAACCCATTCCAGGACG
>DASTOD010000160.1:0-2330 GCA_035762645.1 Binatia bacterium | reverse complement strand
TGTGCGAGCTGAACGTAATGGCTCAAGTTCATGCGGTGCGCGAAACTGAGGTCGTCAAGCAGTCCTGGAGAAAGGAACATCCGGTGGTGGTTCATGGCTGGATCTATGATCTCAGGGAAGGTTTGTTGAAAGACTTGGACTTGAACTAGAACTAGGACTAGACTAGTCCTGAAATAAGCGCCAAGCGGACGCGAGCGCACGCCTGAGGTTCACTGGCGCTCTCCTGACGGTTCGTAATGAGTTATTGAAATACATTTCCATGGCAAAAGGGCTTCAGTTGAGCGTTGCAGGATGGGGCGCTGCGCTTGGGAGTTGATTTTGGACACACTTCTTCCTTTGACGCTTTCACAAATAAGATTTTTTCGCGACTGACATGATCTTTCAGGTCTGCAGCCGAACATGAGCGGAGAGGATGTCGGGCAAAAACCGATGCGATCCGGCAAGCCGCACTACCCAAGATCGACCGAGCTTCAACACCTTGGCAGCGATGTAGACAAAATGGCGGCGAAAGCGTTTCCACTCCCAGCGTACCACTTCACTGGGCAAAGCGATCTGGGCAATCCACTTGCCGAGATTCCAAGCCAGCCGGGCGATCTCGAGCCATGCCGAGTTGCCCATAAACTCCGCCACCGGCATGCGCCACCCGGCGATCCCGTGACCAAACTGCTCGATCACATTTTCCTGGTCGCAGCGTTGATACGTAAGATCGATAACCTGCTGAGGCGTGTAAGAGCGCGGCAGATTGCTCAGCACCAACCGGTAACGGAAATGCTTAAAGAGGGCCCCCTGCCCATCGCTCTCTTCGACCAAGATCCGCCGCACGATCATTCGACACGGAGAGGCCAGTCCGTGGGGGTGATACTCTATCTCGCTCAGCCACTGCGCTATGGTGCGCAGAGTACGAAACCCGCGCTCCGCTGCTATCTGGCGGCGACAGTTCGGTGTGCGCCCGTGACGAGAAGAACTCCTTCGCTGCTTGCGCTCGGCTCGAGGGACAAAAGGCTTCCAGTTCTCCTCGGTAATCCTCTGTACCAGGGCCGCGCGATTCGGATACACCCGCCCCCCGATTGCAAAGTACGCTCGCTCATCGATGACTGCATTGAAAATATCAGAGCGGTCAAAGTCAGTATCTCCACGAACAATGGCATTGCGAAAGTGTCGCCTGACCCGCGGCAACACCTCTTTAACAGCCTCGGCCGCCGCGTCCGAGGGCCGGGCACTGCCCGGCTGATTAATCACCTTGAGGCACTCCCCGCTGCCACCCAGCGAAACCACCAGCGGCTGATACGACCAACGTCTGTCGTAGCTAAAATCCGCTCCTTCCTTCTGTACCCCGTAAAGCGGCTTAATGTGACCGTCGAAATCTACCAGTGCAAACTCGTTCTTCTTTCGGCGACGCCTTACCTTAGCGGGCAGCTTCGACCATACCGCCTCCTGGATTTCGCCGATCACCTCCGACAGCCGCTCCACATCTTGCGCGCTCTTAAACCGTCGCAGAAAATCTCCGGCCGTCGTCGGGTCCGGAATCCGACACGCTCCCACCAGCCGCCTAACCGCCTCGCTCCCTTGCAGTACCGCTTGATCCTCCAGACATGTGCCGTCGGCATACAGCGTGTACGCGAGTGCCAGAACATGATCCGACTCATAGTAGGGCGCATGACGCTTGAACAGCCTCAGCGCGGCGTCCACCCGCTGCGCTACCCGAAACCGGCGCACAAACTGCTGCGCCAGTACCAGTCCTCCGTAATGCGTCATCTCGCCTCGGGGATCGCTCTCGAGATGGAGCAGCGGGTGACGCATCACCCGACCTTGAGTCTTGGGCCACGGAAGTTCCTCGGGATCTACGCCCGTACCAGAATTGACGTGACTTGCGCGTTCAAATGCGATAGATACTTTCACTTGGGAGCCCTCTGCTTTTGGGGTTACGTTGCTGTGTTCCAACTCTTCGTATACCTCATTTCAGAGGGCTTTTCCCGTTTTAAATCCATGTCAAAGAATTTTTTCTATCCACAGCGCTTATTTGAGGACTAGCTCAGTCCATGTGACGAGAGTCCTCAACTTCTAAGCTTTTACGCTGCGGTAACGGGCCGGTGAGCTTTTTGAATAGCTCTACGGCTTCTCCCGAATTTCAACGGATCTGAAAAATTTCCTTCCACGTTTTCTCGTACTTCGGAAACTCTCTCACGTCGTCGATGGTCAGCATGTAAGGCGTCGTAGGCCGGATTTTTTCCAGAGGTTCCACTTTGGGATGAGCAGGAGTTTCGCCCGCTTGAGCATAAACCTTCTGTCCTTCTTCACTGACGGCCCAGCGAACCCAGAGTAGTGCGGCA
>DASTOD010000159.1:0-3657 GCA_035762645.1 Binatia bacterium | reverse complement strand
GGCCATCGTCGCGCCGCATGATGTTTCGTTCGCGGTCGAGGAAACAAGGCGCGTCGTCAAAGAGCTTGGGTTTCGGAGCATCCTCATGCGGCCGAATCATGTCAACGGCCGCCGCTGGAGCGACTCTTATTACGATCCCCTCTGGGCAGAGTGCCAAAAATTGTCTATACCTGTCGGCTTCCACGAAGCCGGCCGAGTCTATCTGCCGCAACCGGCTCTGTCCCAATTCATTCCGAGCTTCGCGATGTTCAATACCCTGTCCTTTCCTATGGCTAACATGCTGGCCTGCGCCGACATGATTTACGGCGGAGTGATGGAGCGCTTTCCGAAGCTGAAGGTCGCCTTCCTCGAAGGAAACTGCTCGTGGATACCGTGGCTCCTGTGGCGCTTGGGCGAATACGCCGAGCTCACCGGCCCGGCGGAGCACCCGGAACTCAAGCTTGAACCGCTGGAATATTTTCAACGCCAGTGCTGGGGCTCGGTGGAGTGCGATGAAATCACGGCGAAGAGTCTTCCGGACTTCGGATTGGAGGACAGCATTGTTTTCTCAACCGACTATCCGCACCTGGACGTGAAGTACCCTCACGCCGTGGCAACCTTCTTGACGCTGCCGTTCAGCGACACGATCAAACGCAAATATCTGTGGGACAACTGCGCGCGTCTCTACGGTTTGTGATTTCTGCCGTGGAAGACCCGCCGCGGCTGGTTGTCAACCGGCCGCGCGCACAATAAAAAGATGCCGATCCTCCGGAAGAAGACTTTCCCTGTCCGAAGCCCGATACCTCGCCCGCCTGAGTGTTGCCATCAACCGAGGTGCCACGGTCGACAATGAATTACGAACGCTGGAAGACCCCGCTCGTTGTGACGGCTTTGGTCGCGATTCTCGGCGGGGTTGGCGTCTGGTGGTGGAGATCGGCGGGTTACGTCTCGACCGATGATGCCCGCATCAAAGCCGAGATCGTCGCCGTCAGCGCCGAGATGACGGCTAAAATCATTTCGCTCGCTAAAGAAGAAGGCGATGGAGTCAGCCTGCACGAAGTGCTGGCTACGCTCGATCGGCGCGAGCTGGAGATCCAGGTTCAACAAGCCGAGGCTGAGGTGGATCGCTTGCGTAACAAAGCCCAGCAGGGGGCAAAAGAGATCGAATTGCACGTTGCCAGGCAACGGGAGGAGGAAGCCAAAGCCGAAGCGGCGCTCAGAGCATTCCGCCATCATTTCGACGATGCGCACGCCCGCGCAGCTCAGTCGAAAGAGGACTGGCGCCGCAATCAAAAGCTCTTTGAAAAGGAACTCGTGGCCGAGCAGGAACTCGAGCGCGCAAAGACGAGCCTCCGCCAGGCGGAGGCGCAGATGTCAGCGACTCAGGAAAAAATCAAAGAAGCAGAAACCATGTTGGATTTGGCCCGGCTCAAGGCCAGAGAAACCGCTGTTATGGAGGCGGACCTCCTGGCCCGCAGAGCCGATGTGCGCCGAGCCGAGGCCGTTTTGGCCGATCTGAACCGCAAGCTCCAACTGACAACGATCCGTAGTCCGGTTGCCGGGGTGGTGGTGAAAAAGAGCGCGCGCTCCGGGGAAGTGACTCAGATCGGGCAGCCGATTTATATGCTGGTCGACTCCAGCCGATACTGGGTCGAAGCCAACATCGAAGAAACCGAAATTCGATTTGTTCAGCCCGGCAGCCTAGTCACAATCCATGTGGACTCCTATCCGGATCAAGAATTCGAAGGCAAAGTCATCGAAGTGATCGGCGCCACCGTGTCGGAATTTTCGCTGTTTACACCGCAAAAATTGACAGGGCAGTTTATCAAGTCGACCCAGAGAATTCCGGTCAAGATCTCGGTGACAAACACAAACGGGCTGCTGAGAGTGGGCATGTTGGCCGTCGTGCGCATTAAGAAAAATTCTCAGCGAGGCGACCGCTCGGAAACGCCCGCCCCCTGATTTCGGAGCGTTGCAACATGTCCATGAAACCCCCGATAGGTCCTTTTCCCAACCCGGACGGCTTGCGCAAGTGGTGGATCGCCCTGACTCTCTTTTTGGGAACGTTATCGGTGGGCCTCAGTGTCACGGCGGTGAATATCGCCATCCCGACCATCATGTCATCGTTTGGCACCTCATTGACTCGCATCCAGTGGGTGTTAACGGGATTCATGATCACCCGCACCGTGCTCATTCCCTCCGTCGGCTGGCTGGGAGACCGCATCGGGGATCGCAACGTCTTCGTCTTAAGCACGACGATTTTCACCGCCGGATCGTTGCTCTGCTCTATGTCCTGGAATGCCGAGTCGCTGATCTTCTTTCGCGTCATTCAGGCTGTAGGCGCGGGGCCTCTTCTCGGCGTCGCCATGGCCATCATGTTCGAGGCCTTCCCGCCGAAGGAACGTGGTTTGGCGATGGGACTCTTTATGACGGGCTGGTCCCTGGGTCCGTTCTTAGGGCCTCTTCTCGGCGGTTATTTGGCAGAACACGTGCATTGGCGAGCGATTTTCTACATTAATCTTCCTACCGGGCTCCTGAGCATTGTCAGCGGCTATTACATTCTCCCCCATAGCAGCTCCAAAGCAGCCGCGGCCCCTCTCGATGCTTTTGGTCTCGTTACCATGACGGGGGCGACCACTTCCTTGCTGCTAGCTCTGAGCCTGGGTCAAGAAGAAGGCTGGGGAAGCCGGTTCATTGTCGGTCTCTTTGCGTTATCCGGCATTCTGTTTGTTCTCTTTCTTGGCGCGGAGCTGCGACTAAAAAATCCATTTTTGGAACTGCGCTATTTCCGTGACCTAAATTTCAGCTTGGCGAACCTTTTGATTTTTTTTCGCGTATTCGGGTTTCGCGGAGCCAATTTTCTCGTTTCGCTATTCCTGCAAAGGGCCCTCAACTACAGCCCCACGCAGGCCGGGATCTTCCTTCTCCCCGGGGCTCTGATTACGGGTCTGTGGTCTCCGTTGGCCGGCACCTTGACCGACCGAATGGGTCCGCGCGTGCCGATTATTTCCGGGTTCATCATTCTTGTGATTGCGATCTACGGCATGTCCACGATGACGCTATGGAGCACCGTCGGAATCATTTTTTTCTTCTTGTGCCTTAAGAGCGTTGGGCAGTCCAGTTTGAACGCGCCCCTTAACACGGTGGCGTTGGCGGCGTTGCCGGAAGGTAAGGCCCGCATGGGAAGCGGGATCATTGGCATGAGCCGGGGACTTGGGGAGGCCTTTAGCGTCGCGTTCTTCAGTTTCCTTCTCGAGCGATATGCTTACTTGAACCTTTACTCCATTCCTCCTCTGCAAGGGGCCGCCTTCGCCGCAAGCGAGCGCCATGAGACGCTGCTGCAGATCCGCAGCCTGGTTATCCAGGCCGGCCAGTTCGGCCTCGCCGCCGAAGAGCGGGCGCAGTCGCTGCTGGCCCATGCGCTCATCAGCCAGGCCCTGACGCGCGCTTATCAGGACCTGTTCTTCCTGATCGCGCTACTGCACGTGGGGTTGATTGTAATCGCGATGTTTCTGCGCACCCACAGACGCCAATCCTGATGATCGACGCCCGCCTGACCACTGACGACCGACTACCGACCTCAGGATGTCGTCTCTCAATGCGCTGCCACCCACGCGGTGAGAATCGACGGCGTCTCCTCGAGTATCGGCTCCCACGACTCGCCCCGGTCCCGGCTGG
>DASTOD010000158.1:0-22971 GCA_035762645.1 Binatia bacterium | reverse complement strand
TGTCGACGGTCAGGCCGACCCTTAACGCGAGCAATTTTTCCCTGGCAAAAGGGAAGCGGACCAGTTTTAAAATGTCCTTTTCCGTAGTGATAATAAGGTCCGCTTTTCGACCAGCGCGGTTGATGCGCTGCCAATCCACTGAAGAGTAGGCATGATGATCCGGAAATTCAAGCGTCTCGATGATGTCTCCCTCCCAGTCGAAAACCATCCGATAAAGAGAGCTTGGATCGGCAATTCCGGCCACCATCACGATCTTGCAGCGACCCAGGCGGCTTAAAGGGTGCTGTTTCCATTCCTTCGATTCGAAACCGACGAGGCACTTGGCTTCGAGCGAACCACAAAAGACACTCGATCGCTGCCTCTGCGGTATCAGAGAGAGCCATTCCTGCGGGTTCCCTGTAATTAAATAGGTGTCGGCACGCCGCAAATTTCGGCGCGGCTCGCGAAAAGGACCGGACGGCAGAACCGAGCCTTTCGCGTCCGCCCCTAACAATAAGAGTTCTATGTCTCTTTTCAGTTGCCGGTGCTGAAAGCCGTCGTCCAGCAAAAACACGTCCACGGACCCATTCTCCAGCATTTGGCGCGCTGACCGGTATCGTTGTTTTCCCACCGCCACGGCTTGGCCGAAGATGCGCGCCATCATGACCGGCTCATCGCCGGCAGCGGCTATTTCCTGCTCGAGCGCTGTCCCCTCTTGGTCGTTCTCGCCGGCGCGCAACAGCAAAGGTCCCTGACCTGCACGTTTATAGCCCCGGCTCAGAATGGCGACTTTCAAGCCGCGGCTAGACAGTTCCTGGGCCAGCCAGACGCAAGCCGGCGTCTTTCCGGTGCCGCCGACTGTGAGATTGCCGACACTGACGACGCATTGGTCTAAGGTTCGGGCCCTAAACAATCCCGCGGAGTAACAGAAATTACGCGTTTGTACGCCCAAAGAGTAAATCCAGGATAGCGGTAGTAAGATCACCCACAAACAACGGCCGGTGACGCCGTCGCGGTTCCAAACCTTTCGAATCCATGTCCCCTTCATTGTTAAAATTAAGGCGCAAGCCGCGCTCAATCCATCCGTTCGGTTTGAAGGTAACGGCACACCAATCGCAAACTACGCTCTACTACACCCTCATCTTCAATGGAGACTTGGTATGCTTGGTCTCCCATGCGCTTGCGTCGTTCCGGATTGCTCAGGAGATCCGCAATCTCTCGAATCAAATCGTCACGGCCGCCCACCTCAATACCCCCCCCGCGAGTTTTCATCCCCGCCGCTAGGGAACGGAAGTTGGCCATGTGCGGCCCGAACAAAACCGGAATGCGGCACCGGGCCGGCTCGAGAATGTTGTGCCCGCCCGCGTCCACCAGGCTCCCCCCAACAAAGGCGATGTCCGCCAGAGCATAGAAGTGAAACAGGTCCCCGATGGTATCCAACAACAAAACATCCTTGCGAAATGAGCGGCTGCCGTGGGTTTGAGTCTTTTTTTCAAAGTCGATCCCCTCCGCGGCAAGCAACCTTTCAACTTCCGCAAACCGCTCCGGATGGCGCGGCGCCAAGACCATACGAAGATCCGAAAAACGCCTCCTTAGGACCATATAAGCCGCCAAAACGATCTCTTCCTCCCCTCTATGCGAGCTTCCGACCACCCATAAAGGACCGCCGCGGAAATTTGCTGCCGCTCCTCCAGGCCCCGGACTCAGGCCCTGACCTGTGTTTTGGTTAGCTGATCGCGCCTGCTTGAGGCTACCGGTGACGGTGATTTTGTTTCCCTCTACGCCGAGCAGGCCCATACGCTCAGCGTCTTCGTTCGTCTGCATTCCGAGAGCGGCGAAATAACGCACCGCCCGTTGGAAAAAGAAACGGAAGCGCAAATAATTCTTGAGCGATCGAGACGAGAGGCGGCCGCTTAACAGCAATAGCGGGATGCCCTGGCGACTGGCGATGCGCAGCCAATTGGGCCAGATTTCAGTTTCTAGAAAAATGATGATGGACGGCTGGAATATCCTCAACGTCCGGCGCACGATCCAGGACAGATCCAGCGGCAAGATAATAACCGCGTCGACTGGCAAGACCTGTCGTGCCAAGCGGTTTCCGGCGTAGGTAAAAGTTGACGCGATGATTTTCCTTTGCGGAAATTGGGTTCGAAGCTCCTCGATAAGACTGGCCGCGGAGCGAACCTCCCCCACCGAAGCGGCATGGATCCAGACAGGTTGTGACCCCCGCAGGGAGTCTTCAACCGCTCGCGGATAAAAGCCGACACGCTGCGCCAGACCCTTGCGAAAGCGCTCCCCGGCCAATGCCAGCAGCGGCACAAATAGCAAGCCGACAACAAACGCCAGAGTTACAGCGCAATTGTAAATCCCGTATAGAAGCAGGTCTTTAGAGCCGTCAGGATCATCCATCTTGGCCTGCGGAAGTTTCTTCCTCCAAAAGCTCGACTGCCCGGCGCCAGCTGTGCTCGCTCGTTCGAGCCGAAAGCTTTTCATGAGCCTCTGCTTCAGCCAATCGCTGCGTCAACCGGCACAAGGCCTTGAGGCCGCCGCCCCGTCCATCAGAGAAAGCGCCAAATCGGCGACCCGTTCTGCCGCGCCGGGTGAACCCAATCGGTTCTTGATGTCTGCCAGTTTTCGCGCCGTTTGTTGCCGCAGTTCGGCATCGTTGAGAAACCGCTCCGTTTCGTCGATCATTTTTTGCGCCGTGAAATCGGATTGCACCAACTCCGGCACGACCGACTCGCCGGCCAAGATATTCACCATGCCGATCCTCGGCACTTTGACGAGCAGGCGGGCCGCGCCGTACGTCAACCAGGAAACTCGATAAACGATGATCATCGGCTTCAATAGCAATGCCGTTTCCACAGTCGCCGTGCCCGAGGCCGTCCATACCAGATCCGCCGCATGCATGGCGTCGTACCGTTGACCCTCGACGATAGGGATTTTGAATGGCGCCGCGGCAAGCCTAGCAGCCAAATCTTCGCCGCTTACCGTGCTGGCGCGAACACACAGAAACTGCACGCCGCGTTTGCGATGGAGCCGGTCGGCGGCGTCCAACAAAACGGGTAGATGGTAAGAAACTTCTTTTCGGCGGCTGCCGGGCAATATGGCGACGGTGGGCCGGTCTGCCTGTAGCCCTAATTTGATCAGAACCGAGTCGCGCGTCTCGGTTGCATAGACCTTGTCCAGCAGAGGGTGACCCACGAAGGTCACATTGACGCCATGACTCCGATAAAAAGGCACTTCGAATGGAAAAACCACCGCCATTTGGTCTACCCAGCGCGCGACTTGTCGCACGCGGCCGGGACGCCACGCCCACACCTGCGGGCTGACGTAGTATAGCACGGGTATGCGCAGGGCCTTGGCAAACTTTGCCAGCCGCAGGTTAAAATCGGGAAAATCGATCAGCACCAAAAGGTTGGGGCTTCGCTCCTGTAAAGCCCGGCGCAAAAAACGATAGGCATGCCAGATGTTGGAGAGGTTGCTCGCCAGCTCGACCAACCCCATCCCGGTAAGCTTCGAGACGCCGAAGAGGACCTCAAACCGGGTTTTCCGCAATTGCTCGCCGGCGACACCGAATACCTTCACCGTCGGCAGGCGCTTGAGCAAAGCCTCGACAAACTGCGCCCCGTGGATGTCTCCTGAAGCTTCTCCCACGACCACCATGACTTGTTTTTCTTGGTTGCCCACCCGTGTTGACCACGGTCACTTCAAAGTTGCGCGCTGATGGTCGAAGCGATCTCCAATGCGCGGAGACCCTCGACACCGCTTACGAGAGGAGCCTGCCGGTCCTTAACGCACTCGATAAACGATTCGATTTCGTCGGCCAGCGCGTCGCCTTCTTTGATTTCAATGGTTTCACTTCGAATATCGAGCCATCCCGCCCCCGGCAGCGGTTTGTAAAAAATCTGCGCGCGCCGCTGATCGTAATCGATCGAAATATACGCGTCCGGTTGGAAGAACCTGACCTTTCTTTCCCTTTTAACGGAGACGCGGCTCGACGTCACATTGGCGATGCAGCCATTGGCGAAGGTGATGCGCGCGTTGGCAATGTCCGGTTTGTCGGTCAGGACCGGCACTCCGACCGCTTCAACCCTTTGGACGGGTGATCGGACCAAGCTCGCGATGATATCGATGTCGTGAATCATCAGGTCCAAGACGACGTCCACGTCGGTGCCGCGCTCTATGAAAGGCGCCAGCCGGTGGCACTCGACAAATTTCGGCTGGTTAATAACTCCCTCGAGTCGACGGATAGCAGGGTTGAACCGCTCCAAATGGCCGACCTGAAGGACGAGACCTTTGGCCTGAGCGAGATCGACGAGCTCTTGACCCTCGTTGAGGTTCACGGCCAACGGTTTCTCGATCAATACATCGACACCCGCGTTCAGAAACTCACGCGCGATAGCGTAATGAAGACGGGTCGGGACCGCGATACTCACGGCCTGAACCCGCCCGATCAGTTCGTGAAAATCGGCGACGGCCGCGGCGCCAAGCGGACCGGCAACTTCGCGCGCGCGCTTCAGATCCACGTCCGCCACTCCCATCAACGCGGCCTTGTCTGAGGCCGCATACTTTTGCGCGTGGAATTTCCCGAGATAACCCACGCCCACGACTCCGACCGCAACTTTCATGTCCTAAAGTCTGCCATGCGATTTCTGGTTTCTTGGCTTCCGGTCCTGGTTACGATGAACTAGCTAGAGACTTGAAACTAGAAACTAAATTTTCCGCTCGCCCACGGCCACGATCGAGAGGCCGCACGCCTCCGCCTCTCGCAGCAAGTTATCCTTTTCCAAGAGAATGGTCTTTCCAGCCTCGACCGCCAGCACGGCGCCCTTGACGGCGTGCAGGATCTTTATCGTGTCTACGCCCACCGCCGGGACATCGAAACGAAGGTCCTGCTGCGGCTTGCTGACCTTGACCACGACGCAGCCCGATTTTGCCAACTCTCCTCCACGCCGAATTGCAGCGTCGGTTCCCTCTACCGCTTCAACCGCAACTACGATTCCGTTCTTCACGATCACGGTTTGGCCGATACCCAGCCGGCCGATTTCCTTGCCGACCCGATAACCCAACCCGATATCCTTCCACTGCGCGGCATTCGGCGGGCGCGACGTCAGTGAGCCTTCTTGGGCGATAATGTGAGATAAACACAAGGTCGATTCCAGAATTCTGATCCCTTCGCTTTCCAGTTCCTCGGCCACTCCGCGAAGCAACGCGTCGTCCTCCCGGCTCTGGATACGCGCTAAAAACCGGGCTCCACGCAGATCCGGCCTAAAATTGCCGAAGAGTTTGACCTTGCGAATTCCACCGGCCATCACCGCTTCGGTCACCCCGGCACGCCGGAAGGTTCGAATGAGCTTTCCCAGTTGGCCCACGTAGATCCACGTAACATCGTCAACGATAGACTCAATGTCCTGCAGCGTTTCTCCCCGATGCGCTACCGCGATGACCTGAACCCCTTCGCGCTTTGCTTCTTGTGCAAAGATAAGAGGAAACTTGCCGTTGCCGGCTATAAGCCCCAAACGTGTCACGGAATGCTTCGACAGACCGAGGAGAAGCTCATCTAAGCTTGCGCCGGGCGAGTTCCGAGTTGCGGCTTTCGAGTTGCAAAACTATCTGCACACTCCACGTTCCGAATTGACGACAAAATCGACGAGCTTCGCGATCTCTACAGAAGGGGAGACTTCTTCGGCAACCCGGTTCACGGCGGCCTGGGTTCTCAGCTTTGACTTGAAAATGATGCGGTAGGTTTTCTTCAAGGCGTCGATCTTATCCTTGGTGAACCCGCGCCGCCTCAAACCCTCGAGGTTCAGCCCGTGCAGTTTAGCCCTGTCTCCGGTGGCGTTGCAGAAAGGCGGTACATCCTTGGAGACCATCGAACCGGCACCGAGAATCGCGCCGGTGCCCACTTTGACAAACTGGTGAATACCCACCAGCCCGCCGACAATGACGTAGTCCTCAATGACCACATGCCCGCCCAACGTGGCGCCATTGGCGATAATGTTGTGGTTTCCCAGAATGCAGTCATGCGCGATATGGCAATACATCATGAGAAGGTTATGGTCGCCCACCCGCGTCATCATACCTCCGCCTGCCGTGCCCGGATTGAGAGAAACAAATTCGCGAATGGTATTGTGGTTGCCGATAACCAGCTCGCTCGGCTCCCCCTTGTATTTGAGGTCTTGGGGGAGAGATCCGACCGTGGCAAACTGAAACACCAGGTTGCGTTCTCCGAGGGTGGTTCGTCCCTCGATCACTACATGAGATTTAATTCTCGTGCCCTTGCCGATCTTGACGCCGCGTCCAATAACGGTGTAAGGCCCCACCTCGACGTCCGTGTCGAGCTCGGCGCCCGGGTCGACGATGGCTGTGGCATGAATATCGGTCATCCTACACCATCTCTGTACGAGTCAAATGCCCTCTATCGGTCAACTTCCATTGCGGAAATTTCAGCCTGCGCCACCAGCTTCCCATCGACCCACGCCATGCCCTGCATCTTCCAGAACGATCCCCGGCGTCTTAAACTCGTGACTTCCAGCCGTAACTGATCGCCGGGCTCCACGGGCCGTTTGAACTTTACGTGATCCAGACCGGTCAGCACAAAAACCTTGTCCCCGTCGATGTCGCCACGGACACGATTGGCCAAAATGGCGGCGACTTGCGCCATCGCCTCACAAATCAGCACCCCCGGCATGACTGGGCGATTGGGAAAATGGCCCTGGAAAAAATATTCATTGAAGGACACATTCTTTATGCCGATGATTTTTTCATCGCCCTGGATTTCGACAATCCGGTCGACAAGAAGGAATGGATAGCGGTGGGGAATGCGTTTCAGAATCTCCTTGGGGTCAAGCATGGCGCTTTGTTTCCTTCTCACCCCCTTTGAGCAGTTCGGCGAGTTTTTTTTCCAACGCGCGCACGGCGCTCCACAACTTGGGCAATTGCGGCAACAAAATCATGACCTTCAGCCACTCATGATGCGGCGCGGCGGCGATCCCACTGGACAGCACGGCGCCCGCCGGAACGGATCGGGCGACGCCTGATTGCGGTCCGATGATAGCGCCATCCCCGATGTGTATGTGATTGACGACGCCCACCTGGCCAGCCAACGTTACTTCTTTGCCGATTCGCGTGCTGCCGGCGACTCCGGTCTGAGCTGCGATAACAGAATTTTCTCCGATCACGACATTGTGAGCGATCTGAACCAGATTATCGATCTTGGTACCGCGCCCAATGATCGTCCGGCCCAAGGTCCCCCGATCCAGCGTTGTATTCGCGCCGATTTCGACATCGTCTTGGATTTCCACTGTGCCGGCCTGGGGGATCTTGACCCGCTGGTCGCCCGTGCCGGCGTAACCGAATCCATCGCTGCCGACCACTACGCCCGCATGAAGAATGACGCGGTTTCCGATGCGACACCCCTCGCGTACGACGACGTTCGGATGCAAGACGCAATCCTCGCCGACTTCGACCTGTTCGCCCAGAAAAACCCCGGGGTAAAGCACCGTTCTCCCGCCGATCTTCACACCATCGCTGACAAAGACGTGCGGAAAGATAGAGACGCCGTCGCCTAAGCTCGCCGTTGGAGCTACCTGGGCCAGGGAACTGATTCCCCGTGGGTGGGTGGTCGCGGGAGCGAATATTTGTAAAATTTTCGCAAACGCGATGTAGGGATCCGACGCCACCAGATAGGTTCGGTCGAAAACAGCACCATCGGCAAGCACCGCCGGGCTGACGACCACGGCACTGGCGCTGCATGTCGCCAGGTGCCGCTGGTAACGGGGATGGGCCAGGAACGTTATCTCGCCCGGCCCGGCTTCTTCTATCGGTGCGACCTTTCGAATCGCGACTTGCCCGTCGCCAACGACTTTTCCTCCAACCGCCTCGGCCAGTTCGAAAAGGGTTTTGATGACTACCGTCACTTGGACTTTGCTCGACTGTTATACGCTTCAATCACTTTGTTGGTGATGTCTATGCCCTGGTCGCTGTACAGAATCTGGGAGCGTTCCAAAATGAGGGTGAACTTTTCCGCCTTGCCAACCTCGCTTACGATCTTTTCGAGCTCCTTGAGGATATCGCCCGTCATTTCACCTTCTCGTTGACGCAGATCCTGCTGATAATCCGTCATACTGCGCTGGTAGTTGACGTATCTTCTTTGCAGGTCGGCCTCCAGATTGCGCCTTTCATCGTCCCGCAGCAGAGGGCCTTTTTTGTCAAGATCGCTCTTTAGCCGCTCGAGTTCCTGCTTCTCTTTAAGGAGTTCGGCCTCGGCTTTTTTAACCTGAGCCTGGAATCTCTCCTTGGCCCGCTTGCCCGCCTGAGACTCCGAGATAGCGCGTTGAATGTCGATAAACCCAACCTTTACCTTCTCCTGCGCGGACGTTGAGATCGGCAACAGGGCTAGAGAGATTGCAACCAGCCAGTACTTCACCGAAACCTCCAGTTGTTGAAAGAAAAGCGCAACCGACGGCCCCTCTACGGCTGAGAGCCGATAGAGAAACCCAAGACCGATGTGTCGTCACCAGATTTTTTATTAAGAGGGAATCCAAGCTCGACGCGCAACGGACCGAACGGCGACATCCATCGCCCGCCGACACCGACAGATCTTCTGAGGTCACCAAAATTGAAATTATTGAAAGCATTACCCATGTCGAAGAATGCCACGCCTCGAACGCCATACTGCTCCATAATCGGGAACAGCAGCTCGGCATTGAAAACAGCAGCCTTGTCACCGCCGACGACTTCGGTTCCGCCTTGACAAACCTCACCGTCGTCGCGGTCGCATGCCGCCTCTCTAGGACCTAAACTCCGCTCGGCAAAACCGCGCACCGAATTGATTCCGCCCAAAAAGTACCTTTCGAAAAGCGGCAGATCTTTCTTACCGCTCGACCGTTTCGCCAGACCCACACCCCACCCGAGACTGCCGCCGAGAGCCAGCACATAGGACCCCCCCCAATTGGGGTCTTTGAGCAAGGGATAATGCCATCGGCCGCTGAGATCCGACTTGATAAAGCGATTGTCGCCGCCGAGACCGGCGAATTTTATCGAGAACGCCGATTTGGTGCCTTCGGTCGGATTGAAAAAATGGTCTCGACTGTCGTAGGTGAGGTTCGGAATCATGGCGCTGGTCAACGAACTGCCTTCCTCGTCTTTGATGGATTGAGGCGCCTCGGGATCGATTCCATTGATCTTTTCCCTGGTGAACTCGTACCCCAACCCAGCGCGCATGTAGTCCCACATCGTGATCGGCGGATCCGTCGCCAGCTCGTCCGAACCCTTGTTCAAGCCCGTTTTCGCCGCCCCGAAGAAAGGAAACCTGACCTTTTTCAACGGGTAACTCGTATTGACGCCAAAGCCGATCTTGCGCTCGTCGAAATCGGTGTATTCCCGTTGGGTGTTGAAGGCGTCGACGCCCAATGCCGTTTGGGTGTCATTCAGATACGGTTCCGTGAAGCCGACAATGAAATCCTGTCGACTCGAGCCGATGCTAAAACTGCCATTCACGCCTTGGCCGCGACCGAACAAATTTTTCTCCGCAATGCTGGCGTTAAAAAGAAACCCGTCGCCGCTACTGTAGCCCGCGCCCACAGTGAAGGCCCCGGTCGGCCCTTCCTTGACATCGACCTGTAGGTCGACGGTATCCGGTTGATCGGTTTTTTTCGTCGTCAACTGGACATCTTCGAAGTAGCCGGTTCGCTGCAGAGCATTGCGGCTTTGGGTGATCTTGCTGCCCGAATAGATCTCCTGCTCGCTCGGCAGCAACTCTCGTCGCACCACCTTGTCGCGAGTTTTGGTATTGCCGGCAATCAAGATGCGATTGAAATAAACCGGCGGCCCTTGCGTAATCAACAACGCCACGTCGACGTTTTTTTCCATCGGATGGACTTTGGTGACCGGCTCCACCTGGGCAAACGCGTAGCCCTTATTTGAATAGATTTCAGTGAGCGCGGTTATGTCGTCTCGCAGGCGGCTTCCCCTGAAAATCTGGCCCGTCGTCAGCTTGACCCGCTTCAGCATTTCGCGACCGTCTTGAATGAGATCGCCGCCGATCTCAACCTTACCGACTCGATATTGCTCGCCCTCGGCGACGCGAAGCACGACTTCGAGCCCATCGCGCCCTCTCAAAACAACCGGCTCGGCAATCTTGTGATCGATGTAGCCGTGATCATAGTAATGATTGGACAGAATAGCGACGTCGTTGGTCAGAATGTCCCGGTCCAACACGCCCCGATTGGTAATAAAGGAAAACAGCCACTCCTCTTTAGTGGCCATAAGGCCTTTCAGTTCACTTTGGGAGAACGCTTGATTGCCCTCGAAGGAAATCCGCTTGATCAACAATCGCGATCCTTCGTTGATGTCGAGGGCGACAAGCGCCTGATTATTGGGTTCGACGGATATCGCGTGATCGATCGCGGCGTTCACATAGCCTTGTTCGGCGTATAGTTTTCTAACTTTCTCGACACCCTCGACGACTTTTGCCCGATCGAGAATGGTGCGCGCGGTCACACCCAACGCCGTTTCAATCTTTTCCCGGCCGACTTGAGAGTTTCCTTGGATCTTAACTTCCCGAACGTAGGGTTTCTCCTTGACCGCATAAGTCAAAACGCCGGCGGGAGACAGCTCTGCGTGCACGTCGTCGAAGAACCCCATGCGGTAAATCGCCTTGACGTCTTGCTCGACCATGGCCGGGTCGAAGCCTGCTCCGGGACGGCTCTTCAGATGGAGTCGAATCCCGTCTTCTTCAACCCTGACATTACCTGTTATCTTCACGTCTGTAAGTACGGTCTTGTCTTGAGCGTTGGCGGAAGAGGCGACGGCGCAGAAAAAGAACGCTAAAAATAAACGCGCGGCAAGAAAAACGCCAAAGGGCAGCGGCGGTCGCTTCATTTTGGATCGTCAGTTGGACGGCTTGGCAGCGAATGAACTATGATTTTCTAGCAAATTCAGCCACTTTTGTAAAGCTAATTTAAACGAATGTCAGAGCGGGAATAGCTGTCCCGCCCTGAGTTCCATCTGCCGGCCGATCCTTTCGGCAAAATCACGATTGTGGGTTGCAACGACAAGCGCCACTCCCTTGTCATGATTGAGACGAAATAACAGCTCCTGGACCTCTTCGCCGATTCTGAGATCCAGGGAACCCGTGGGTTCGTCCGCCAACACGAGCTTCGGCTCAAGAATCACCGAGCGCGCCACCGCCACCCGCTGCTGTTCTCCGCCGGAAAGTTTCCCGGGACGGTGACTCATCCGATCCTTCAGACCCACCATTTCCAGCAGGCGTTCCGCTTCCAGCTTGGCCTTGGTAAATTCCACGCCTTGAATCAGGCCCGGCAGCATGACATTCTCCAACGCCGAAAAATCCGGCAATAGATAATGAAATTGAAAAACGAATCCGATTTCGCGGTTGCGGAACCGTGACAGGGCGGCTTCGTCATCCATGGGGACTTGAGCACCGCGATAGATGATCTGGCCGCTCGTCGGACGGTCCAGCGTCCCCAGCAAATGGAGCAGGGTACTTTTACCCACCCCAGACTCCCCCACGACCGCAAGTCTCTCGCTTTCGCGCAAATCCAAATTCACGCCCCTCAGCACGTGAATTTCCTGGCCGCCCTCAAAAAAAGACTTGTGCAAATCTCGGATCGCGAGCAGCTCACTCATAACGGATGATCTCGACCGGATCCAGCTTAGCTGCTTGTCGCGCAGGATAAATACTGGCGAGCAGGCAAACCAAAAGAGAGGCCACGGCCACCAGAATAAAATTGCCGGCGTAGATGCGCACCGGAACGGTGGAAATAAGGAACACGTCCTTCGGAAGCTCGATGAAATGGTACTTTTCGATTAGCAAACAAATGACCACTCCAAAAAGGACGCCCAGAGCCGTGCCGACAACGCCGATGACGAAGCCTTTGATGAGAAAAATCTTGCGAATGCTTTCCCGCGTGGCACCCATCGATTTTAGGATTGCGATATCCTTGCGCTTCTCCATGACGACCATGATCAGGGTGGAGACGATGTTGAACGCGCCGATCAGCACCATCAACAGCAAAACCAAAAAATAGACGGTCTTTTCCAATCGCAAAGCCGAAAAAAGGTTCGGCCACAAACGCGACCAGTCTTCGGCGAAGTAGGGAAAACCGAGCCTGCGCTGGATGTCCTGCGCCACGCCTTGCGCGCCATAAACATCTCTGACTCGGATCTCGATGCTCGTCACGGCGTCGCCCAATTCGAAAAACTTCTGGGCATCCGCCAAATTCATATATACCAAGGTCGAATCGATCTCGCTCATTCCCGAATCGAAAAGCCCGACCACCATAAACCGGCGGACTTTGGGAATCACGCCGATCGCGGTCGGACTGCCGAGCGGTGATACCATTTGCAGCGGGCTTCCGGGAAATGCGCCGAGCTGATTCGCCAGCCGGTACCCGAGAATCACCCCCGGGAGGACAACAGTCCTGCCGTCGACATTCAATTGATGGGGTTTCTTGAGGCTCTGAAGGCTCCCCTCTTTAATGTATTTTTGAATATCCACGACGTCATTGACACGATCGGGGTCCACGCCCCGCACAACCACTCCCGAAACCCGGGAGCCGGAGGTCAACATCACTTGGCCGGTAATCGACGGCGATGCGGCAAGCACGCCGTTTTGTTGGCGGACGATTTGGAGAAGCTCCTCATACTCTCTAAGCTGATCCCCGGATTTTACCAGTGCGATGTGGGCATTGATCCCGAGCAGCCGGTCGCGCAAAGTCTCTTCGAAGCCCGTCATTACGGCCATAACGACGTTGAGCGTCATGACGCCGATCATGACGCCCAGTACCGAAATCACCGTGATGAGCGATATGAAGGTCTCCTGTCGGCGCGCCCGTAGATATCTGAGGCCGATGAAAAGCTCGTAGGTCATCAGGGAGCCGGGCGGTGAGGGCGCAATAAAGGAAAAAGAATGACGTCGCGGATGGACGGTGAATCCGTGAACAACATCACCAGCCTGTCGATGCCAATCCCCTCGCCTGCGGCCGGCGGCATTCCGTATTCAAGAGCGCGTAGGTAATCGTCGTCGACCGGATTCGCGGTATCGTCGCCGGCCTTGCGGGCTTCCAGTTGTGCTAGAAAACGCTGCCGTTGATCCGCCGGATCATTCAGCTCTGAAAACGCGTTGGCTAATTCGCGGCCGCCGATGTAGAGCTCGAAACGATCGACCATGGCCGGATTGTGGTCATTCTTTCTTGCCAGTGGCGATACCTCCAGGGGATAGGACGTGATAAACGTGGGCTGGATGAGCTTGGATTCCGCCACCTGTTCAAAGACATCGACGAGAAGCGGGCCGTAAGGTGCGCTCAAGTCGACCTGTAGCCCCGTGCTCCTAGCGAAGCTTTGTAACCCCTCAAGCGACTCAAGCTCCCGTCGATCGGCGCCGCCGTGTGCGGCAATGGCGTCTTTGAGACCGACCCGGGGCCACGGCGCGCTCAGATCAATGGTATGGCCACCGTAGCGCACTTCGAGAGAACCCACGATCTCTTCGGCGATCCTCACAAACAGCTCCTCCGTCAGCTTCATGAGGTCCTCGTAGGTCGCATAAGCCTGATAAAATTCAAGCATGGTAAATTCAGGGTTGTGGCGCACCGAAATCCCCTCGTTGCGAAAATTACGGTTCAGTTCAAAGACTCTTTCAAAACCGGCGACCAGAAGCCGCTTTAAAAAGAGCTCCGGCGCGACTCTCAGATAAAGCTCCATATCGAGCGTGTTGTGATGGGTCGTAAACGGGCGAGCCGCCGCCCCTCCCGGGATCGGCTGCATCATCGGCGTTTCGACCTCGAGAAAATCGCGCTCCTCGAAAAACCGGCGCAACAGGCGAATGATGCGCGAGCGCTTTTCAAAGATCTCGCGGACCTCCGGATTCACCATGAGATCGAGGTACCGCTGCCGGTAGCGGGCCTCGACATCCGCCAAACCATGCCACTTCTCCGGCAGCGGCCGCAAACATTTTGCGAGTAGACGGAGCCCCTCGGCTTCGATCGTCAGCTCCTTCGTCTTGGTGCGGAAGAGCCTGCCCTCGACGCCGACGATGTCGCCAATATCCAAAGATTGGAACAAAGCATAACCTCCTTCTCCGAGCCGGTCTTTCCGCGCATAGACTTGCATCCGGCCACGTCGCTCTTGGATATGAAAAAAGGAGGCCTTGCCCATCTTACGGATTCCCATGATCCGCCCGGCAAGCCGAAGATCCTGTGGCGCAGCCAGAAGCTCTTCGTCGCTTAAGCTACCGAACTTAGACAGAACCTCGGACGCGCTGTGAGTGGGTTTGAAATCGTTCGGATAGAGCGGACAACCGGCCTCCTGAAGCTTGGCCAATTTGTGCCGCCGCACGTCGGCCTGCTCGCTTGTATCTTCCAGTCGAGTGGTGTCAAAATCGGACATCTTCATCTCGTGTGGCAGAGAGTCGATAACGTTGCAACCCAGGTTGGCTGCCGTTCATTGGTGGTCCAGAGCTGCTGATGGCATAGACTCAGAGGCTTGTGGAAGACCTTACTATTCGAAAACAGCTATTTCAATGAACTACGGCGAATCCCGCCCGATCCTACAGCCCGAGGTTTTTACAAATTGCCTGGACCGAGTGGGATTTGTTGAGTGAATAGAAGTGAAGACCGGGGATGCCGAACTTGATGAGGGCCTCGCACTGCCGGGTGGCATAATCTATCCCCGAGCGCACGGCCGCATCATCGTCGTTTTCGGCTTTGGCCAATTCCCGCTCCAACTTCGCGGGGATCTTGGCGCAGCACAGTGACGTAAATCGCCGGACTTGCGCCACCGAAAGAATCGGTAAAATCCCCGGAACAATCGGAACGTCGATACCCATCTTTCGGACATCTTCCACATACCGGTAATAGTCATCGTTGTCAAAAAACAGTTGCGTGATAATCGCCACGGCGCCGGCGCAAACCTTTTCCTTTAAATATCTCAGGTCCGAAACGCGACTTTCGGCGCGCGGATGAGTCTCGGGAAACCCCGCGACAGCGACGGAGAACCCTCCCAAAGCCACCGCTTCTCGGACAAGTTCGACGGCGTGATGAAAGCCGTCCGGGTGGGGCTTCCAATCCGTCATTCCCTGCGGCGGATCACCCCCCAGGGCAATGATATTCTCGATCCCTTTGTGCTTCAGCTTTCTGAGAATGGATCGGGCTTCTTCCTTCGACTGCCCCACCACCGTGAGATGACACATAACCTCCAGGGAACACTCTCGGTGGATCCGGTCGACGAGATCGACAGTTTTTTCGCGCGTGCTTCCGCCAGCTCCGTACGTGACAGAGCAAAAGGCGGGATTTAGCCTCTTAATGATTTCGATCTCTTTAAAGAGGCTTTCCTCGCCCTTGTCTGTCTTTGGCGGAAAGAACTCAACCGAGAGGGTCAAACCGGGCCGGGCATAGAGGTCGGCTAAATTCACGGAACCAAATTTCCTTGATGACTACCTTCGGCGTCCCGCTAATTTAGCACATCGTTATCGGAGGCCACAAACACCCGCACGTCTAGGATGCAGCGGGCAAAATCGTCAACCGGGTCTGACTCTTTCACGCGCGGCGACTGGATCACACGTCGAACCCGCCTCGGGGGTAATAAGCGGTCTCAAACGGTCCGTATGCTCCAACCAAACTTGTCGGATCGATTCGGGTACATGGTAGAGTTCCAGCGTCTCCTTGAGAATCTGCCGTCGTCGATCGAAATGCCCGCCCATGATCGGGTGCTTTGCGTGCACCTCCTGGAGCGGTCGGCCCTGGTATTCAATATCGACTCCAAGAAAGCCTGCCGCCAGCTGGTACTCCATCTCTTTAATTCTCATTCGATCGGCGTGGCGGAAAAAGAACCCGATCATCCGATCGTCAAAGACCCGGTCGATGAACTCGCTGATGATCTCCCGTAGTTTGCCTTCTCCCCCTAACTGCTCAAACAGATTTGCCGCAGCCGGCCGTTCGGCCGACGCGCGTCCATTTTGATTGTCCACGGTGTTAATAGGCAATATGCACCCCGTTTACAGATAGAGTGTTTAGCAGGCTGCTCAAAAAGATCTCAGAGGCGAGGCGCGCGAAAAATCGACGAGCAGAGGCGTACTGGGTTAGTACGTCGAAGCGAGGCGATTGAGCGCAACGAAGCATATGAGTCTTTTTCAGCAGCCTGCTAGAGCATGCCGAGCTGGAGCCTAGCCGCTTCCGACATTTTACTCGGATCCCACGGCGGATCCCACACAAGTTCGATCTTCGCTTCGGTCACGCCCGGCACCTCTTTGACCTTGGTCTCGATTTCCGCGGGAAGCGATTGCACCGCCGGGCAATGAGGCGAAGTCAAAGTCATCTTAATCGCCACGGCACCGGCCGGTTCGACATTGACCTCGTAGACGAGGCCAAGATCGTAAATGTTCACTGGAATTTCCGGATCAAAGCAGGTACGAAGCGCCTCCAACACTTGCTCCTCGACCACCAGGGTGTTGAGCGTGCTCATCTCTCGTCTCGCGCTCAGGACATTCCGAGCTGCTGTTTCGCCGCCGCTGACATCATGTTCTGACTCCAAGGCGGATCCCAAACCAATTGCACGTCCGCTTCACGGATGACTGCGAGGGCAAGCAGGCGTTTGCGGATGTCTTCCTTCAAAAATTGGCCCATGCCGCAACCTTGCGCCGTCAGCGTAAAACGAACGGAAACTTTGTAGCCTCCGCCGGCGGCGGGCGCGACACTGCAATCGTAGATTAATCCCAGATCGACGATATTCACCGGAATTTCCGGATCGAAGCACTGCTTCAATTCATCCCAAACCTGCCGCTCGATCTCTTGGGGGCTTGTCGATTCGGAAAACGCCATCCGGTGCGGCTTGCCGAGGCGGGCCATGCCGATCGCATCGGCATCGTCCCCGTCGATACGCACGAGGTATCCGCGGTCGGTCGTGACCGTATAACTTCCGCCGAGGGATTGCGTGATCCAAACCGAGCTGCCGGCTCTAAGCGGAATCTTCTCGCCGCTCGGAATCATGACCGCCATACAATCCCGCTTCAAGACAATGGCCTTATCACTGTGCATGTGGCGCAGCCTCCTTCGGGCGAGACATCATGACTCCGTGGTCACCGGTTCTCGTGCCCCTTCGAGCGCCGAATTGACGGTGTGCCACGCCAGACTCGCGCATTTCACCCGCGCTGGGAATTTGCACACGCCGGACAAAATCTCCAGTTTACCGACGCGCCCCGGACCATCGTTCCGTCCCGTAAGCATCTTATGAACCTCGTCGAAAAGCTCTTTAGCGGCAGCTTCGGTCTTGCCTTTGAGCTCGGATGTCATCATAGAGGCCGATGCCTTCGAGATCGCGCAGCCTGAACCTTGAAAGCTGATGTCTCTGATCAACCCGTCCTCGAGCTTCAGATAAACGGTTACCTGATCGCCGCAGAGCGGATTATAGCCCTCCGCTTTTCGATTCGCGTCTTCCATTTTACGGAAGTTGCGCGGGCTCTTGTTGTGGTCGAGAATGACCTGCTGGTATAACTCATCCAGTTCCGACATTAGCCAAACACCCGCAATACCCGTTCCAGCGACCTCACCAAGACATCGATCTCTTCTTTTGTGTTATATAACGCGAAAGAAGCCCGGGTTGTAGCCGGGACACCAAAATGCTGCATCACCGGCATGGCGCAGTGGTGTCCGGCGCGGACGGCCACACCTTCTTGATCTAAGATCGTACCGACGTCATGGGCGTGAACGGAATCGAAAACGAATGAAACAATTCCGGCTTTATGCCTCGCGGTACCGATGATTCTAAGGCCTTCGAACGCCGACAATGCGTCCGTGGCGTAGGCCAGCAGTTCGTTTTCATGCTGCGTGAGCCGCTCCCAATCCAAACCGTTCAGGTAGTCAATGGCGGCGCCCAGTCCGATGCCGCCCGCGATATTCGGCGTACCGGCCTCGAATTTATAAGGCAGGTCGTTATAGTGCGTCTTTTCGAATGTCACGAGACTGATCATGTCTCCGCCGCCCTGATACGGCGGCATCGCATCAAGCAAATCCGCGCGTCCGTAAAGAACGCCCACTCCAGTGGGACCGAACAACTTGTGGCCGGAGAAGGCGTAAAAATCGCATCCGATCTCCTGAACATCGACTTTCATGTGCGGCACGGCTTGCGCCCCGTCGATAAGGACGGGCACGCCCCGCTCATGGGCAAGCCGGATGACTTCGTTAACCGGAACAACGGTGCCCAGCGCATTGGAAACGTGGGTTATGGAGACAAATTTGGTTTTTTCGTTCAGAAGCCGCCGGTACTCATCGACCACCAATTCGCCGCCGTGGTTGATGGGAATCACGCGCAAATGCGCGCCGATCTGCTGGCAAAGCATCTGCCACGGAACGATATTCGAGTGGTGTTCCATCGCCGAGACGATGATTTCGTCTCCCTCTTTAAGAAACGCCCTGCCATAGCTTTGCGTCACCAGGTTGATGGCTTCTGTCGTGCCGCGCACGAAGATGATCTCCTTTTCGCTGCGGGCGTTCAGAAAGCGCCTGATCTTGTCCCGCGCTGCCTCGTAAGCCACAGTGGCCCGTTCGCTCAGAAAGTGAACGCCCCGGTGAATATTCGAGTTTTCGGCGGCATAGTACCGGGTCAGCGCGTCAATGACGACCTGCGGCTTTTGGCTGGTCGCGCCGTTATCAAAATATACGAGCGGTTTTCCGTGTATCCGTTGCTTCAGGATCGGAAAATCATTGCGCACACGCTCGACGTCAAAACGCTCTCGCAGAGGCGCCGCCTTGGGTATTTCATGAGCTGCTTTCATCGCACCCAGGTGTATCTTTTAATTTCGTCCGAATTTCGTCAGTAAGTAATCGTCCAACCGGGCGCGCATCGGAGGAATCTTGACGCGGCCCACGACATCACTGGCGAAGGCATAGCTCAATAAGCGCCGAGCGCTTTCGACATCAAGTCCCCGGGAACGCAAATAGAACAGCGCGTCTCGATCTAGCTGACCAATGGTCGACCCGTGGCTGCACTTGACATCGTCGGCATAAATCTCGAGCTGTGGCTTGGTGTTGACCACCGCGTTCGCGGAGAGAAGCAAGTTTTTGTTCGCCTGCCGGGCGTCCGTTTTTTGCGCGTCTTTATGAACCATAATTTTTCCGTTGAACACTCCACGGCCGCTTCCGCCCAGGATTCCTTTGTATAGCTCCACGCTGGTTCCGTGCGGCTTTACGTGATCAATGCGCGTGTAATTGTCGACATGTTGATCTCCGTCTACCAAATAAAGCCCGTTCAGCGCGCATTGAGCCCCCTCCCCATCCACAACGGCGGTCAAGTCGTTACGCACCAGGGCACCGCCGAGCGTGATGGTGTGAGCGGCAAAATTGCAATTCCGGGCGAGTTGCGCCGCGACTCGTCCGACGTGAAACCCCCTATCGCCTTCGCGCTGCAATCGGTAATAGTCGATTACCGTATCTTGCTCGCCAACAATTTCGGTCACCGCGTCGTTGAAATGGCTGTTCGCGCCCAGCGCCACATAGCTCTCAACGATCCGTGCCTGGCTACCCTCCTCAAAAACCAACAGGTTTCGCGGATAAGACACGATTGGCCGATCGGCCTCCAGGGAGACGAAAATGAGATAAACGGGGTCATCCACAATTCGGCCGCGGGGCATCAAGACGAATGCCCCATCCTCGAGAAACGCGGTATTTAACGCGACGAACCCCTCCTCTTGATGCGAGGCGTAACGGCCCAAATAAGATTCCACCACAGAGCCTTCCTCAGCGATGACTTGCGCCAGGCTCGCGACCTGCATTTCCGTGGCTGTCGCGCGCAGCCAGGACAACTCGGAGCAAAAACGGCCGTTAATAAAGACGAGACGGTTATCGGCAGCGTCGGCGAGCGCCGCCGAAAATATTTTTTCCGGCTCTACGCGCCTGGTCTTTCCGTTCGTCCGTTCGAAACGAACTGAAGTAATCGGGTCGACGTTGGTGTATTTCCAGTCTTCGCGCTTCGTCGACGGGAAACCCACCTCCTCGAAGCTGCGCGCGCCGGCGCTCCTCAACTCTTTGAGCCACGGCGATGCGTGATTCGTTCCGTTCTCGTAATAGCGACTAAAGACCGAGAGGTAATGTTCTTTGGACGGGGTTTCCACCATGACGACATTCGTGCGTATTGATCATAACCGTCTCGATTTCCGAGTTTCGGGTTTTGAGTTCAACTCGAGACCCGAGACGCGAAACCCGAGACTTTATGAGGCAGCCGCGGCTTCCTCTTTGATCCAATCATAACCCTTGACCTCTAACTCAAGAGCCAGCTCCTTCTTGCCGGATCTGACAATCTGGCCGTCGAAAAGCACGTGAATAAAATCCGGGACGACATAATTGAGAAGCCTCTGATAATGGGTAATGACAAGCATCGCGCGATCGGGGCGGCGAAGCGCATTGACGCCTCCGGCGACGACCCGGAGAGCGTCGATATCGAGTCCCGAATCGGTCTCGTCGAGAATAGCCAGTTTGGGATCCAAAACAGCCATTTGGAGAATTTCGTTGCGTTTCTTCTCACCCCCCGAGAAACCTTCGTTCAGCGGCCGATTCGCAAGCGTTTGATCCATCTCGACCAATTTCATTTTTTCTTTGAGCAGGGAGAGAAACTCCATGGCGTCGAGTTCTTCAAGCCCGCTGTGTTTGCGCAGGGCATTAACGGCGGCTTTAAGAAAATAGGTGGTACTAACGCCGGGAATCTCTACCGGGTATTGAAAAGCAAGAAAAATACCCTCGCGCGCTCGCTCTTCGGGCGCCATCGCCAACAGGTCCTTGCCCTCAAACGTTACCTCGCCGGCCGTCACTTCGTAGTTTTCTCTGCCGGAAAGAACGTGGGCAAGCGTACTTTTGCCGGAACCGTTCGGTCCCATGATCGCGTGAACCTCGCCTGCGCCGACGCTTAAATTAATCCCGCGAAGAATTTCTTTGCCGCCGGCGCTCGCTCGCAGATTTTTGATTTGCAGCATGATCTCCCCATCTCAAGGTCTGTAGGTCTTGTTTCTAACCGGTCCGCTGCACCGGCGGATGCATGAGGCGCTCTTTGAGTCCTTGCCTGTCGGCGATCTGGCTGATCGACACTCGCGCCAGGAAATTCGCCAGCACGTTTTGCGCCTCCTCCCAAATCGATTTCTGGGAGCAGACCGAGCAGAACGAACAGTACTCCGCTCCTTTTTCGAGACACTCCATCAGAACCAACGGTCTTTCCACGGTTTCGTAAACATCTTTGATGCTGATCGCGGTCGCCGGCTTCGCCAGCGTAAATCCTCCTTTAGAGCCGATGTGGGACCGCGCCAAGCCTCCCGCCACGAGATCCTTCATTATCTTGGACAAATAGAAAGATGGAATGTCTTGGCTTTTTTCGATATCGGCTCGGCTGACGATCTTTCCAGGAGCTTGCCCGGCGAGATAGGATAAGGCGCGGACCGCGTAATCCACGCGTCGTCCCACGTTCATCAACGAACTCCGTTCCGTTCTCGCCCTTGGACGTTTCACCGACCGTTCCATTTACTAATTAAAATATAGACTCCTTAGGTCTTCTTTGTCAAGACGAGCTTGATTATAGGCAAGCCGTTCTTACGTTCGTTGGGCCCGGAGGGGGTACGGTGCGCGAGGCGGTTGTCCGCAGGATTACGGAAATACTTTAACGCCCGCGGGAGCTTGACTGAAGAGATTAAAGTGAAAAATAAAGTAAGGAGGATGGAGCGGTCAATAGCGGGAGGGACAAGTTCTGCCAGCCGCTCACCTCGTCTTTTAGCTACTTCCAGACTAACACTCTATGTAATCCAGCCGAGAAAGTCTCCGCTGTTCATTGGATTGCGAAGTTGGACCGGCTACAGATGCACATCCGGCAAGACACAAAACTATCAACAGAAGCGTCAGTCTCGCCGCCATATTAGTACTCCTTTGGTAGGCACCGTCCATAGTAATCACGCTTTCTCTCACCCGCAGGCCATCATCCCACGCCAATGGGTTCCAGGATCTCCTACCGATGGCTCGTAAGCCCCTCCGAGTCCTTTCGGCGCGCATGTTTCTTAAGCTCGATTTGAGATGAGTAGGTCCGGCAAGTTGTGCTTCTGTTCTGCCAAGTTGGCTTTAGTTTGGCGTTTGTCGCTGAGTAGGCCCGTTCGCCTGCACCATGTATCGAATCCGCAGCGTTGCGTCGTGCCCGTCCACCGGTTCCTTTAATACCGAGTCACCGGCGCGCATCATTCTTCTCATGACTTCACAGCAGACCGGTATCCAGTGGTTGGAGTTCACACCCCCCACTCGTTTATGGAGATTACCCGATTCCACGTCTACGTAAGGTTTCCCGCTTTGGCGGGCACCGTTTAGAATAGCGCTTAGATGGTTCTGAAAGTCCCATGCAGTGGGTGGCATGATTCCTCCTTTGAATTGTAAATGAAAAGCACCATAACCTAGGTCACGTCCAAAAGCTAGCCGACTAATAAATTCATTACTCACAACATTTTTCTACGTCAAGACGGAAAGCACAATTTAAGTCGAAAATAATCGAAAAATCGATCCGAACTCTCAGCAAAAAACATGCACAAGCTAAGTCGGCAAAAAGATACGGTTTCCCAAATGACAAAATTTGTCGATAGTAGACGAAACTAGGTCTCGAAGCACCGCGAACCGTTACCGCACGGCTCGTAGCGCCCTGGCAGGAAAGCGAATGAGGCCGATCCGTCGTCAATTACAGCGATCATGGCCGACTAACCTAGCATTTGATTCACTATGCCGACAATGGTCACAAGCAGCACCACGGCTAACAGTCCTGGCCCGAGTTGGGCGAGAAACAGCACCTCTAGGGGCATACTCAGCAAACACAGGATAGTAGCGACGGAGAAATTCCACACCAGCCTTGCTGCGGACCGTCTGATCTCCGGACGGCGAAAGAGGAATCGTCGATCCTGATCGGTAAACCCCGGCTGGCCACTAAGTCTCCGCCGCAACACCATTAGACCCAGGCCAGCAG
>DASTOD010000157.1:0-2282 GCA_035762645.1 Binatia bacterium | reverse complement strand
CGCCTTCACGATCATCTACCACTATCTATTCCCGCAGCTCACGATGGGTCTGGCTTGGTTCCTGGTCTACTGGAAATGGCGGGCGCTGCGCACGGGTGATGAAAAGTACAATCAGGCAGTCAGGTTTTGGGCAAAGATTTTCGGACTCAACTTTGCCGTGGGCGTAGTCACCGGCATTCCCATGGAGTTTCAGTTCGGGACGAACTGGGCTGAGTTCTCAAAGTTCGCCGGAGGTGTAATCGGTCAGACGCTGGCCATGGAAGGTATGTTCGCTTTCTTTCTCGAGAGCGCTTTTATCGGCGCGTTGATTTGGGGTGAAAAGCGACTTCGTCCAAAGTATCACTGCCTGGCGGCGCTCGGTGTGGCGCTGGTTCAGTTGCCGCTGGCCGGAAGTCGCTCGTCATCGCTTCAGTGTGGTGGACCATCGCGCTTGCGCTTGCGATTACATATTTTGTTTTCATCTCGCGCCAGTATTCGGGAAAGGTCAGCGTCCAGCGTGACAACCAAGGCTTCTATTGAAGCTCAGTTTGGATAGGATGAGAGTTTCCCTTGAACATTTAAACCGTTCTCAAAAGACTTGATGCAATGATGTCGATTAGACCTGTCAAGCAAATCACACAATCTAAACCGAGGAGCGCCTAGATGGCATCACTAGGATTCATGAGTCAGCCAAAAGAAAAGCGATTCCAATTTATCAGTGCGGACGGCCTCTCTATTTCGTGCATGAGATGGGGCGGTAACCACGACGTTCGGGGTGTCGTACAAATCGCTCACGGATTGGGCGAGCACATCCGTCGTTACGCCGAGCTGGCTGAGGTACTTGTTCGTGGTCACTTTGTCGTTTATGGAAATGATCACCGCGGACACGGGCTCACGGCGAAACCAACTGGAAGCTTTGGCGATTTCGGACGCGGCGGCTTCGATCTTCTGGTCGATGATCTGGCTCATCTCAGAACTCTCGCGTCAAATGAGAATCCTGGCAAGCCCTACATCTTGTTGGGCCACAGCATGGGTTCATTCGCGACGCAGCAATTTATCCTCGATCATAGCCATTCAATCGACGGCTTGATTCTTTCCGGGTCGGGAGCTTTGGATTGCTTGGCGCGACAGCTCCAATCAGTACCCGCCGGCGAAGATCCGATGCAGCTAATGAATGCACCCTTCGAACCGGCGCGCACGCGGTCTGACTGGCTCAGCCGTGACGAAGCCGAAGTCGATGCTTTCATCGATGATCCGTTGTGCTTTTCTGCACTCAACGCCCGTTCGATCGAATCGTTCATCCAGGCGTTCCCGCGACTTGCCGATCCCAGAGAGCTTCGCAAAGTGCGTGCAGACCTTCCGATCTACATTTTTTCAGGCAGTGATGATCCGGTAGGAGAAAAGCTGCAGGGAGTACGGGTACTAATGGACCGCTATCACAGTGCCGGCATTGCCTCGATCACGCATGATTTCTACACGGGTGGTCGGCATGAAATGCTTCACGAACTAAACCGCCGCGAGGTCATTACGAATCTCCTTGTCTGGCTCTCGGGAGTCCTCAAAACCGAATCGTGAGAGGATCCGCCCCAAGTCTTGTGCGGATACCAGGTGCGATTTACGTCTTTGCGCGGGGTAACCGAGACGAATAAACACCAGACCTCCGGCTTGTACCGAACTTTTCTTTCGACCTCCCGCCCGTGAAATCACACGCTCACTAAACCTCGTCAAAGTAAATCTTCGTTGGCCTCATTAGTGCGATTAGGATGATCGCGATTGCGGCTACGACGGCGATTGCTATGAATCCATCGCTATATGCCAGCACATAAGCTTGAGTTCTGACCTGCCCACCCAGCACTACAACAGCTCTTTGTTGAGCCTCTTCCATGCCGGCAGAGTTGGGGAAAACAGCATGCGCGAGAGAAGCCACGCGTTCGGACACTAGCCAGTTTCCCGCATCGACGTGAAGACCGAGCATGTTCGAGTGAAAGCGCTCGCGCACTGATACCAACCTCTGCATCAAAGCAGTACCGACCTCTCCACCAAACAGCCTGACAATATGGATAAAAGCTGAGTAGGTCAGAATGTTGATCGGGTTGGTGAGAGCACCCGCATCAAACGAATTCTGGATAATTGATCCAACCAGCGCCGTGAAGGCCAGTGCAAGCCCGGCGCCAATCACAATCTGCGAAATGAAAAAATTATCACCGGACCAGGAACTGGTTAGCTGAGCATTCAACAAACATGCTCCTGCAACGATCGCAAAGCCGGATGCGAATACGAGCCTGCTGTCGAATCGACGCATC
>DASTOD010000156.1:0-3428 GCA_035762645.1 Binatia bacterium | reverse complement strand
CATCCTTTGCTGGAGAAGATTCTGAAAGATACTTACGGCGTCATCGTCTATCAGGAACAGGTGATGCAAATCGCGCAGGAGCTCGCCGGCTACACGATGGGCGATGCCGATATTTTGCGGCGCGCTATGGGGAAGAAAGATCCCGAAGAAATGGCCGCTCAACGAGAGCGATTCGTCGAGGGCGCCCGACAGAACAAGATCGATGAGCAAAAGGCCACCGAGATCTTCGATCAAATGGAAACATTCGCGCGGTACGGCTTCAATAAATCACATTCGGCGGCGTATGCGTTGGTTTCCTACCAAACCGCTTATCTCAAGGCTCACTATCCGGTCGCGTTTATGGCGGCATTAATGACTTCCGAAATGGGTGATACCGACAAGGTCATCAAGAATCTCGCCGAATGCCGCGCCAAAGACATCGAGGTGCTTGCTCCCGATGTCAATGAGAGCCGCGCCGACTTTACTCCCGTCGGCGACAAGATTCGCTTCGGCCTGGCTGCAGTCAAGAACGTCGGCGAGAAGGCGGTCGAAGTTATCTTGCAAAGCCGGGTGAAAGAGGGGCCGTTTCGATCTCTATTCGATTTCTGCCAACGCATCGATTTGACAGCGGTGAATCGGCGCGTCATCGAAAGCTTGATCAAGTGCGGGGCCTTCGATTCGTCGAACGTTTCCCGAGCGCGGATGATGGCAGCCCTGGATGAAGCGATGAAATCCGGGCAGGCCCATCAACGGGACCAGCAAAGCAACCAAATCGACATCTTTGCCATGTTGGGATCGGCGACGAAATCGCCTAAAGAGCGCGTCGATCTTTACCTGCAAACCGAAGAGTGGTCGGCGCAGGAATCGCTGGCTTTTGAAAAAGAGGCGCTGGGCTTTTACATCACGGGCCATCCACTGGACAAATTTGACAGGATCATCAAGAAGATCACCAGCGGGGTGATTTCAGATCTCAAGGAGAAAGGCTCTCCGGGCGATGTCAAGCTCGGGGGCGTCGTTTCCGCCCTGAGGCTCAGGAACACGAAGAAGGGCGATCGTTACGGCAGCTTCAATCTGGAGGATAAGACCGGCTTCATCGAAGTCCTCGCCTGGCCGGATGTTTATCGCAAATGCATGGACATCCTGGGCTCCGACGAGCCCATCTTCGTCAAAGGCCGCTTGGAAGTAGGCGAAGAAAGAATGCAAATTATTGCCAACGAGATCGAACCTCTGGCCAACGTCGCAAGTAAGGGCCGCTCCGATGGCGTCACTGGCAGCCGTGAGAAACGGAACGGGAATAGCGACAAAGTTCATCTTTACATCCGAGAGACCGAAGTGTCCGCCAACGAGCTGGTGCAACTGCGTGACACTCTGCTTGACTTTCCCGGTCCATGTACGGTCTATCTTCATCTGCTGACTTCAGGCAACGGCGAAACGGTTATTGAACTGCCGCACCAAGTGCGGGTCAGGTTGTCTCCCGAGCTGCAAGGCTCGGTCGAAAGGCTTTTTGGCGCGCGGGTTGCCTTCCAGTCCTAACCATTTTGAAACAGGCTAATTCCACCCCAAACCACGTCAAAGAAAAAGCCGTCATTGTCGGAGTCGAATTGCCGCGCGATGACCATCAGGCATCGCTTGAGCATAGCCTGAAGGAACTCGAACGGCTGGCAGATACCGCCGGCGCTGAGGTCGTACAAACATTTACGCAGCGTCTCAAAAGTATCACGCCGGCGACCCTGATTGGCCAGGGGAAAGTCAGCGAAATCCAGACTTGCCTGCGCGAGTTGAATCCGGATTTGGTCATCGTGGACGAAGATCTCACGCCCGCGCAGCAGCGCAACCTCGAGTCCGCGTTCAAACGCCGGGTCATCGATCGCAATCAACTGATTCTTGACATTTTTGCTCAAAGGGCCCGAAGTAACGAAGGGAAATTGCAGGTAGAATTAGCTCAGCTGGAGTACTTATTACCGCGTCTGACGCGTCAATGGACGCACCTGTCCAGGCTGGGCGGCGGCATCGGCACGCGGGGCCCCGGCGAAACCCAATTGGAAGTTGACCGGCGCAGAATCCGGGAACGGATCGGTCACTTGAAACGCCGGCTCAAGACGGTGGAGCGGACGCGCACCCTGCAACGAAAGGAACGCGAAGAAGTTCCCTTCGCGACAATTGCTCTGGTGGGATACACGAACGCTGGAAAATCCACTTTGATGAACATGCTTACGCGCGCCGGAGTCTTTGTTGAAGATAAGCTGTTTGCCACTTTGGACCCCACCACTCGCGCGTTGCGGCTGCCCAACGGGGACAAAGTCATGATCGTCGATACTGTAGGATTCATCAACAAGCTTCCCCATTCGCTGATAGAAGCTTTCAAGAGCACTCTGGAGGAAGTTAAAAAGGCCGATCTCCTCCTGCATCTGGTCGACATGACCAGTCCTATTTTTGACCGGCAAATCCGGGTGGTCGAGGACGTGCTGGCGGAAATCGGAGCCGGGAGTATCCCGTCCATCCTGGCGCCCAATAAGATCGATGTTGCTTCCGCAATGCCGATCCACAGCCTAAAAAAATACGGCGTGGAGGGAATGTGCGCGATTTCCGCGCGCACGGGGAGCGGCGTCGATGGACTGTTGGCGTTGATTGGTAGGATACTGGATCAGGGCAAAGAACAGATCCAGTTATCTTTGTCTTCGCGCCAAGGCGAGCTTTTGGCGCTTGTGCGGGAGCGTGGAAGGATTCTAAAGGAAGAGTACGAGGGAGATCGGATTCGACTGACTGCCCTGGTAACGCCCAAGCTCGCGGGACAGATGCGCAAGAAGCTCGGATCCAACAGCGGATCGTTCAGAGATGTTTGAAAAACTCTGTTCACAGGCTGGTCAAAAAGATCTCAGAGGCAAGGCGCGCGAGAAATCGACGAGCGGAGGCGTACTAGCGAAGTACGTTGGAGCGAGGCGATTGAGCGCAACGCAGCCTATGAGGCTTTTTCAACAGCCTGGCAGGATTTAATGCTGAATCTGCCCAACTTTCTCACGCTCGTCCGGATTTTAACCATTCCGTTTTTTCTTCTGCTGCTGGCTTACCATCGCTACTTGGAAGCATTCATTATTTTTGTTATCGGCGGGGTGACCGACTTCCTTGACGGCTTGGCCGCCCGGCTGATGAATCAACAAACGGCGCTGGGCGCTTACTTGGACCCCGTCGCAGACAAACTTCTCGTGATCAGCTCGTTTGTGGTGCTTGGCATGATGGATGGTGTTCCGCTCTGGCTCGCGATTATCGTCGTGAGTCGAGATATTTTGATTGTGGTCGGGTATGGGATCGTCTTTTTTTTAGTCGAGGCACGGGCTCAAGTTAAGCCCAGTTTCATCGGGAAGTGCAGCACCGGACTGCAGCTATTAACCATAGGCGTTGCCTTGGTGTTGCTTCATGATCGGCAATTTATCCATGCGAGGCTGAGCGAT
>DASTOD010000155.1:0-2780 GCA_035762645.1 Binatia bacterium | reverse complement strand
CGAGCGCAGTTTTGGCTCCAGAGAGTGCTTCTTCTGAGGCGCCGCAGGTTACGGAAGCCTTTCGAGAGAGCGATGGCAACCCGGCAGGTCTTGGTGTTGAGAATTTGGGTAAAACGGAAATTCGCAAGCTGCAAGAGCGGTTGCGAGCGGTTGGTTTCGGTCCGGGCCCCGCCGACGGAATTTTCGGCGCAAGAACGAGGGCCGCGATGCTCAAGTTGGAATCAGGATGCGCGACGCTGAAGGATCTATGGGAAAGTTCAGAGTTGGAAATGATGCAGCAAACACCGGCTCCGCAAGCGCCCGGCATCAAAGCCGCGCTGGATAAATTTTTCGCGCGGCAAGATATCAGGGTGGTTCAAGTACGACTGAAAGACGTGGGTTTCGATCCGGGTAACATTGACGGGATTTTAGGTCCGAAAACAGCGTCGGCGGTTATCCGGCTTCACTCGGGGTGCAGCGCGGTCAAAAATTTACCAACGACCCTGCTCGATGGAACCATTCATCCCGAACGGGGCCGTGCCGTAACGGCTAAAAGCGGAAGCGTGTTCGCAAACGGATTCACGGCTGAAAGTTCCGTCCGGCATTCAAGCGCCACACCGTCCAGGGCGGGCAAGCCACTTTCCAGCAGAGAAAAGATTCGCCGGCTTCAAGAGCAGCTCAGACAGGCTGGGTTCGATCCCGGGCCCATCGATGGAATAATAGGTCCGAAGACAAGCTCGGCACTGCAGCGATACCAAACTTCTCCCAGCACGAGAAAATCAGGCGATGGGTCACCGAATGTCCGGGTGCATTAACGGCTGCGTGGTATTTTGAGGATTGTGCCGCGACGGATTTCCTCGTCCAAAGTGACCTGATTCAAAATCGCCACATCTTCAGGTCGAAATGGCGCGGGTAGTCTGCGCGGAATGAGATCTCGAAAAGGCGCCGTCTTGGGGGCTGGTTCCAATCCCAGACGAACCGGCTCTCGGTTCAAAATTTGGGGATCGTCCACTCTACCGAACCCCTGCATGGTTTGTAGAAACGCGCCGCGAAAAGAGGCGAACGCTTGCGGCGCCGTGTATCCCAGAAAATGATAGATTCTGCCGCCGTAATCCACGTAGTACACCAGGAGCCTAACAGGCTGGCGATTTTCCATCACGGCATCGACGACCGCCATATAGGCGGGCAGGCCATCGGAGCGCGTGGCACCACGCTCGAGGACTTTGAGGCCCGGCTGGTTCAGGAATTTAGCAGAGGCTGTTTGTAACGATTTTTCTCCGGTCATGGTAAAACCCAACAGAGCCCGGTTTTGACCTTCGACCATGATCACCTGCGTGGGTTGGTTGATGACCTTAAACCCGCGCGGCACCGGAAAGCGAAAACGCAGTTCCGGATGGTAGAAAACATTTCCTTCGACAAATCCTTGCCTCGGGTCTTCGCCAATGACCAGGCCTTCAATCGCTTGCCAGTAACGCTGTAAGTCTCCCGGGCCAAGCCGCTTCTCGGCACGCATTCGCGCCGTCAATTCGTTGATCCGCTCAATTCGGTTGCCGGGATTCGGATGCGTTGAAAGAAAATTCGGCATGCCCTGTCCTTCTTTTTCTTCCATTCGGGCAAGCGTACGGAATAAACCCGTCACCTCTCGAGGGTCGTAACCCGCGAGAGAGCTGTACTCGACGCTCAAGCTGTCAGCTTCCAGTTCGTCTTCGCGACTGTGGCGGAGAAACAGCAATTGAGCCGCCATGCCACCAAGGTTCAGGATATTCTCTGCCGGGAGTCCAAGCACTCCGCCAATCAGTGCGCCACCGAGAAGCAGGCCTTGACCCAGTTGCTGCTGGAAAGCCTGCCGCGCCGCATGCCGCGCCGTGATGTGGCCGATCTCATGCGCCAAAACAGCCGCGAGCTGGTCTTCGTTGTTCAAGTGGCTGAGCATTCCGCGGGTGACATAAACATATCCGCCCGGAAGAGCCATGGCGTTGATGATCGGGCTGTCAAGGACCGTGAATGTAACGGGAGTATCGCGGAACTCCTGCGGAGCTCCCGGCCGGCGAAGGTGGCTTGTCGCCAACACTCGATTGCCGACTTCCGTAACATACCTTTCGAGTTTTGGATCGCGATAGACACCAAACAGTTGGGCGACTTGCTTACTGGTTTGCTTGCCGATCTCTATTTCCTCTTGCCAGGTATAGCCGAGAAAACGCTTTTCGCCCGTCGCGGGAATGATACCGCTGGTGCAGGCGAAGTATGTCAGCGCCGCCAGCAAAAGGCATACCAGCCGAGATGCTACCGGGAAGCTAAAAGAGAATTTACCGATCACCCGCATTCCTCTCTACTTTAGGTAAAAGACTAAAGCAGAAGCCAAGTCAGAGCAAGCATGGTCGGATTAATAGGATCGTAATCGCGGCATGGCCTTTTGTCTCAAACCCAGGAGCAAATCCCCGAGCCGCTACCGTCCGGCAGGCCAGGAGCCCCTTCGGCTATCGATTATTGCTGAATTTTTGCCTATCCTTGGATGGGGATGACGGCTCTGTCCCGCGGGTGAGTCGCGAAACGCGATAGCCGCTCCGCGAGGTGCCTTCCATCGTCAGTGTGTAATAGAAACGCTCGCCTGAGTTTTCGCCGACCACGTAGATATAAATAGCTGTTTCGCCCGGCATGGGCTCGTACTGGGTCGCCGTGACACTCGCTGGGAATGTTTTCGGATGCAAGCGCAGCATGGTCTCTTTGAATTTTTCCAGAGGGACATACCGTTTTGCGCTGTCAGAAAGCAAAGCATAGCCGTTTTCAAAGTCCTGCCTGAC
>DASTOD010000154.1:0-3264 GCA_035762645.1 Binatia bacterium | reverse complement strand
TGTTGCCGGTTGTTCTGGAACGTATCCGTGCCGAGCACAATGTCACCTATTTTCGCGCCGCACTGCTCAAAGCCTATCTGCTGCGCAATAAACGAATGGAGGTCCCCGTGTCCCTCGATCTTAACCGAACCGATCGACCCTACCTGCTGGGGCGGCTTTTCGCCGTGCTGGAAAAGGCCCAGGAAGAAGCCATCCCTGGCGCCAACGCCACCATCAAGGACCGCTACTTGGCGGCTGCCGCGGCCACACCGGGGCAGGTGTTTCACATGCTGCTGAAGAACTCGGCCAACCACATCGCCAAGCTGAAGAAGGACCCGGAAAAGAAGGGACGCGCGTTTCATTACGACGTCATGACGCAGGAGATTGTTTCCGGCTTTTCCGATTACCCCAAAACCATGAAAGCCGAAGAACAGGGACTGTTCATGATCGGCTACTATCATCAACGCAAAGATTTCTTCACCAAAAAAACTCAGGAGGGATAACCATGACCGCACTCGCCAACCGCTATGAATTCGTTCTGTTGTTCGACGTCGAAAACGGCAACCCCAACGGCGATCCCGATGCCGGCAACATGCCTCGCTTCGATCCGGAGACTGGTCACGGCCTGGTGACCGATGTCTGCCTGAAACGGAAAATCCGCAATCATGTGGCACTCGCCAAGGAGAGCGCAGAGGGATTCAACATTTACGTTCAGGAAAAGGCAGTACTGAATCAAACCAACGAGATGGCCTACAAGGCATTCGAACTTAAGCCCGAAGCCAAGAAGCTGCCTAAGAAGGTCGAGGACGCGCAGAAGGTTACTGGTTGGATGTGCGCGAACTTCTTTGACATTCGCAGCTTCGGTGCGGTTATGACGACCGAGGTCAATTGCGGGCAGGTACGCGGTCCGGTGCAGTTGGCTTTTGCCAAGAGCGTTGAACCTATCGTCTCGCAGGAAGTCAGCATCACCCGTATGGCGGTTACAAATGAAAAGGATCTGGAAAAGGAGCGGACCATGGGGCGCAAGCATATCGGTCCGTACGGACTGGACGTGGCCCAGGGGTTCGTCTCCGCACCGCTGGCGGAGAAGACCGGCTTCAGCGAAGAGGACCTGGAGCTGCTCTGGAACGCGCTGATCAACATGTTCGAGCATGATCGCTCGGCAGCCAAGGGGATGATGAGCAGCCAGAAGCTCTTTGTCTTCAAGCATCAGGACAAGCTCGGCAACGCTCCTGCGCACAAACTTTTCGATCTGATCGACATCAAGCGTAAAGAAGGGTCCGAAGGCCCGGCGCGTTCCTTCAAGGACTACACGGTATCCGTTGGCACCGCTCCGCAAGGGGTTGAAATTATCGAAAGACTGTAACCGAAGGCGGGTGGGGGACAACTGTCCCCTACCCGTCAAGCCGGAGGGGGACACTGTGGACAAAAACCTCGAAAAACGCTTCCGAGAGCGGGCGGTTGAGCTGGGCAATTCCGGCGACCCGTCCACGCTGCCGGAACTCATGGGGCTGACGCAGTCGCCCGTCGCCAACGTGCGGCGGCTGGCTGCGTCGGCCATCGGCAAGCTGGCGGGCTTGGCGGAGGCCAAAGGGGCGGTGGATGCGTTGCAGCCGTTATTGCGGGACCGCCATCCGCAGGTTCGGCAATATGCGGCAAAGGCACTGAAAGCCTATGGAACAGCTGCCAGGTGTGCGTTGTCGGATTTGCGCGATGTTGCCATCAATCCAGTTGAAACAGACTACAATCGGCGCGATGCCAAGCTGGCGGTGGAAACAATCGAAGAAGCCTTGCGTATTGCCGAGGAGCAAGCCGTTCACTACTGTCAACGCTGCGGCGCGAGGCTGGAGCCGGACGAATATGTTCGCAGCCAGAAGGCGTTCCAGCGTCAGTTCTGCAACTACTGTTTCGACGAGGTTTTTCTGGAACGGCGCAACTATGAGACCAAGATCGAGCTGCAGAAAAATATCCGGGCCAAGGATGGGACTTGGGTGCAGTCGGACGGCGAGCGGCGGATTTGTGAAATCCTGGATGCAGAGCAGATCAGGTATCGCTATGACGAACGTTTCCGCATCCTCGATGGCTATGCCATCCGTCCCGACTTCTACCTGCCGGAATTCGACGTTTACATCGAGTATTGGGGAATGGACACCGCCGATTACAAGATCGGGATGCTCAAGAAACAGCAACTCTATCAGCAGCAAGGAAAACGGCTCATCTCCCTTTATCCTGATGACAAGTCGCAGATGCGGGAAAGACTTCTGGGTAAATTGGCGAAATATAAATAAACTTGCTTCGCCTTCGCTGCGCGGTGTCGACATCCCACAGCGATAGCGGAGCGAGTCACGAGAGGTTGGAAATGTACCCCGAAACCGACTACATCATGCTCTCCGCCTTGCAGCACTTTCTGTACTGCCCCCGTCAGTGTGCCCTGATCCACCTCGAGCAGGTCTGGGTTGAAAACCAGTTTACTGCCGAAGGTCGGGTGCTGCATGAGCGGACGGACAGCGGGCAGTCGCAGCAGCAGGGGAGGGTCCGTACGGTGCGGACCCTCCCGATTCGTTCGATGCGGCTCGGCCTGACCGGCCAGGCCGACGTGGTGGAATTTCATCAGGACGGCATTGTCTTTCCCGTGGAGTACAAGCGTGGCAAGCCAAAGGAAAACCGCTGCGACGAGGTGCAGCTCTGTGCCCAGGCGCTCTGTCTCGAAGAGATGCTGTTGGTGCCGATACAGAACGGAGCGCTGTTTTATGGGGAGAAACGGCGCCGTCACGCTGTCGAGTTCGATTCCGGACTCAGGCAGTTGACCGAAAAGACCATCGTCCAGGTTCACGACCTGCTCAGTGGTGGGGTGACGCCCAAAGCAGAGTATTCGAAGAAATGCGACCAATGCTCATTACGCGCTGCATGTCTGCCAAAGAGCTGCACGGCCGGCCGATCGGTCAGAAAATATCTGGCGGGGATGCTAAGGGGGACCGATGAGAAAGATGCTGAACACCCTCTATGTGACGACCCAGGGGGCGTACCTGAACAAGGAAGGGGAAACCGTCGTCGTCAACATTGAGCGCGAGACCCGGCTGCGGCTTCCGATTCACACGCTCAGCTCCATTGTCTGCTTCGGTCAAGTAAACTGCAGCCCGTTTCTGCTCGGGCACTGTGCCGAAAACGATGTGGCGGTCAGCTTCATGACCAGTTACGGACGTTTCCTGGCGCGAGTGCAGGGTCCTGTGGCGGGCAATGTGTTGCTGCGCCGCGAACAGTATCGGCGTGCCGACGACCTTGCGG
>DASTOD010000153.1:0-15234 GCA_035762645.1 Binatia bacterium | reverse complement strand
GTAGGTGTGCCATGAAGCTCTACCAGAGGCTTGCAAAAATGATCGTATATCCTTATACGGGAGGTCATGATATAATTACCCCACTAAGTTGTGGCCGCGATGTAATCAGCATCCGGCCACGTGACCAACACCTAATAAGGAGATGTTGATATGAATAGTATAACTCAAAAAGACCTTGATAGATTTTGGGGGAAAGTAGACAAAGAGAAGTCCAATACTTTCTACAACGGTTCAAGATGTTGGGAATGGACAGGTGGCTTGATTCGCGGTGGTTACGCTTTAATAAATTTGAGTGGGAAAAAGTGCCTAGTCCACCGCGTATCTTACGAATTAAATTTCGGAGATATACCAGATGGGTTGTTTGTTTGCCATCATTGTGATAACCCATGTTGTGTAAACCCCAATCATTTCTTCTTAGGAACACAGCAAGACAACGTAGACGATAGGGATAACAAAAAAAGACTTTATTGGTTTCGTGGAGAAGAACACCCAAACCATAAGCTTTCTGATGAGCAGATTGCAGAAATACGTAATTTATATCGACCTTTAGCGAGAGGTAAATATAGCGGGAGATGGTTAGCAAAGGAATATGGAATTTCCACAAGCCAAGTTTCAAATATAGTGACTTATAAACAAAGGAAAAATTCATCATAGAATTCTATCTCTGTGCGTGACCACGCCTGTGATCCCAACCGTGCCAACATCATCGAACTGAAGCGTATTCGCACCCGCCGCCAAATCAAGCCAGCTTTCGCGGTCCGTGGAGAGTCTCACACTCACGCGCGTTCCATCAGCCAAATATGCCTCCTTTTCAGCACAATCAATTGTTAGCACGGTATCCACAGGACACGGGGTTGTCACGAGTATATATTCTCCCGTGGTGTTATTCGTGATCTTGAAATCAAAGAAGTTTATCGTCGCCTCAGCCCCGACCGCAATCGTCGGCAGGTTGGCGCTCGGGATGGTCAGGGTAATGGTATCGAATTGAATCAGCGCGGCCTCATTCGGCGAACTTTCAAGCGCGCCGTCTATCGCGAAACGAATAGCGTCATAGGTCGCACCCAAAGCGACCGCAGTCGGCCCGAAAGCCTCCCAGGTGTCTACCACGGTCGGGATGCTCTCATTCGATGCTGTAAACCAGGCGGTGTTAGGTTGGAGATATTGCAATCCCGCAATGGCCGGCCAGGAGCCGGTATAGTATTTCTTCCCTGAATAGGTGACGTTGGTAAACCCGGCGGGATGAGACAGTAACCACTCCAAAATCCCGACCTCAAACATCACGCGGTTATCGGAGTAGTTGACAAGCGCCAATCCGAGTTCAGTGGATGGATCTGCAAAGGCGTTTTCATTAGACGTAAAGACATAGGACAGGCCGGTCTTGGATGCTTGCACGCCGCCTTGCCACATGGCCGAACGATGCGAGTCGCTGTCAAAATAATTGGAATAGACCCAGGAGGCATTTGTAGAGGCCAGGCTGATGATCGGCTTGTAATCATCGTCCACATCCGGGGCGGATAGCGTTGAGTCGCCATACATGATCCACAAATCATGTTCGATGTGCCGCACGGTGATCGGCGCGGTATGCCCGGCAGCGGTCGTGCCTTTTGCGCCGCGGGAAACGCTGGTGATCTGGTAGTTGATCAAATCAATATTGTCCGTGTCAAAGGTGAGGGCTTCACTCTCGATCAGGAGCGTCGTATTGGATACCTGTTTGAGCGCACGCAGGAATTGCAGATTGGCGCGCGTGAGGGTAAAAGCCAGGGTCGTCGCGGCGGCGTTCACGGTGGTAAGTAGCGTCCCTTCCTTGCGGGATTTCAAACTGAAATTTACCCAGCACTTTGTAGCGGCAGAGTCCATAGCATCTAACCAACGGTCACTAAACGAGCTGTCCAGCCATACCCGGAAATCATCGCCATCGGCCTGCATTTTAGCCGTGGTAAGTGCGGCGGTATCTATACCGCCTGATGTAATGTCCAACGGTGCGATGAAGGATTTGTCCAGGTTGTTGTAAATGCTCACATAGCGGCGATAGAGCAAGCCCGCGCCCTTGGTGGTGGTGGGGGTCAGGGTAATGACAGGCGGGACCGAGATATTCCCGGCGTTCGTGATGGCCTGCGTGTCGCCTGTGCCGGTGATGGCCCAGGCGTCGGCGGTTGCGGTAACAAGCTGCCAGTAGGGATGTTCGACCGCGATCCGGATCGCAAAGCCGTTCTTGGGCGCGGAGCCCAATGGCTGAACGCCCACAGGAAAGCCAGTCAAGTAGTATTGCTTATCGCTGTCAGCGGTATCCTTGATGATCAGGTTATGGCGGGTCTTGTCGCGGACGTTGAAATATTTCTTGACCAGTTCCCGGCTGGTCGCGATATTGGCCCCCGCCGCGATGTAGACCTCAATGACAAAGACATGCCCGGTCAGTTGCGAATCGGATAGATAGGGGTCATCGCCTGCCCGCGGGACCGTGACGGCATTCGCGGAAAGGTTCGCCATCTGCCCCGGTGGAATAACAGATTTGAATGGGTTACTGTCATTGATCGCCAGTGCGTTCCATGTAAAGAGGGATGGTTCCATCTAAAACCCCGACGTTACAAGTTGATTGCCGCTGCTGGCTACCAGCGGAGAGGGGGATGGGCAATCGTGCACTCCGCCTACATCCCCCGGCCCGCTGACACCCCAATAGGATGTCCCGTAAATGTTTATGACCGTCTGCCCACTTGTTCCGCCTGTCCCGCCTCCTGCCGTGCCGCCGCCCGCGGTTCCCAGCCCGGAGGCAGACGTCCCGCCGAACGACAGGTCGATGCCGAACATATTGAGGAAACTATCCAGGCTTGAGGTAGCCAGGTCTATTAAATCTGACCAATAAGCGGTGAAGCCGCCAATCAAGCCTAATACAATATCGCGACCAATGCCAGCGAAAACAGTGGAGGGAGAGGAGATACCAAGAAGTCTGTGAAATGCTCTTATAAAATCGTCCACCAGGATAAACGGCAAGTTGAGAAAGCCATTCCAGGCTGAAATCAAGCCGGATTTCAAGCCGTCCACGATCGCCGTTCCAACGTAGCGGAATCCTACCTCTGCGCTTGTTATCATATCTTCCCAATCGATGAAGCCAAAGAGACCGGCTATCAAATCAGCAAAAGCGTTACCGATGGAATTTAGCAACGTTCCCCAGTCTATTTTTTCAACAATTACAGATATCCCCATGACGGCATAGGCCATTCCCTGTGCAATGGCGTTGCCAACCTTACCCCAATCAACGCTGGAAATACCCACTGCAAGGTTATCGCTTAGCTTGTTCCAATCAATAGAAAGAGTCCAGTTTATGAACGATTCCCCCCAGCCGCTTACAGCTTCGGAGATGTCTATGTTTTTAAGGTCTTGAATTTGTTGCGCGAAATTGATAAATCCTGCTGTCATTGCTCCTAAATCTTGCCCTATCTCGCGTAATCTATCCAAGCCCTCTGCCTGCAAAAACTCAGACAGACTCACGGCCAGTGGTTGCAATACTTCAAACATCCCGCCGAAAAACTCTCGCAACCCCATTTGCTTTATATCCGCAAATGTTCCCTGTAAGCCTGCCCATGTATTGGCCTGATTAGCGGCTGCGCCTGCAAAATTCGTTTCCATGTATTCTGTAAGCACTCGAATTGCTTCATCGGCAGGGATAAGGCCATCCTCCCGCATTTTCACGATTTCCTCAGTACTTTTTCCAAATGCCGCCGCTAGAATTTGATCAACCGCTAGACCGGCATTTACCAGTTGCAAGACTTCCTGCCCGGCAAGTTTTCCTTTAGCTTCAATCTGCCCCAATGCCAGAGCGATTTGTGACATGGCGCTTTCAGACGCGCCCGTCCCTGCCGCGAAATTAATCATGGCTTCCGTCAGTCGTTGTGCTTCCTCTGCCGTAAATCCATAGGCCATCGCCTGGCGAAGCGCCAAGGCAACTCCCTCAGCTGTAAAAGGGGACTGGATCGCCAACTCTTGGACCCATTGCAAAAGGCTTTCAGCTTTGACGCCGGCTACATCCATCGCCGAGGCCATGTCGGTTGCTGCGCCATTCATAAGCAGCTGACTTGCCACTAATGATTGCAGGCTTGCGCCCATCCGTTCATACCCCGCAATGGCTTCCAGTCCCTCCATTGCAAAACCGGAAAAGGCATCAAAGGCTTGTCCCGCTAAGTTCACAAGTGAAGAAATTCCGGTGATGATGTTCCCGAAATTCCCCAATACACCGGAATAATTATCTTTTGCGTTTACGACAATCTCGACCTCAGCCGCCATTATTCATCCTCATAAGTTCAATTTCTGTTTTGCGCTTCTCGTTCACATAATTCACGTATAAGGTATATCGCACTTGCCATACATACATCTGCCAGGGCGTGACAGGCTCCCAGGCTTCCCCGGTCAATTCCCATGGCTTGCATCCCCAATCCGCCGCCATACTCAGCGTTGTGATCCAGCCGGGAGCGTCTCCACCAGCCCAGCTTCGGGCGTCGAGGTCGAGCCGTTCCCGCTCGGAGGGTTTACGGCGGTATTTTGGAATGCCTCCAAGAATTGCTTGATAACCTGCTCTGAGTCCTCAGAGGTGAGTTTCTCCAAAATCTTCATGCCTTTTTCTTCACCGATAAATTGGTTTTTTTCGTCTACCATGAAATGAGACATCATGATATACAGCCGCTCGTCCGACCGGTCGCCATGCCGCAGGCGGTCGATGGTGATCTGGTCAAAAACGGTGTACTGCTTTTTGTTCGTCTCAGGACTCATAAAAAAGCGGATCTTGATTGGTTTATCTTTCAGGAAGGGAAACATCAGACTCCTTTAGGGAACGGTTGCCACGGCAGCCACAACGGTAATACTGCCCGTCCGCGCCGCGGTGGTGTTGTAGGCGGTGAAGAACGTACCCCGTAAAATATTATTTCCGTTCACGTCGCCCAGCTTCTCAAAGTTCTCCCACTTGGCGGGCAGATCGATCAACACGGTCGGGACTGAGTAGGTTGTTCCGGCTGAGGCGAAAGCGGTTGAGCCTTCGATCTTGATCCGCACCAGCACCGGTGTTTCAGCGCGCCAGTTTACTTTTTGCGCGGCGGCAGTTGCATCGTGCTCAAATTCCACCTGTGTCTTGCAGATGTAATCCTGCCCGGTTTGTGCAAATGAAAAATCAAGTCGCCCATCCGCGGTGTCTTTGGCCTGAATGCCGGTCGTGTATTTGAAGTTCACCATCCGCACGGTGTTTGACTTGATAGTCGTGCCAATCGTCCCGCCAATAGCATCGATGTAGATTTTGGTCATTCCGAAATTCATGGTGTTGACTGCAACCAAAGTCGAGAGGGACGTAAAGGCGTTGACTTCCACCGAGCGCCCGACCCAATTGGCGCTTAATTGATACGGTCTGCGGCCTGTTCCCGAAAGCGTGAAATCATTAACAAAGCAATACGCCATCCGTTCAGCTTCGTTATCGTCGCCACCCTCAAGGGTATACGTTTTGATAGTTGGCGCGGCGGTGGATGGGAATGGATAGTCATAGATATAGCCGCTGCCCGCGCCGTCCTGAGTGGGGGATGCTTCGGTTGCAATCCCGGCCTCCAAAAAGTGTAAAATTTGCTCGAAGGTTGCGACTTGACTCCAGGCCAGCCCGCCGCCTTTCATGGGGTTGTTCGTGCGGTCAGTCCCACCGATGATCGCCACATCCTCAGGCACGCGCTCAATAAGGCGATTATCCAGTAAGCGGCCGGAGCCGCGCAGGATGGTTGTAGCCGCGACCGCAGTCCCGGCTGTGCTTTCCCGGCCTACCTGGAGCTTCGATAATGATTTACGACCGGACATTATTCACCGTCCTTCTTTTTGTTCTTAGGCTTCTCTGCCTGTCCAGTTTCCACGGCATACTGATACAGGCCGCTGGAAATCAATCTCTCTTCCGTGATGCCTTCTTCTTTCCACAATTCAGCGCGCTCGGTGAAATCGGCCTCGGTCAGGTCACGCATGGGGACATGCACAATTGCCGCGCCTCTCCCGATGTATTCCAAAATGACTTTTGGTTCGTTCATAGTCCGACTCTCCTTGCTACCATCGAAATCTCCTGCTCGATCAATGGCGGTAACTTTTCAACTTCTTCCTCTTGTATGTCGCGCAAGAGTTTATGCCTGCCCGGTTTGGCGTGCATCCAGGCTTGCTCTAATCCATAGGCATTGCCTACGACGTGCTTTGTATACGGTACCTGGTTCGTGATCCTGTAGCCGTTGGTGGTAGGCGAGATGAAGTATCCGCCCGCCAGAGTCCCGGTTCGTTGATAACTTGGCAGTTCAGGCGGTACATTCATCGTCCAGTATTCCTTCATGCGCCGCACGACCGTCTGCTCGGTGCGGTAGATTTGCAGCTTGCCGATCTTGGGAACTTCGGCAGCCAAGTCCTGCAAGCCCTTGCGGACGAGTTCGGCGTTGTTGAAGGAGATGGATAATTGCGTCATGTTAAAGCATTGCTCCGCTTATAGGTCCAGCTTCAATTTTGTATCTTCCATCATGATCCGGTAGCCAATGCAATCAACGGCAGAGTATGTATAACTCGGCAGAAATTCAATCCGCAAAATCGAAAAGGTGTCTATTGTGTTTGAGAACGCATCGCCGCCTGAAGTCATTTCTGTAATCAGGGCGGTGGACACAGCGTCTACTATCGGCAACAGGATCGTCAATTCGTTATTCAAGTTCACCAATGGCCGTAACAGGTCAATGGCGATCAATACAAGATGCTGCTTGGTGCCGGTCTCGCTGATTTCGACCGCAGAGGTCATGACATAAGTAAGCGCGAAGGTGCGATTATTCAAGTTCTCTTTCGGGATGGCGGGCGCGGCCTCTATGCCGCTGACCCCATCCACTACCGCCGCGATTGCGGTCACGGCTCCGACAAGGGTCTGGGCGGTCATCTAGTCATACCTCACCAAATTCATAAGCGGCCTGGCAATGTCTGAATCCAGATCCGGAATCTTGAGACTTACGGTCCCAATTGCCGTCGCACCCGAAACGCCCAACACCGTGACATATCGCTTGAATACCCGTTCGGCTTGCAGGATGCACACACGATTGACCTGTTTGGGGATGGAGGGGTATCCGAAATTTGCAGTAACCTTTGTGCCTTTGTGGATGTTGGGAAAATACAGGGAGCTATTTTGTTTGACATGAAGCTCGGTATAGGGCTTCCCGTCCAACGCGGCGTTATAGGGTCCAAAATCGTAATCCGTGCTTGCCCAGGTATTCTCATGCGTCCCATCTCCATCGTTGTCGGTCACGAGTGCAAAAGAGGTTGTATTGGCAATATCGAAAACGGGCAAACAACGGCGGTCGGCAGAGTCGACGGCCCGATAATAACGGGTTTCCAGCGTGTAATAAAACCGCCGCCCGGTCCATTCATCAATTTGCCTTGAGGCATCATTGATCGCAATCGTCAACAAATCGTCGTAGGTGGTATCGGTTGTGAATCCGAGCGCACCGGCGTGCTTGATCTCGGCTAAGGTGCAATAGGCATTCTCCAGCCCATCGCCCGCGGTCGTGTTTGTGGAAGTTGGCGCGGCGGTCAGGCCCGTACAGGTTCCGTTTGCAATCGCAATATTGAGCGTCGAATCGTTGGCGGCGTAGGTATGGGAGGTCAGGGTGATGTTTGCGCCGCTGCCGCCGGTCAAAAAGAGCGCCGCGACATCGGCATCAGTCGCCAGGGCTAAACGGATAGCCGCGCCTACGAGAGAGGCAGTATCGCCGCTGGTCACGGCCACGGAAATCGTTTTCGGACTTCCGTTCATGCCGCGCGCCGTCACGGTCACGGAGGCGTTACCTGTGCCTGTGATGGTTCCTACAACCGTGGCTGTCTCTACCTGTTTTGTGATGGTCATGCCGTTTGCATCTGCTCCATTTTTAGCGGCGCAATCCGAATGCCGCCGTGGGCCTGAACCATGGCATCATACTTTTTGATGTACTCGATATTCTCCTGATACATGCCCAGATCCATCCCGTATTCTTCGGAGAAACGCCCGTATTGCTCAATGTTGGTCTTGAATTGCATCGCCGCAAGCGGGTTTTTCATCTGGCGGTAAACGTTGCCAAGATACTCGATCAAGCCGACTTTCGAGAACATCAGAATCCGTTTCGCTTCCCCGTCGCGTTGGGCGGTCGCAGCGGCCAGCTCGAACGCGCCGCGGTCGGCGTATCGGTCACCGTACTGGACATAATGCTCTGCCGCGGCCAGCTTCCCGGCAATCGTGCCGCATTCCTGCACGGCGACCTGATAAGTTGTCACCAGTGCAGGCAGGAAGGTAAAAGATTTCCTTTCAATGGCATTGTCCACGGCCCGCTTTTTGTGCTTGGCATCGGCTTGGGCAAGTTTCCATTCCTGATCAAGCGCCCTCACGCGCTCTGCGAAGAAATCCACGCCGAAAGCGAAGTTACCCGCGTAACCATAGCGGGGAGCCTTGAACAAATCCAGCGCGCTATGGACATTTACTGTCATGCAGCCCTTGAGGTAGCCGATCCAGAAGCGCCAGCACTCCGCCTGATATTGATATTCCGAGAATGACAACTCGATCCCGTGAATATCGACCTGCTCATAGCCTTGCAGTTTGGCGAGCGAGGCCATGTACGCGAAGGTGGAGGCGAAGTAATCAAAGCCGGTAAGCGCGATGGCTTCTTCAATCGGGAAACGCACACTGTCAGGGACTCTGGGGTCGCGTTCCTGCATGTAGATCGGCTTGCCGTGATGCCGTTGTAACCATTGCCAGTGATCGGCGTCCTTGGTGTTGTAGCCGGTGTAAATCTCTTCTTTGTGCATTTGAAAGACCGCGCTCCAACGCTTGCACCAGGACATATTAGCGGCTTCGTTGAAAACCCAAATGTCTACATCGAAATCGTCCCACGGCGCGGCGTCGCGGGTATTGGCTCCACTTCCGACAATGGCGAGTTTCTTCACGGGCTACGGCCTCCAGGCTACGAACTTGGGAAAGCGCTCGCGGAATTCCTTTTCGGTCACGTACTCGAAGTTGCTAGCGCGGTCGGGCTGGCTTTCAGGAGCCCATTTGAACTTGATGTACTTGTCACCCTTGCGGTTGGCGCGAACTTCCGCCACAGTTGCCCGCATGATGAGCTCGAACGGGTTCTCGTGCTCCAACTCTTCCCAGACCTGGCCCTCCTGGATCTCGGTTGCCTTTGAAACTTTCAAGGCTTCGGCTTCCTCCCGTTCAGCCTGTGCGTTTACTTCCGTGTCGACAGCTTTGGCAGTCGCCTCTGCCTTGACCGCGGCCCTTTCTTCTGCTTTCGCTGCCGCCTTCTCAGCGGTGATTTCTTTGGATTTCTCAGCCATGGTTTATTTCTCCTAATACCGAATTATCGGAAACCGATAATTTACTACTTGGGGCAGGCTTACTACCTGCCCCAAGTTCATACATAGACTAATCGTTATGTTGCAGACAGGTGAGTCGTCTGCGGGTAAGCCGGGTCGAGCTCGGCCCATACCGCATTGAGCGTCACCGTGCCGCCCGCATCGATGCCCATCACCAGACGGACATACCGCGCGTCGCGCTGCCCGTGTGCGGCCTCAATCGCTGCCGGGTCGATGTCGATGGCGAGCATCTTGCCGTCCACAGTGGTGGTGTCCAGGGAAACACCGGCAGAGGTCGCGGCTGTCACCGCGCCCCAGGTGTTCGCGCCGGTTGCACCCGAAAGGCGGTACTTGAAAGCCAGTGCGACTTCGGTCGCATTCGACGTGGTAGAGGTGGATGCCTCAATCGTCACCACAACATTCTGATCAGCGCTCGTGGCGGTCACTACGCCGAAGTAGGCGAAGATGGTCGCGTGCAGCGCGTTTTTCAAATCAAGGTAAGGGGTCGCGTACGCCGTGCCAGCGGAATCAACCGGAGCTTTCAGCGGTACAACGTTCTCACCGAAAACAAGTCTAGCGTCTTTCATGTCATTGCTCCTTTAGCTGGTCGCCAGTAAGCGAACGAACGGGCTGGTTGTGGTCGAGCCCTTGAGAGGGGTCAGGGCCGTGTTGACCGTAGGCTTGCCGTCCACGCGGTACACAAAGCGGAAAGCGGTCTCATCGCTCAGGAAGTACACGTGAATGGAGGTCGATTGCTCAATTTCGCCCTTTTGCCATCCGAGATATTGGGTCATATCGGCAAGGACAATATCGCCCGCCGTGCCGAGTGTTTCGTTGAATTCGGTCGTTTCAATCGGGCGGCCATACAGCCGCTTGACGCCATCCGGCCCGATGGAGGCATAGGGGTATAAAACAGCCGTTGAGCCAACCGCGAACAGGTTATCGAGTTGTGGCCCGGCATCGTTGGAGATGTACCACTTGGCGCTCTTGCGGCCTCTCAAATCCATCCGTACCCACATATTCGAGATGTCCTGCCCGAGGATCTTGTTGGCGTCCGTGCGGGTGACGGTGATCATCGCGCCGCTTTGCTGGATGCCCAACGGTCCGGCGGTTCCCAGGCCGTCGAAGATGTCCTCGTTGAGCATGAACATCAATTCTTCAGCCACGCCCGTTTTCACGATCTCGGAGAACTGCGAAGCGTCCGCAAGCAGCGGGTCAGTTGCCACCACTACCGCGGCGTATTCTTTCAGCTCCCAGTTGATCCGGCGGAAAGCAGGCTTGGAGGCTGTCTTGGTTGCGGCCTCTGCCACGCGGTATCCACGGATGCCGCCCCAGCGGGAGCCGGCGACGCGGCTGGTTTCGTCAACGCCATTGATCCAGCCGTAGTTGCTGTTGCCGCCCACGGGGAGAAATCGAATATCCTTTGAGAATGGCCCTTCTTCATGTAAGGGCTTGAGGACTTCCCCGGAAAGGGTCGGGTCGAGCAGGATACCGCCATCCTGCGGGACGCCTTCACTTGCGCCGGTGGCCTTCAGGAAGCGCAAGCGGGGGTAATCGTTATCGGCGTTGCCATGGGTGACGGTGTTGGCGCGAATGGCGATCATATTCGCGGCAATGCTTTTGAATGGGACATCAGCCGGGTCGTGGGTCACTTGCACCGCGCCCAGGCGCGCCTTGACTTCTGGTAGTTTGTCCAGAACGTCATCTACCGCCTTTTTTGCGGCGGGTTCGACTTCTGCCTTGACAGTTTCCTTGATAGTCGCCGTCATGCTTTCGATGATGGCTTTGTTGTTGTCTGCAAGCAGAGTCTTGAGTTCGGTTTCGTTCATATCAGACTCCTTGGTAATTAATTCTTCGATTGGTTTTTGATCGTCCGTTTCGGTCATGCCGCTTGCAGACGTATTCAACGATTTGAGGGGGATTACACGGTTACGGGGCTCGGCGGGGGTGGGGGTTGTGCTGCTATCTACCCCCAGAATCCATTGGTCAATACGCTGTGCTTTTCCAACGGGAGTCCGGTCTACCAGGTGGCCAGCTGTACCAGATGACCAGCCCAACGCGTCAGCCAATCCCGCGTCAATGATTGCTTTTTCATAGGCATTACGCGCCTTCAGGATTGTTTCTGCAAACACCCCTATATCGTCTTTTACTAATTTGGCGCGCCCCATCCTGCCTTTGTATTCTATTTTTACGCCGTCAATTTCAATGGGCAGTCGATGATTAAAGTAGACATCCGATTCGGTTGCATCGCCGAAATCGGTATCCTTGGTGAAGAAATCCCCGGTCAGGTCTGTATGCTTCTCATCGCCAAATCGGACCAGATAGCCCGTAAACTTTACCGAGCCGTCATCTAGTTTGACCGCCTTGATCGAATCACCAAAAGCAATCAACTCCTCTACTGGCTCGCTCTTACCGTTCGTCTTTTTACACATGGCCCCATTCTCGACCATGATGTCATGCACGGTTTGGAAGGATTCCATTTCTTTACGGGTATGGCGCGCGCCGACTTTCAGGAAATGGGCGACGGCTTCTTCGATGGTCATACCATCAAAGGATTTCCGTTCGCGCCACATAGACATACACGCGGCGACGGCCTGCTCCTGTTCGCGGCCTTCCCCGACCATAGCCGGGACACAGGCGCCCATCCAGTCATCTTCTTTTGAGTAATCTGATACGTTCGGCATAGTGCTACCTCAGCAAACAAAAAAGGCCGAACAAGATAACCCGTAAAGGGTCACTTATTCGGCCTGCGGTCTATCGACTCATTGCCAGCGCGTGCAATGCACGGCTTTATTCAATTGTCATTGCTATGTTATCACAAACATCACAATTCGGCTAGTTTTCTTCCACTCACCAAAAGATAATAAAACTTACCTGCCTTCACCAAGCCCCCATCCCCATGTATAACTGTATTCTCCACGCAAAACCCGGCTCGCTCCATCGTCCAATGTAAAGCCGGCATCGAAAACATCACCACATGAGGAAATTTAAATACACCGAGATAACAGGGCGGGTTTTCCAAATCGCCGTTTGGGACTTCGATCACGATCTGCCCGCCTGGTGACATTTTGCTGTAAACATCTTTGAGCGCGTCCAGCGGGTGCGGCATGTGCTCCAAGGAATGAATCAGGGTCACGCAATCGGCCAGGATCGGCGCGTCTTTTATATCTTTGTAGACATTGTGCGCGAGTACCGGGTCAGGGTCCACGCCGTAGCATTCCGCGCCGAATTGCTCTCGGACCACATCCATCAGAATACCCGCGCTGCAGCCAACGTCTAAAAATACCTTCGGGCTTTTCAGGTAACGGACGATATTAGCGGCCCGCCGTCTCTGGTGGGCGGTTTCGTCGCGCTGCTGGTTAGAGCTGCGATATTTGCCGCTGGCGTAATACTCGGCAATCTCTTGCTCAGAGACTCCAGGCAGGAAATACACGCCGCACGTTTCACACTTCAAATATCCCTTGAAGGTTTCTCCGCAGGCGGGGGCGCAGCAGTTAGGGCAGGTCACATCAGCCGATCAATAACAAGATCGTCCAGGCAACCAGCAGGACAAACGGGACATTCAGCCCGACCGACACGCCCAGCAGAACGGCAAACGCCCAACCCAAACACAGAGTCGCAATCGTACCTTTGTTTATAGCCATGTGATTTATCCTTTCTCTATGGGGGAGTAGTTTCCTTCTATCATTCGACATAAATAAGATTATACGTAATCTTATTTCACTCTACTTTTGGCGGATCTGGCACGGGTAGCGGGCCGAGCCAGTGAGAAATCCAATCAACTTTGGATAACGGTGTCGGTACGTTTTCATCTGTGAAATCAGCGCACAATTGATCACCGTACGAATATAATACTTCGGCAATACGCGGTTTATCACCATCGAGCGCCCAATACACCCCCGGCTCTTTCGGCGGCTCGGTGGTCCAAAAATAATGATGACTATCATCCGGGGAGACGTGAATGCTGTAATCAAAAGAGCGCGGCGACATATCCTTGTAAACGCCGTGAACCGTCAATGTAGACTCTTTGGCTTCAAACTCAACCCCCGAAATCTCGCCGTGTTCATCGTAAATAACTTTCATTCCAATATCTCCAGACGTTCGGCTTACGGGGTCAACCTTTCACTTTTACCTTTTTCTGCATCTTGTCGCGCAGGTCAATCAACTTCAATAATATTTCACGCTTACCTTCTTCGGTGAGCACGCCGTCAAAGCCCGGGAGCGTGTCGCGGATGACGTTGATAGCCGTCTTTATGTTCGCTAGATTACCAATGAGGATGTACTCTTTTTCGTTCATTCCAATATCTCCAGACGTTCGGCGGGGATTTCGATTTCGTTGTCAATAAAACTATAACGCAATCCTGCCCCAAGGGAGGAAAAATAACTACATAATGAAATGACTATATCAAATGACTTCCAGTAACGATAAGCATTCCTTACTTCTGTGAATGAATAAGGAAATCGTTTAGATATATCGTCACAGAACAAATCTGCTAAATCGTCATTTATCATGTCGTAAACTCGTTTCCGTCATCGTCATAGAGCCGATGAAAACAATTATACCCCTTGCACTCAAAATCACGCGACGGCGGGATAGCCCCATGTGCAACCCACCAGGAAGCGCGATGTCTCTGCCCTTTGTATCGCTGGCAATCGGCGCAAGACTCTTTCCCATCATCCCCATCGAAGGTCAGCATGGTATTTCCCGCGGCCCTCATCTTTGCGCCGCCATATAACATATCGAGTGATTGAGCATACCCATCGGCCCGCCTGCCCGCCTCCACCGTCGCGTCGAAATCGCCCTCCTTCCGTAAGGCTTTCAGGGTTTGGAAGAGACTATCCACATAGCCGAATTGTGCATCCAGTTCCGCCCGCGCCCAGGCTGCGGTATCGTCGTCAAGGGGAAGGGTCCCGCCGCCATCTTCATAAGCCGTGTCCGCCGCTTCAATGTAAGCTTGTGAGAGCGCCGTGGTCATCGCGCTGACCGGCGTCCCGACCTGCTGACCGCTGGTCAGAAATCCTTCCACCGCGTCAAAGATGGCATTCCAAAGCGTGTCGCGGATGGAGGCATAATCACCCGCCGCTTTCACGGCTTTGGCTTGGGCAAGCACAGCGCGCACGTTGGGCGATAGATACGGCATGACTTCAGGGACACGCCGTACAACGTCTTGGATGATCTGTTGGAGTTGGATGGTCATAAATCTCCTGTCAAAATAGAATAATCAACACGAGCGCACACAGGCACAGCAGCACCAAAGCGATAGAGCAGAAAATCAGGTCGGATGCGGTAAATCTCATTGTTTCACCAACACGAAGCATCCAAAACTTGGAAACACGGTAGCGGGTGCTGTCCAACCTTGCGGCGCAGCAATAGTGCGATTTTCCGCTTGCATGTTGACTGTTATTTTTCCGGCGGCCACAGTCAGGTTTTGGATGTCGTTGAAATAATCCTGAACGTTGATCGCTTGTACCTGCGTGCCATTGGGGTAAATGGATGATACATCTACCTCAATTGTATTGGCCTGCGAGCCGTTGAAGATGGTTAGATTGGCGCGGGTTGCGTCGTAGGCGTTTGCTCTGAGATATGCAGCACCTGGCACAGCAGAGAGGTACTCGTTATTAGGAAACAATGTCTTATGGTCTACCACCTGGCCGCCGTTGTTGCCGTCTTTGATGGCCACAGTGCCATAAAACTTATTGTCTGTGATGGTCGGCAAGTTCCCAAAATAGAGCATTTTCACATTTCCGATAATGACACAATCCTGCAAAGTGAAATCTATGCAACCGGAGGTCAATCCGCCGATTTGTGTATCATCGTACAGGTAACAGGATTTCAGCGTGCAATTTCTCGCCGTTGACCCATAGCCAGAACCACCAATGATG
>DASTOD010000152.1:0-2227 GCA_035762645.1 Binatia bacterium | reverse complement strand
AAAATTCTTGCCGCGCTCAGCCGCCAAGGAGGTCCGCTGACGTGAAGATCGCGATCACCACGACCGTCAACGGTCAAAAGCTGCAGGTGATGGTTGCGCCAAACGAGACTCTCTTGGATTTCCTCCGCGACGATTTATCTTTGAAAGGGACGGTGGAAGGCTGCGGCGTCGGAGTTTGCGGCTCCTGCACGGTGCTTGTTGACGGCAGGCCCGTGAGCTCTTGCTTGATGCTCGCGACCAACGCCGAAGAGAGACAGGTGACCACGATCGAGGGTCTGTCGCGAAACGGCGAGCTGGATCCGGTGCAAAGGGCTTTTCTCAGCAACCAGGCTTTTCAATGCGGTTACTGCACGCCGGGAATGATCATGGCGGTAAAGGGCCTGCTCGCGGCCCATCCCCACCCGTCCGAAGCACAGGCGCGCGATTATCTCTCAGGCAATCTCTGTCGCTGCGGTACCTATGTGGAAGTTTTGGCCGCTGTGCGGGAGTTGGCGAAAGAAGTCGAAAAGAGATGACCTCGCGCAGAGACCGCAAATGGCGCCAAGGTGACGGGCCGAGGCCTGTCATCCCGAGCGAATGCGAGGGATCTAAGAAAGATTTCTCCCGTTGGTCGAAATGACAATACTCTTTCTTGGCGTGCTTGGCGTCCCTTCGGCTTTGCTCAGGACATGCTTGGCGCGAAACATTCTTTAAGTGGTTCTGTTAAACCTTCAAGGAAGTTCTGCACATGGTTCACGGCGGCTTATTGTCCGGTCGTCGACGCGAAAGTCATGCGACGGTAAACCTGGCGAACCGTATCGACGTCGCACTTGCAATACTCGCAGATTTCAGCGAGCTTACCGTCGCGATAATAGGGATAGACTTTGGAGCCGTCGAGACATGCCTTGGGCGAAGGTATGGCCAAAGCGCGCGACAGCAGGTCGAGACTCACGTGCTCGCGTCCCCACCTACTCCATTCGTGCATCGTGTCGAAAATCGGGGAGTTGCGAAACCGCCCGAAGGGCAGCTCGCGCGACGGCTTGATCCGCTGGATGATGGAGCGCTGGTAGATGAATCGCAGATCGAAATCGAGGACATTGTGGCCGACAAAGAGGTTTGCTTCTGTGGCCAATTGCCAGAAGCTCTGAAGGATCTCTCTCTCCTCGCCGCTCAGCACCGCGATTGACGAATCGAGCGGGGGCTCCAAAGCGTACGCCAAGCACAGAATCCGGGCCGTCGCCGCCGAGAGGCTTAGCCGTTTGAGGATGTCTGCTTCATCGAGCTGCAGCTGCGCTTCGAGTAAACCGCTGTGCTCGAGGGATTCTTCCGTCGGTATGGTTTCGATGTCGAAGAAAAGAATTTTCATAGCTTTACAAAAGAAATAGCTCCCCTTGGGGCGCGTCGATTTCAAGCTCGATCGCTTTGCCCGCTCTCAAGAAAATCAGCTTGAACGCCTTGATCTCTCTTTGCAAACTCTGCCGCACGGCGAGTGAATAGATTTCTCCCTGGCGGCGATAAGGCCCGCTGACCCGCGCCCAATCTTCGGGCACCGTTCTGTCGGTCTTATAGTCCGCGATGTAAAGGGATCCGTCGCGCTCATAAAGCAGATCGATGACACCTTCCATCACTTGCCCGCCCGACGGTATCAATAGCGGGATTTCCCGCCCGAGAATGGTCGCCGAGGCAAGCTCGGCAAAGACACTGGATCGGAAAAAAATCTGGAAGATTTGCCGAAGCTCCTGAAGTATCCCCGCGGGGTCGGGGCCAAGAAGGCGATCCGGCTGCCGCTTCACGTAGCTAGCCAACTCTTCCTCGAATGTTTCCGGACGCGTGGAAAAATCCAATTCCTCCAAAAAACCATGGGCCAGAGTTCCTATGAGAAGGGGGTCTGTCTCTCCCACGGATGGAAGTTTCTGTTCAAAGCGCTCGGGGAGGGCAGTGTCGCGCTCTTTAAGCGCGGTCGGGGACACGAAGAGGGGTTTATGCTGCGCGACCTCGTAGCGCCGGCTCCTTTCCTCCCACTGGCTAAGGAAGCCGCTTCGGTCGAGCGGCGCCGCCGATCTTGTCGCGTTTTCTTCCGGTCGTCTAGGCGCCTCCCGCCGTTCTCTCACCCTCTGGACCTCGATGGTTCCCCGGCCAACGACCATCGATCGATCGCCTGCGTCAGCCGGCCATTCGCCGGCTGAACGCTGGAGCATCTCGACAAAACTTCCCTTGTCGATCTTCAGCGGCGGGCAGGAGATGACCA
>DASTOD010000151.1:0-8169 GCA_035762645.1 Binatia bacterium | reverse complement strand
GATGATCAGGTAGACTATGACAATTGTTCTCGATCACACTATCGTGCCGGCGAAAGACAAAGTGGCTTCCGCCGAGTTCTTCGCCGAAATCTTTGGCTTGAAGGTCAAGCCAAGCCAGGGCTACTTCGCGCAAGTGCAGGTCAACGAGAGCCTGACCTTTGATTTTACCGACGAGCCAGAACCCCAGAGGCAGCACTACGCTTTCCATATCAGTGAGGAGGAGTTCGAAGCGATCTTCGGTCGGGTGAAGGCGAAGAGGCTGCCCTATGGCAGTGGCCCGTTCAACCACACCGACGGGCAGATCTACACGCGACGGGGAGGGCGTGGCTTCTATTTCGAAGACCCTAACGGCCACCTGCTGGAAGTGATGACAGTGCGTGAGACCGGAAGCTAGGATGGCGTAAAGAAGAGTCTTCAGAGAAGGCATGCCGAATGATGGCGTAGACGTGTCTCCCAATCCTTCGATTGGGTCATGAAGAAAAGCAAAGGGAGGTGATTGAATGCCGACGGGCGGATGCTATTGCGGGCGGATCCGTTATGAGGCAGCAGGTACGCCTTTTCATGAGACAAACTGCCACTGCTCGATCTGCCGTCGAACCACTGGCGCTCCATTCGTCACGTGGTTCAGCGCGCCTCGATCTCAGTTCCGGCTCGTGCGCGGTGAGCCTACGCGGTTTAGATCGACTCCGAAGGGGACGAGGAGTTTCTGTCCCCAGTGCGGCACACAGTTAACCTTCGAGCACGAAGACTTCTTGGACGAAATCGACGTCACGACATGCACGCTTGATGAACCAGAAGGGCTGCCGCCGCGCGACCACACATACGCGAGTAGCAAGCTCAGCTGGGTCAAACTGGCCGATCAGCTGCCCGAGCACCCAGAAAGTCGGCAGAAAGGGTGACCTGCTTGCGTGGTCCAACGGTATTTTCCGGTACCAGCGGGTTCGGGACCTGACAAGAAAGAGCGACCGAGTTTGCCGCATGCTTCTCCCACGAGTTGCAGCATTTTTGAGGTGATGGAATGAAACTTTATTACAATCCCAGAAGTCGCGCGGTGATCGCCAAATGGATGCTTGATGAGTGCGGCGTGAACTATGAGATCGTTCCTATCGACTTTGAAAAGCGCGAGCACAAGGCGCCGGAGTTCATTAAGATCAATCCGGCCGGCAAGCTACCAGCGCTTGTCGATGGCAACTCCAGGATCTTCGAAGGCGCGGCGATGTGTCTGTATCTCGCCGACAAGTTTCCCGAAGTCAACCTAGCTCCCAGGATCGGCGCGCCGGAACGCGCCCGCTATCTTTCTTTGATGGTCTACTCGACCTCCCAACTCGAACCGGCCATGGGCGACGCGCTGCTAGGCGCGCAATGGTTGCCCCAACGGGGCTGGACGGATTTCGAGACGGCCAAGGACGTGGTCGAAGGCGAGCTTGGTGACGGGCCGTACCTGTTCGGCAACTGGTTCACCGCTGCTGATGTGATGATCGGTTCTATGTTTATCTGGAGGCGGATATTCACTGGCCAGCCGGATCGGCCGAACTTGGAAGCTTATGTCGACCGTCTCCTGGCGCGCCCCAAAGCGATGAAGATCGGCGGGTAGGTTTGGTCTGAAAGCCAAGAAAGGCGCAGCCGATCAATAGAACGTAGATTGGCCAGTGCAAATACGAGCTGAGACTTCGGATTCCACGGGTGCGAGAAACCGCGAGTTTGAAGTCGCCGATTTTCCCCGGCTGGGCAAACGGATGGTCAAGAGTGGAGAGAAGTTTGAAGTCTATGATGTATCCGATGCAAAGCCGTTCGGTTCGACCGGCCCTTTAGCGATGCCGGGGGATTAGCTCCATACTTGTTTGTCGATTTCGGGCTCCCGCGAACGACTATCTAGTGTGAACAGCGATTCCACGTCGACTCCAGGAGGGGGCTATGAAATACCTGTGCCTGATCTACGAAGACGAGACCGTATGGCAGAAGATGCCGAAAGCCGAACTGGATAAGCTATACGCCGAGTACTCCGCGTTCAAAGATGGCATCAAGAAGAGCGGCCACTTAGTCGGGTGCAACCCGCTGCAGCCCACCCACACCGCGACCACGGTTCGGGTGCGGAACGGAAAGGTCTCGACCACCGACGGTCCCTACGCCGAGACCAAGGAGCAACTCGGGGGCTACTTTCTTATCGAGGCTAGGGACCTCAACGACGCCATTCAAGTGGCCTCGAGGATACCGAGCGCGCGCCTCGGGAGCATCGAGGTGCGGCCCATTAGGGAATTCAACCAGTAGCTGCGACGGGCGGAACGGATGGCGGGATCGACAAAAAGGCATCCGTCTTGAACAGGTTTCGGGTCAGTGTATATGCGTAATGCCGTGAACGGGCAAGTAGCTCGGCCGCAAGAGCTGGATCTCCTGAACAGTCAGTACGAGGCTCTGCTCGAGATTTCGGAGGCCATCTCCGCGCACCGGGATCTGAACGAGCTGTTTCATGATCTCGCTCAACGACTCCCTCGCACCGTCCCGTTCGATTTTATCAATCTCGTCTTACACGATCCCGGGCGTGAGGTCATGCGCCTGCACGCTTTGGTGGCACCGGAATCGAGCACGATCAGAGCTGGTCTGGAAATGCCCATTGATCAATCTCCGGCAGGGTTGGTGTGGAAAAGCCAGCAACCCTTGCTGATCGAGGTCGAGGACGTGGCGGCGGAAAGCCGATTTCCAAAATTGATACCCTTGTTGCGTGAGAATGAGGTGAAATCCTACTGCGTGCTACCTCTCACCACGGCGCTGCGTCGTCTGGGCGCGATGGGATTCGGGAGTCTACGAAAGAAAAACTATCCCAAAGCAGACTTTGACTTCATGCAGCACGTGGCGAAGCAGGTTGCCGTCGCCGTGGACAACGTGCTGCACGACGAGAGCGCCCAGTCTGCCCAGCAGCAACTGACACGTGAACGGGACCGCGTGCGCCTATTGCTGGAAGTGAACAACGCGGTGGTTTCCCACTTGGATCTCGATGACCTCTTTACCGCCGTCAGTGCCTGCCTGCGAAGGGTCATCCAGCATGATGACTCAGGCCTAATCTTGTATGACCAGGCGACTCGCCGCTACCGCGTACACCTGCTGCATTTTGCCAAAAATGAGTCCCTCATCGAAGAAGGAGGAGTTGAGTCAGACGGCTGTATGAAATCACCGTCCGCTATCGCGATCACCACCCGCAAGCCGGCTATACTCGGTGAGCGGGACTTGAGAAGCCTGGCCGCGGAATCGCAGTGCGCTAAATACTGGATTGACGAAGGAGTGAGAATTTTGTGTTCGGTCCCCCTTCTGTTCCACGACCGTGTTCTGGGCGCGTTGGATATCGGCAGACGCCGCGAGGATCCGTTCAACCCAGAAGATGTCGAGCTGCTCAGCGAGGTTGCCAAGCAGATCGCAATCGCGGTGGAAAACGCGAAGGCCTATCGAGAGATCACCGAACTAAAGGATCGGCTCGCGAAGGAAAAACTCTACCTCGAAGAGGAGGTCCGCACCGACCACAACTTCGGCGAGATCGTCGGGGAGAGCGCCGCGCTCCGGCGAGTCTTGAAAGAGGTCGAGACGGTTGCACCTGCCGGCTTGACCGTGCTGATTCGCGGGGAGACGGGCACGGGTAAGGAATTGGTCGCACGCGCGATCCATGACTTGAGCCCCCGGCACGACCGGACCTTCGTCAAGCTCAATTGCGCGGCGATTCCCACAGGGCTGCTCGAGAGTGAGCTATTCGGGCACGAAAAGGGCGCGTTCACCGGAGCCATAGCGCAGCGGATCGGCCGCTTCGAGTTGGCCAACGGCGGTACCCTCTTTCTGGACGAGGTCGGTGATATCCCGCTCGAGCTCCAGCCCAAGCTCCTGCGCGTCCTCCAAGAACAAGAGTTTGAGCGGCTGGGAAGCGCGAAAACGATACGCGTGGACGTGCGCGTGGTCGCCGCCACTAACGCAGATCTCACCCAGAAGGTTGCGGACAACGAGTTTCGCCTTGACCTGTATTACCGGCTCAATGTTTTTCCGTTGGCGATCCCGCCACTCCGCGAACGCAGGGAGGACATCCCATTGCTGGTGCGCTATTTCGTGCAGAAATACGCGCGGCGCATGAAAAAGCCGATCGACACGATTCCCGTTAAGGCAATGAACGCCCTGACGGAATACCACTGGCCAGGCAATGTGCGCGAGCTCGAAAACTTTATCGAGCGAGCGGTCATCCTTTCCCGAAGATCCGAGCTCGAAATCCCTCTGGGCGAGTTCAAAGAAAGGACCAGACTGGTCCCTCATTTTCCCAATGCCGCCGGGATGCTATCGACATTAGAGCAGGCCGAGAGGGAGCACATCTTACGCGCTCTCGGGGAAACCAATTGGACCATCGGAGGACCTGCGGGTGCCGCATTGAAACTCGGAATGAAGCGCACAACTCTCCAATCAAAAATGCGCAAGCTTGGCATTGGGCGTCCTCAGTAATTCTTGCGGTCATGTCGGCTCGTGCCGAAACCTTCAGCCTGTAACGCCCTGCGCCTCGCACGAAATTTATTTTGGCCAGGAAGCCGTTATTTCGGCACCTGCCGATAGATCGGCAGACTTTGTTTCATCACAATCCATTCCAACCAAAGAGCGGACGGTTGGTAGCGTCCCTGGTTCTTACGATCATAATGTTCTCTAATCGTTAACATGCTTTGGCACAGTGCTTGCGCAGCTTTTTCGGACGAAGACAGGAAAACTGGTGGCGGCTCACCGTTTGCTCCACGACCCCTGGGAACCTGAAAATGATCGAACAGCGAAACTTCTTGTCCTTGTTGGGAGCCCACGGCGCGCTTGAACGGAGAAGTTTATGGGTATCAAGATCGAAACTCCGGAGAGCAAAGAAGCGCTAACGGAATTCGTGCGGTTCTATGATCAGGTCTATGATTATCGAGACGCACGGTGGATGGCCCCATTGGAGTTGCAGTTGCCGGTTCTCACTGGAGAAAGTCCGTTTGCGCGAGGACGCGAGATGCGTCCATTCCTTGCGCGCGCGGGAAGCAAAATTCTCGCGCGGGCCGTTGCCGTGCTCGACGAGCGCTACCAGCGTCATTGGCGGGAGCATCTCGGGCATATCAGCATGTTCGAGGCAATGCCGGGCGGGCTTGAAGCGACGCGACCTCTCATGGACGCGGCATGTGCATGGCTCAGAGACAGAGGCGCTGAGGCTACGCGAGCTGGATTCGGCTTGCTGGATTTTCCGTTTGCGGTCGACGACTACCAATCGCTGCCGCCCGAAATTCTGCGCCAGAATCCCGATTATTACCACCGGCTTCTCAAGGATGCCGGCTTCGAATCAGAGAAGGGTTGGGTCGACTACAAGATCGAGGTTCGGCCCGAGCTAATGGGACAATGGAATCACGCACTCGAGGCCGCGCGACGCGGTGGATACGAAATGGTTCCGCTCAAAGACGTTTCTAGCATCCGCCGCATTAGCGACTTCACGGCCACTTGGCAGGACACCTTCAGATCGCATTGGGGTTTTACACCCTTGAGCGAGGACGAGATTTCTCTGCTGTTCGAAGCTTTCAAACCCGCCGGCGCCTTCGACACGTCCGTGATCGCTTACCGCAATGGAGCGCCAGTGGGCATGCTGTTCGTAGTTCCGGAGCTCACCACAACGGCAGTCCTGAAGCCCGGCCGGGCGCTGAAGGATTCCGAGAAGCTGAACATTCTTGCCATCGGAGTTCGCGAATCGGCTCGAGGGCAAGGCGTGAATCTGGCAATGGCGGCGTATGCGTACTTGGAGCTGGTTCGTCGGGGAGCCAAGTACTTGAGCTACACGCTCGTCCTCGACGACAACTGGCCTTCACGTCGTACCGGCGAGAAGCTCGGCGCTTTCGTGTGCGCGAATTACATGGTCTACCGGCGAAACTTCCGTCAATCCTAATGCCACCGATCATCTCGATTTTGAATCTGACCAAGACTTACGCCTCGGGTCTTCAGGCGCTGAAGCGTATTAGCCTGGAGATCCGCAAGGGGGAAATCTTTGCTCTACTTGGTCCCAACGGTGCGGGAAAGACCACCTTGATCAATATCGTTTGCGGGATTGTCACGCCCACTTCGGGTGCGGTCACGGTCGATGGCCATGACATCGCGCGCGAATATCGCGCGGCGCGCTCCAAAATCGGCCTGGTGCCGCAGGAACTGGCCACCGACACCTTCGAGACAGTCTGGGCAACAGTCAGCTTCAGTCGGGGATTGTTCGGACGGCCTCCCAATCCGAAATACATTGAAAATGTCTTGCGCGAGTTATCGCTCTGGGACAAGCGTAACGACAAAATCATGACCTTGTCGGGTGGCATGAAGCGGCGCGTGCTGATCGCCAAGGCGCTCGTGCATGAGCCGGAGATCCTTTTTCTGGACGAGCCGACAGCGGGAGTGGACGTCGAATTGCGCCGCGATATGTGGGCGCTGGTGCGACGCTTGCGCGAAAGCGGCGTAAGTATCATCTTGACCACCCACTACATCGACGAAGCCGAGGAGATGGCCGACCGCATTGGAGTGATTCACAAAGGTGAGCTGATCGTGGTTGAGGAGAAGATCAAGCTGATGAAGAAGCTCGGCAAGAAACAGCTAACGCTCAATCTGCTGGAGCCGCTGGTCTCGATTCCCCTCGAGCTCAGCGACTGGCGCCTGACGCTCAAAGCCGATGGGCACGAGCTGGAATATACCTATCACGCGAACAAGGAACGCACGGACATTCCGACCTTGCTCGAGCGGTTGAGCCAACTGGGGATTGGGTTCAAAGACGTGAACACGCAACAGAGCTCGCTCGAAGACATCTTCGTGAGCCTGGTGACCGACCAAAAATGAACGCGGCAGCGAACGCATCGGCATTCAACAGACACGGCGTCTGGGCCATCTACAAGTTCGAGATGGCGCGCGCGTTGCGTACCCTTTGGCAAAGCGTGGTGACACCCGTGATCACGACTTCGCTTTACTTTGTGGTCTTCGGCAGCGCGATCGGGTCGCGCATGTCGGAAGTGGACGGTGTGCCCTACGGCGCCTTTATCGTGCCGGGCTTGATTATGCTGTCGCTTTTCACTCAGAGCATCTTCAACGCGTCGTTCGGCATCTATTTTCCCAGGTTCACTGGCACGATATTTGAGCTGCTGTCCGCGCCGATCTCTTACCTGGAAATTGTCATTGGCTACGTCGGCGCAGCAGCGACGAAATCGATATTTCTGGGACTCATCATTTTGGCCACGGCGTCCCTGTTCGTGCCTATCAAGATCTTGCACCCGGCCTGGATGCTCGCTTTCCTGGTGCTTACGGCAATCACTTTCAGTCTTTTCGGCTTCATTATCGGTCTGTGGGCGAAAGGGTTCGAGCAGATTCAGTTCATTCCGATGATAATCGTGACGCCCCTGACGTTTCTGGGCGGCGCCTTCTATTCCATCGACATGCTCCCACTGGTCTGGCGCACGATCTCGCTATTTAACCCGGTCGTTTATCTGATCAGCGGTTTTCGCTGGAGCTTCTATGAATCAGCCGACGTTGCCGTGGGAGTGAGCGTCTCGATGACCTTGGGCTTTTTTGCGATCTGTCTGGGCGTAGTGGGATGGATCTTCAAGACCGGTTATCGGCTAAAGAACTGAGGCCTTTTCACAAAGTCTGGGTTTCGGTGTTTACATTGAGCAGATGCTAATGATCGTTGGTTCTGCCGGCCTAGCTACTCGACGGTGAAGGATCAATTCGCCGGCGCGCCATCGCGAGACGCGCTCAGTCGAGGTTTAATCCAGCAAAAGGGGGAGAAGATTATGGCACTTGAACTTTATTGGGGTAGCGGCAGCCCGTTCTCGTGGCGTGTGATGTTGACGCTTGAGTTGAAGCGTCTGCCCTACGAGTCGAAGCTCTTGGAGTTCTCAAAAGAAGATCACAAATCCTACGAATATCTCAAGCTGAACCCCGCGGGGGAAGGTGCCCACATTGAAGGATGGAGACTTCGTGCTTTATGAGTCTCTCGCGATCATGGCTTACCTCGATCGAAAATATCCAGACCCGCCGATCTTCGGCGAAACCCCGCAGGAGACGGGGCGGATATGGCGGTCGATCTCGGAAACGGACTCTTATGTGATTCCTCCTGGCACCAAACTGGCTATACCGATATTCTTCGGCAAGGGGCTGGAAAAAACCAATGAA
>DASTOD010000150.1:0-10762 GCA_035762645.1 Binatia bacterium | reverse complement strand
GCATCAGGAAGCGCATCGCTTGGAGCACGCGGTCTCTCAAGAGGTTGAGGAACGGCTTGCGAAACTGCTTGGCCATCCCACAACCTGCCCCCATGGGAATCCAATTCCGGGCAAATCCTCGGCGCGGCTTCGAAAGGGGACACCCTTGCATCAGATCTCTGGCGGCAAGGAAGTCGAGCTGGAGTACATCACGGAGGGCGGAGAGCGGGATGCGCGGCTGCTCGGTTTTCTTCAGGATCACCGGCTCGTGCCCGGGGCCAGGGTGCAAGTCATGGATGTGGCGCCCTCGCTCGGCATCATGAATTTGAAAGTCGGCAAAGATGAATTCGCTCTCGGGATCGAGGCGGCGAAAAAGATTCGGGTGCACGAATGGGGCAGGGTTTAGGAACCCGAGGCGTCGCGTTCAGTCTCCCGCTCGGCCAGCGCGGCAGCGAGGAAATCCACCTGCTCGCTAATCGGTGCGTCGCGGTCGAGGATAATCAGCTCTTGTCCGTTCACGCGGCAGCGCCCGCTTCGCGCTCGATAGCCGATTTCGCGGAGTAGCTTCTCGGCTCGAACCTCGATGTTCCTCTGCTTCGCCGCGCCGATCAGCTCCTGGAGACGAGATTCATTTGTTTTCTTTGGTTGCGCCATGGCTGAATCCCAACCGGCGGCATTATCCCTTATAGCCGGCTTTTTGTAAAACGGGATATACGCCTCTTTACTTGCCAATTCGCCGCGGATTATTATGGGATCGTTAATTCGCCTCGCCTGGAGGATCCATAGTCGAAACCGGGGCGTCGAAGTGCGAGCCTTCCGGAGCGCCGGCAAGGGCGCTCTCTGCCGGAGGAAAAAATGATTAAAAACATTTTGGTGCCTCTCGACGGTTCCGAACATTCCCGAGCGGCGCTCGACTACGGCATGTGGATGGCGGAAAAATTCGGCGGTTCGCTTTTCGGGCAGCATGTGATCGACACGATTTCGGTCGAAGGAACTTTTTTTCATGATATTTCTGGCTCGCTGGGCTTCGAGCCGTACCTGGATTTCTCCACCAAGATGCGCGAGGCCCTGGAAGAGCGGGGCAAGGTCATCCTCGAGGATTTTTCCGACCGCTGCAGGCAGAAGGGAATCAAGCATCAAACATTTCTCGATCTGGGAATCATTCCCAACGAAATCTGCGAACGCTCCAAGATCGCCGATTTAGTGGTTATCGGCCATCGCGGCATCAACGAAGAATTTTCCACGGGCCTGCTGGGGACGACGGCCGAGACCGTCACGCGGAAATGTCCGCGGCCGGTGTTTGTCTCGACGAAAAAATTCAAAATCATCGAACGGCCGCTGCTCGCTTACGACGGCAGCGAACGGGCGAGCGCGGCCATGGAAGCGGCGGCGGAATTCTGCACGGTGATTCGCCTGCCGCTGACGGTCCTTACGATCGCCAAGGAGGAGAAAATTGCCGAAGAAAATCTCAAGCAAGCAAGATCGTACCTCGCTTCCTACGCCATCGAGACCCGCTACGAGAGCACGCGGGGTTATCCGGAACAGAGAATCATCGATTGTCTCGTCAAGTTCAATCATGACCTTCTTTTCATCGGCGCATACGGGCACCGTCGGATTATCGAGATGGTCCTGGGGAGCACCACCGAATACGTTCTCAGAAAAAGTCCCTGTCCGGTTTTTTTGAATCGATGATTATGAAGGTTTCGGCTGTTCGAGGAGACCCGGCATGAAATTCCTCGCTGCTGCCGTCCAGATGTTAGCCTCAGACGACCGGGTGGCGAACCTGGCGGAAGCCGCCCGCTGGGTGGGTGAGGCTGCTTCGCAGGGCGCGCGGCTGGTTGCGCTTCCCGAAGTTTTCATCTGGCGCGGCGCGAAGAGAGAGGAGAGAAACTTCGCTGAACCCATTGCGGGTCCGACGTCCGATCGGTTGGCCGGTCTGGCGCGAGACCGGCGAATCTATCTCCTGGCGGGCTCCATCCTCGAAGAGATTCCCGGCAATCACAAAGTCTATAACACGAGCCTCTTGTTCGACCCGGACGGCCGGCTGGTCGCGATTTACCGAAAAATCCATTTGTTCGATGTCGAAATTCACGGTGGCGTGGCTGTCAGGGAATCCGATACGCGGCAGTTCGGCAACGCCGTGGTCGTGGCCGAGACTGAACTCTGCCCGATCGGGTTGACGGTATGCTACGATCTGCGGTTTCCGGAACTCTATCGCGCGTTGGCCACCCAGGGGGCGAGGCTCATTTGTATTCCCTCTGCCTTTACCGCCTACACGGGACGCGCGCATTGGGAGCCCCTCCTTCGCGCCCGCGCGATTGAGAATCAGGTCTATATCGTGGCGCCAAATCAATTCGGAAAAAATCCAAAAAGCTTCGACACGCACGGTCACTCGATGATCATCGATCCCTGGGGCAAGGTCTTGGCTGAGGCTCCGGATCGCTCCGGCATCATTCTCGCTGAAATTGATCTCGCCTATCTCGAGAAAGTGCGCGCGGAGCTGCCCGCGCTCGCCCATCGCAAACTTTGAACGCCGCCTGCGCCCTCATGGTTTCGAGCCTTGGGTCTCGGGTTTCGCGTAAAGGCACTGGAGAGTTCAAGCTGAAACTCGAAACTGTTCGGAGTGTGCTGTTCGCCGGCGAACTTTCCTCTAGCTATCTTGCTATCCTGAAAACCAAGCCTCTGCCTGCTTAGAAATTAGGCGATCCGCCTAATCCTTGAGCATACTCGAGTCGAATCGATATTCGGCCCGAGATTTTTCTCCACAGAATTCCTAGCCATTTTGCACGCCACCACCATTCGGACGGACTGAAGGGCGTTGTGGCATCGTGCTTGCTCCTTAGCGGCTGAAAGGCCGGTTCCACCAATTTATTATACGCTGAACCAAAGGAGTTCATGATGAAGATGGTCGAAGCGATCATCAAGCCGTTCAAATTGGATGAAGTCAAGGAAGCGCTGACCAAGGCCGGTGTCCAGGGCATGACCGTCGAGGAAGTCAAAGGTTTCGGGCGCCAGAAGGGCCATACGGAGCTCTATCGTGGCGCCGAATATTCGGTGGATTTTCTGCCTAAGGTCAAGATTCAGATCCTAGTGCCCGATGAGAAAGCGGCGAAAGTCGTCCAGGTCGTCACCGACGGCGCCCGCACGGGAAAAATTGGCGACGGAAAAATTTTTGTCACCAACGTCGACGAAGTCATACGGATTCGAACGGGGGAAAAGGGAGACGATGCCATTTAACCAAAAACAAAAAAGAGACGAGGGGGAAAAATGAATCGACGAAATAAGTTTCGGCTTTTTTTATCATTGGCAATGGTTCTGGGCGTCTTTTTTATCAGCGGCGCGTCTTTTGCCCAGGAGTCGCCGCTGTCCGGAGCGCCGGCAGCGCAAGTGGCAAAAGAAGATCCAGGGAAAACCCCGGTGCCGTTTACGCAGGCGCTTCTCGATCAAGTGGGCGGCGCAAAAGTGGCGATGGATACCATGTGGACGCTTATCGCGGCCATGCTGGTTTTTTTCATGAATCTCGGTTTTGCCTCCGTGGAGTCGGGTCTTTGCCGGGCGAAAAATACCGTCACCATTCTCGCCAAGAACTTCGTCGTGTTTGCCGCCGCTTCCATTGCGTTTCTGGTTATTGGCTGGGGACTGATGTTTGGCGACGGCAATCCGTTTTTCGGCACCGAGGGACTATGGTTTGTCGGCGGCACCGACAACAGTCCGGCAATGGGCGATGCCTATAAGGGTGTCTATTCGGCGATCAATTGGACCGGAGTTCCCCTGTGGACGAAATTCTTTTTTCAGCTTGTCTTTGCCGGGACGGCGGCGACAATCGTTTCCGGGGCGGTTGCTGAGAGAATCAAATTCGGGGCCTTTTACGTCTTCAGCTTCCTGATGGTTGGGCTGATGTATCCGGTCGTCGGGCACTGGATCTGGGGCGGCGGATGGTTGGCAAAGCTCGGCATGTTCGACTTTGCCGGTTCCACGGTTGTCCACTCGGTCGGCGGTTGGGCCGCCTTGATGGGAGCTCTGCTGCTGGGGCCGCGCATTGGAAAGTACGGCAAAGTCGGCAGGCCGCTTCCCATTCCCGGCCACAGCATAGCCTTGGCGACGATCGGAGTCTTTGTGCTGTGGTTCGGCTGGTTTGGATTCAATCCTGGAAGCACGATGGCGGCCGACGCCGGGGCGATCGGCCGGATCGCGGTCGCGACCAACACCGCAGCGGCTGCCGCGGCAATTTCGGCCTCGATCACAGCGTGGCTGCTGCTTGGCAAGCCGGATCTCACTATGATTCTCAACGGGGCCCTGGCGGGACTCGTGGCGATCACCGCGCCATGCGCCTTTGTCAGCATCCCGAGTTCGCTGATTATCGGGCTAATGGCGGGTGTCGTGGTCGTCCTGTCGGTGCTCTTCTTTGACAAGATCAAGATCGACGATCCGGTGGGAGCGATCTCGGTTCACCTGGTTTGCGGCATACTCGGAACCATCTGTGTGGGCTTGTTTGCCCAGGATCAATTTACGCCCAACACCACCGGCAACGGTCTCTTCTTCGGTGGGGGAGCGGGTCTTCTGATGGCCCAGCTTGCGGGCGTGGCGGGCGTCGGAGTCTTTGTGCTCATCACGTCGTTTATCTTCTGGAAGGTTATCAAAGCCACCATCGGGATTCGGGTCTCGGCTGAAGAGGAGATCGAAGGCCTCGATATCGGCGAGCATGGAAACATCGCCTACCCGGACTTTATCTCGACCATGTCAGGCGTCTCCAAATCTTTCGGCTCGCCTGGCGGCAGCGCCGCAGGCGAGCAGCATGCAACCCAGCCGGCAACAGTGCTGGCCACCGAAGGAGGCAAATCGTGAAGCGAATAGCGAGTCGCGCCAGCTCGATGCCGTCGATGACCGATGCTTCGGTTATGAACGGATTGTCCGACGCCGAGGATCCTAATGGGAGAGATCCTGGTTTTCCAGCACGATTCGCTTGAGGATCTCGGCTTTTTTGCCGAGATCCTGGAAAAGCTCGGAGCCGACTTTCGGGCGGTGCGCCTTTTTCATGGTGAGCTCCCGACGGAGGATTGGGATCGGGTCACGGCGCTATTGGTCTTGGGCGGGCCCATGAGCGCCTGCGAAGAGGAGAGCTATCCATTCCTCCGCTGGGAGAAAACCATCATCCGCGCCGCGATCGAAGACCAAGTGCCGGTTCTGGGAATTTGCCTGGGAGCACAGCTGATCGCAGCGGCTTTGGGAACCGACGTGTACGCCGGACGCGTGACCGAGGTTGGCTGGTATCCGATTTCGATTACTGCCCACGGTCATGTCGATTCTTTGCTGGGATACCTCCCTGAAAGACCGACTGTTTTTCAATGGCACCGGGAGGGTTTTGATCTGCCTAGCGGCGCCCTGCGCCTCGCCTCGTCGGTTTATTTCGAGAACCAGGCTTTTCGCATAGGAAAAACCGTCTACGGACTGCAGTTTCATCTGGAAGTGACGCGCCTCATGATTGAACGCTGGCTCGACGAGCGCTCGAAAGATCTGGCGCAGATACCCTACATATCGCCGGATAAGATCCGCGCCGATACTTTAACCTACGCCTCGACGCTGAGATATTATGGGGAGCGGATCTTGTCGGAGTTCATCCGCCGCGCAACGACGAAGAAGCACGGTAAAGAGGAAGGAGCGCGCGCCAAAGCCTGAGAACGGTCGGCGAGCGGGTTGGCATGACAGCCCCTGCTGTTTGACCGGGAACGCTTTAACTATCGGGGGCAACACAGTATAAGCATGGTGCGATCTTAAAATTCAGGTGACTGTCGCTGGACGAAGTCCGTTCAGAAGCCGCAATATTTTTGAACACCACAACTCGAGGAGGTCGAAGCAATGAAACGAACAGTGTGGACTTTAGGTCTGCTTTTGGTTGGCGCAATCGCGTGGCTGCCATCGGCTCACCCGCAAGAGAAAGACAAACCCTTGGCGCCGGGCTGGCTCAGCCTCGACAGCAGCGTTGGCGAATTGGACAAAAGCATCGCGGAGGGCAAGTCGAGCTTAGAAAAGGCTCTAGGAATAGGGATAAGCGGTTATGTCGATACTGGTTTCAATTGGAGCTCAAATCACCCGAAAAATCCTCGCAACATCACCGGTCGGTACTTCGATAAAGACTATGCCAAGCTGGTTTTTAACGATTTGCATTTAGCCGTCGAGAAGCCCGAGAAGGACTGGGGCGTGGGGTTTCGCATTTCTGGCGACTTCGGGAGAACCGGAGAGCTGCTCAGAGAAGCGACGCTCTGGGGTAAAACTCTTCACCGCGAACCCTCAGCCGAGCTGCGCGAGGCCTTCTTGACGACCACCATACCGCTCGGCGAAGGGCTGCAAGTCAAAGGCGGCTTGTTCGTTACCACTCTCGGAACGGAGATCATCCCGAATCCAGGCGCTTATAACGATAACATCTCTCGCTCTTTTCTCTTCAATTTCGGGATTCCGTTGCGTCACCTGGGGATGTTGTTCAGCTATCCGGTGCACAAGATGGTGGGCCTTACGGCAGGCGTGGTGACCGGCTGGGACAACCCGCGGGATAATAACGGGCAGCCGTCGTTTCTCGGCGGAATCAGCTTCACTCCGGTGGAGGCGTTCTCGCTGGCCAGCAATCTCATTTACGGGCCTGAGCAAACGCATAACAGCGGCAACAAACGATTCACTTGGAGCAACGTCGCGACCATCAAACCCATCGATCCTCTGGCGCTTCTTGTCGAGTATACCTATGGACGTGAGGAGAACGTCACACCCGGAGGCCGCGATGGAAGATGGCAAGGACTCGCGGCGATCGCGTCCTACAATTGGACCGACCGATTCAATACGGCTTTGCGGGGCGAAGTGTTTGAAGACAGCGACGGCGTGCGTACGGCCGTGGGTCGTGATGTCAGTCTCGCCGAAGTGACTGTAACCGGTAGCTATAAATTCACCAAGATGTTCCTCGGTCGAGCCGAGGTGCGCCAAGACTGGGCGGACCGGCGGTTCTATAAGCGAGGTTCTTCGAACACAGACAAGGAGCAAACCACGTTCGCTCTACAGCTGATCTACACCTACTGACCGGGATTATTCATCGCCAATGCTGCAATCCGAGGGGAGAGGAGAGATTCCTCTCCCTTTTTTTGGCTGTCGTACGACCCGCCTCCTTTTAACCTTTGCCGGTGACAGATAGTTCCTCGTTTTCGATTCTCGCCTCAGGTTGCCGTCGTAATCTGTCCAGTATAAGAATGGTAATGGCAGCCGGGTAAAAAACAGTTGGGCGAGCAAGAGCGCTATCCTCTCTATCTTTTTCTACTAAGTGCAGTGATTTTTTTCACCGGGCTCGGCGCGCGGGATTTTTGGGCGCCGGTGGAGCCCCGCTACGCGGAAATTGCCCGCGTCATGTTCAGCAACGCCGAATGGATCGTGCCCACCGTCAATGGCGAGCTCTATACTGATAAACCGATACTTTATTTCTGGTTGGTTCTGATCGCTTCCCACGCGGTTGGGGTGGTGAACGAATGGACGGTGCGGCTTCCGTCAGCGATAGGAGCGCTGGGCCTGGTATTGACCACGTACGCGTTCGGTCGCGATTTCTTTAGCCCGAGAGTCGGCTTCATGGCCGGCGCCATCCTAGCGACTTCCGTGCGCGCCGTTTGGGAAGGCCGCTGGGCCCATATGGACATGCTTTTTACCTGTTTCTTTACGCTTTCCATCTATTTTGCTGCGCGGGCCGTTTTTAAACTAGGCAGCCGAAACGAAATGCTCCTCGCCCACTCGGCGCTGGCGCTTGCCACTTTGACCAAAGGATTGATCGGCGTCGTCCTTCCGGCTCTTATTTTTCTGAGCCTTGTGATCATCCGGCGCGACTGGCGACTCATATTGGAAGCACGCCTTCCATGGGGGATAATTATCTTTCTCCTGGTTGCTGCACCCTGGTTTGTTTTGGTCGACCAGGCGACCGACGGGAGGTGGTTAAGAGAATTTTTCTATATTCATCACATTCAACGTTACACCGCAGGCGAGGGTCACCGAGAGCCTTTCTACTATTACCTGACTACACTGCCGGCGGATTTTTCACCCTGGACCGTCTTAGCCATCCCCGCGCTGTTTGCCAGCCGCTCTTGGCGAAAAGCATGGAGCCAGCCTGTCGTGGTCTTTTTTGTGCTATGGTTCTCGGCCGTCTTTCTCTTCTTCAGCCTGTCCGATACGAAGCGGGATCTCTATCTGCTGCCACTTTTTCCGACGCTGGCCCTATTGGTCGCGACTTACATGAACGATCTGACAGCGGGCAGCCTAGCTCAAAGGAGCGCGTATCAAGTTCCCGCGTTGGTTCTTTTCGCGGCGCTCACGATCATCGGTCTTTCGTTTCCCGCCGCTGCCTGGATCTTCCGCAGAGAGGTCTTTTGGATCAGTCTGCCCGCTTCGGTGCTGCTGGCTGCGGGCGGCGTGTTTGGGATTCGCTTTCTGCGGGCGCGCGAGCCTCTAAAGGTGTTCCTGTCAATTGTTTTGCTAATGGTATCCATCAGTCTCTACGCGCCGATCTCGATCTTTCCCTATTTGGAGCGATTCAAGTCCCCCCGCCCGTTTTCTGACACCATCAAAACCCGAGTCCCGTCAGCCGCTCCGCTTTATGTCTATGCCGATAAGATGAACGATTTTAACTTCTATACGGAACGGGAAATCATTCCGGTCGTCTCGTCGCCATCGGTATTGCAAAAACTCGCCGCCCAAGGTCAAGCCAGCTATTTGTTGATCAAGAAAAAAGACATGCCACAAGCGAGCTTCCTTGCCGAGGAAACCGTTCTTGCCAGACAAGGCGCGGATGAAAAGTCATGGTATTTGTTTGCGCTTGGTAATCGCCGGCGCCCCTAAGCCTCGCGCCCGCACAATCAAGGATGGCGGGTCTCAGTCTGCTATTGACAGTAGAGGGGCAGTCGGCTTAGCTCTAACAGACTGCTGAAAAGATGCTGGCGCGCATGATTCCCCTGTTAGAGGTTCGCAATCTCAAGACCTATCTGAGCACCTCGCAGGGCGTGGTCAAGGCCGTGGACGGCGTCTCCTACGATGTCCGGGCAGGCGAGACGGTTGCCCTAGTGGGAGAGAGCGGATGCGGCAAGACCATGAGCGCCTTATCGATCATGCGCCTCGTGCCTAAGCCACAGGGATCCATTGTCGACGGCGAGATCCGCTTTCAGGGAAGGGATCTCCTCGGCTTCGACGACGAGGAGATGCGGCGGATTAGAGGCCAGGAAATCGCCATGATCTTCCAAGAGCCGATGACCTCGCTCAACCCCGTCCTCACGATTGGACGCCAGATCACCGAGACCTTGGAGGCGCATGGGAGCGTTTCTAAAGACCAGGCTAAAAAGCGCGCGTTAGAACTCCTGCAGCTCGTCGGCATCCCCGATCCCCAACGGCGGCTTTCCGACTATCCACACCAACTGAGCGGCGGCATGCGCCAGAGGGTGATGATCGCGATCGCCCTTAGCTGTAACCCCAAGCTGATCCTGGCAGACGAGCCTACCACGGCCCTTGACGTGACAATCCAGGCACAAATCTTAGAGTTAATGCGTGACTTGTCCGACAAATTTGGCGTGGCGATGATGATCATCACTCACAACCTGGGGGTGGTTGCGCGTTACGCGGACCGTGTTCATGTAATGTATGCCGGCAAAGTAATTGAGAGCGCCAACGCGAGGGAGATCTATCAAAACCCGCGCCACCCATACACCCTCGGGCTTCTCCGCTCGGTGCCGCGCCTCGATCAACCGCGCAAGGCCAAGCTCGACCCCATCGAAGGCCAGCCGCCGGATCTGTGGAATTTGCCGGACGGTTGTAGCTTTCGGCCACGTTGTAAGTTTTCCATTGAGAGATGCGCACAAGAAGTACCGCCCCTGAGAGAGATTGGTAACGGTCACCAATCAGCCTGCTGGGTGGCGGAGAGTTTAGTCGCAAAAACCGAAGATCGAAGATAGGGATAGAAGATTGCCATCCTCGATCCTCTATCCTCGTGACGTACAGATGATTTCGCAAGCTAAGGAAAAAATCACAAGTCCCAAGGGCAACTCCGTCATCGTTGAGGTACGCCGCCTCAAGAAGTATTTCCCGGTGCTGAGTGGGATTATCACGCAGCGCACGGTCGGTTGGGTCAAAGCCGTCGACGATGTCAGCTTCGCGATTCGGCGCGGAGAGACCCTGGGGCTGGTAGGGGAATCTGGCTGCGGTAAGACGACCATCGGGCGCTGCGTTCTCCAGCTCGAGCGCGCCACGGCCGGCGAGATTCTGTATGAAGGGCAGGAGATGACCCGGATGAGCGATGCGGAACTCCGGCCGCTCAGGCGCCGAATGCAGATTGTCTTTCAGGATCCCTATAGCTCGCTTAATCCTCGGATGACCATCGGGCAGATCCTCATTGAGCCGATTCGGGTGCACAGGCTTTCACAAAACGGCGCCGACTGCCGTGATCGAGTGGATGAACTTCTCACTGTGGTCGGTTTGAATCCGCTTATGGCGACCCGTTATCCGCACCAGCTCAGCGGCGGGCAAAGGCAAAGAGTGGGCATCGCGCGCGCCCTTGCCGTTGAACCCAAGTTTATCGTATGCGATGAGCCGATCTCCGCCCTCGACGTTTCCATTCAGGCCCAGATCATTAACCTGCTCGAAGAGCTTCAGGAACGCTTCGGCCTGACCTATCTCTTCATCGCGCACGACCTCTCCGTAGTGCGCCACATTAGCGATCGGATCGCAGTCATGTACTTGGGAAAGGTCGTCGAGATCGCCGAACGCCAGGAGCTTTACG
>DASTOD010000149.1:0-4898 GCA_035762645.1 Binatia bacterium | reverse complement strand
GAACAAAAAGAACGAGCGGTCGAGGATCGAGGATGGAAGATCGAAGATCGCGATCCTCTATCTTCGATCCTCGATCGTCATTTGCAATTGTATCGCGTTACTCGGCCTGCCGAGGATAAAGCCTGTGAGTTTCCTGCGCATTCAAGATCTCTACAAGACCTTTGATCGGGTGGTGGCCGTCAATCGGCTGAATCTCGAAATTCGAGAAGGAGAATTCTTCACGCTTTTGGGCTCCAGTGGGTGCGGCAAAACCACCACCCTACGGCTGGTCGGCGGCTTAGAGAAGCCCGATGGCGGCGAGATACACCTCGGAAATACATGCCTCGCCTCCGCAAGACAAAGATTTTTCATCAAGCCGGAGAAACGCGAAATGGGCATGGTTTTTCAGTCCTATGCCCTGTGGCCGCACATGACGGTTTTCGAGAACGTCGCCTATCCGCTCAAACTGCGCGGAACTAAGGGGTCGGAAGCCGAGAAGAAGGTCGCCGAGATGCTTGAACTCGTAGGGCTGGAGGGTTTGGAAGATCGCCAAGCCCCCGCCCTCAGCGGCGGGCAACAGCAGCGGGTCGCCCTGGCGCGTGCACTGGTTTTCTCTCCGAAGGTCTTGCTCCTCGACGAACCACTGAGCAACCTCGACGCGCAGTTGCGCGAAGAGATGCGCCGCGAATTAAAAGCGCTTCAACAACGGCTCGATATCACCGTTCTTTTCGTCACCCACGACCAGATTGAAGCGCTCAGCCTCTCTGATCGTATTGCCATCATGAAGGCAGGACAACTGGAGCAGGTCGGCAGTCCGGAGCAAGTCTATTATCACCCGGCCACGCCGTTCGTGCGCGATTTCCTGGGCAAGACCTTTCTTCTGGCGGGAAAAGTCGTGGGCATGACCGACCAACAAATCAAGGTCGAGATCCGGGAGGTTGGCGTCACGCCGGTCACGATTCAACGATCCAACCTTTCCGCGTCGGCGAATGGTTCACCCGCTGTCGGCCAATCCGTGATGGTCGCGATCCGCCCCGAGAAAATTGCCATCTCGGGCAGAGCTTCGGAAGGACAGGCCAACCTGATCCAAGCCAACCTTCAGGCGATCCACTTCCTCGGCGACCGCTACGAATATACCGTGCAACTGGGCGCGGAGACCCGTGTGCTAGTCTCGCCGGCCTCTCAGCATTTAAAGCCGGGTGAGAAAGTTTTTCTCGAGCTCAACGCCGAAGGCGTTACCCTCTGGCCGCGCGAGGGCTAAGATCGCGAACCGCTCCGGTTTGTGCGCTATAACGATGGGGAAGGCGCGAGCCGAAGCCGCAATACAAGTGCGTCTAGCTCGTAGCCCGTTCTTCTTCCCTGGCTTCTGTCGCGGTCACCCGTTGACTGGCTTCTCCCCAGCGAAATCCGCGAATACCCGGCACTCGCCAGGCGATCACCAAGGTTACTAAACAAACCAGCACACCGCCCAACACGGTCGTCTCACGCGCCCCGATCAGAGGCACGACGAGGCCGGTCTGAGTCTGTCCGAGCGGGTGGAGGCCGCGATTGCTCAGTTGAAAAATACCCATCACTCGGCCGCGAAAACGCTCCGGAGTGATCAACTGAAGGATAGTGCCGCGGGCGGCTGACCAGATCATGTCGCTGGCGCCGACCGCCGTGAGCAGCAGGAGGGCGAGTAGGAAGGAAGGCGAAAGGCCGAAGAAAGCAAAGGTCAAACCATAAGCAATCGCCGATGAGAAGAGAATCTTTCCTTGACTCGGATGGTGCCCCATGCCGATAAAAAAGCTCGAGCCGATCACGGCGCCAAGCCCGCGCGACGACTGCAACAAACCGAACCCGCTCGCGCCAACACGGAAGATGTCGCTGGCAAAGATGGTCAACATGGCATTGTTCAGGCCGAATACCGAGGCGACCCCTTCCATAATCATGATGCCGAGGATGATCGGTAATGAGACCACATAGTCCCAACCCTGTTTGACCTCAGCCAGGAACTGTCGTCTTTTTTCGGGGGCAGGCGACGAACTTCGCATCAGCATTAGAGCGATGACGACAAACAAGAAGCTCGCCGCATTGGCATAGAAGGCTCCGCTGGTTCCCATGAGGCTGATGGCAACGCCTCCTAACGTGGGGCCGATCAGCGCGGCGCCTTTCCACAGAAGCGAATTCAGCGCCACCGCATTCGCCAGGACGGAACGCGGGATGAGCGATGGAAAAAGAGCCTGGCGCGCGGGCCCGTCGAGAGAACCAACGCTGGCGCTGACGAAAGTAAAGCAGTAGATGTGCCATGCCTGAATGTTGCCCGAATGATCCAGAAGGGCGACCGACAGTGTCAACAGGCTCAATACGGTCTGGGTGATGAGAAGCAGCCATTTGCGATCGTAACGGTCGGCAAACGTGCCGCTGAAGAGTCCTAACCCGATGGCGGGTATCGCGCGAAAGACGCCGTTGAGACCGAGCTGTACGGGAGAATTCGTCAGTTCATAAAGAAGCCAGTTGGTAGCGGTCATCTGCATCCAGGTGCCGATGTTCGAAAGAAGCAGGCCGGTCCAAAAGAGACGGAAGTCGCGATAGCGAAGGGCGGAGAGCCGGCCGGTCGGCGGCGGATGAGGATCAGAGATTGGTTCTGACATCAAGAAAAAGCGCTAATCCGAGCAGGCACCTGCCGGCACGAATGGACCAAACGAACGGCGCCGGTCAGTTGAAATCCCAGTAACCAAAACCCATGGCGCAGCCGACGCCGGTGGTCGTGCGGTAAAGGGGAAAGTAGTCGATCACCGTCCCTCGCCGATCCGCCGCCGCTGCGGTCACGATCCAGTTGCGGATTTCGGAAGTGCCTTCGACGAGAATGCCGGCCGGCATCGCGGCCATGTAGTCGATGTCGTTCTGCTCCAGCGCCTGAATGAATTTCCGGTCGAGCTGCTCGTCGATCTTCGTGTGGCTGAGCCCGCCGGAACCAATCATGACCACGCGGTCCTGACTCGCGAAGCGGCGCAGCACGGCCGCCAAAGCCCGGCCGAACTCCACGCAACGCTGCGCTGATGGAGCTGGCGGATAGTAAGTGTTGACCATAACGGGAACGACTCGGTGCTTAGCGTCGGGACTAAGAAGCTTGAGCACGCGCGCAAAGGCATGTCCCAGGCCCCCGTCGTAGCGGGTCTGTTTCGAATAGGCGGGATCGAACCCTTCATCCATCAGGCCGTTGATGAGTCCTTCGGCAAGCTTGAAATCGACCCGGTAGCGGGTGCGATTTTCAGATTTCGGCTGCTTCAGGTATCTCAGACTGACGCTTGCCTCCGCCTCGTTTCCCATGTAGATCGTGAAGGGCGGCATGTTGTCGTCCGTTATATTTTCGTGCTGATCGTCGCCGACGACGATCAAGGTGTCCGGACCGAAAGCGTTCACCTTTTGCCGGAGGCTTTCGATGGCCGCCATGCAGCCGCGCCACTTGGCCCACTTTACCTCCGGGGTTTCGCGCTCCAACTCCGGTTTTTCTGCTAGCCGTTCCTTCTCGCGATTGTTGAGCAAGCCCCAGTGATCGGGATCGAGCATCAGCTGTGGCCCATGGGACATGGCCGCACAACCCACTAGATGTGCCATAGGAAGTTCCGTGTGTCGGGTCTCGCCTCTCGGGTTGCCCGCCCGACTCGTGACTCGAAACGCTAGACCCGAAACTGATTTATTATCACGCGTGAGCCGATTTCATGTCGCTGAGCTGCGGCGCTTTCACGTTAAGTCGAAACCAGCTCGCGCCGCTGTCTTCGCTTCCGAAGAGATCGCCGTTTCGCTGAGCCGCATACATGCGGTCCGCGTTGGTCGGCTCAAAAACGAAGGCCTCGACAAAGCTCTGGTTGGCGCGCGAAAGTTCATTGTCGAGCTTCTGCCAACTCCCGCCGCCGTCCGTCGATTGAATGATAAACGCTTCTGCTCCGGACGGTCGCTTTCTCCATGCACCCGGTTGACCGTTGGCCACCGCGGAATAGAGAACAGCGGAGTTCTTCGGATGAATCGCCAGCGGGACGGAGTACTCCTCGCGGAATTCGGCGGCCATCGGTTGCCAGTTCTTGCCGCCGTCATGGCTCCGATACAGCGCCCTGCCTTTAGTCCTTCCCGCTCGAGCGTCATGGCCACCCGTGGCGATGAAAACCCGGCTCGTGTTCTCGGGATCAAGAACGATAGTGTGTACGTCGGCGTCGAGGTCTCGATTGAGCAGCTCCCAACTGGCGCCGCCGTTCGTCGTCTTTAGCATGTAACCGACTTGCAGCGCGACATACATAGTTCTCGAATCATTGGGATCCACGACGATATCACGAACGTGAGGCTCGACGGTTGAGACGGGATAGAGAATCGTCTGCACCCAGGGAATATTCCAAACCGAGTCCAGGCGTTCCCAGCTTTTGCCGGCATCGCGGCTGATAAAGACATCGATCGGCTCGGTGCCCGCGTACAGAGTATCGGGGTCGTGCGGGTCGATGGTGAGGCAGCGGACTTTTCCCGGCCCCCGCTTGCCGTAACAGGGCTTCTTCCACGTGGCGCCAAAATCTTCGCTCAGCCAGACACCGTCGCCGCGGGTTCCGGCGAACACTCGGTTGGGGGAGGACGGAGAGACCGCCACTTCGGGGACGGACCATTCTTTAAGATTATGATTTTCGACTTTCCAAGAACGGCGGTCCTCGCTTTTGAGCGTCACTACGCCTTCATCTGTTCCCAGATAAAGAATCGATGCCATATCATTGCCTCCCTTCCTTCAGTTGATTGAATCTACTACACAACGAACGTACCCGACAAGCCGAACGGTTCCAATCGTGCAATGGGGTTCGAAGTTCAAAGAGCCAGCTGACGCAATATCAAAAACATTTATCAGAATTTATGGTAGAGTGGTCACCCCCGAATGTTTTTATCGGGGGTCCAGCAACAGG
>DASTOD010000148.1:0-9558 GCA_035762645.1 Binatia bacterium | reverse complement strand
TACCCGACAAGCCGAACGGTTCCAATCGTGCAATGGGGTTCGAAGTTCAAAGAGCCAGCTGACGCAATATCAAAAACATTTATCAGAATTTATGGTAGAGTGGTCACCCCCGAATGTTTTTATCGGGGGTCCAGCAACAGGTTTGTCTAGATTTCCGCCGTAGGACGGATCCGTCCGAAGCCATGTGGCGGACCCGATAGAAGCATTCGGGAATGACGGACTTTTAGAGTACGGGAATAGTTTTTACTTAGCGAGCTGCAGAGAATTGACCGAAGGGCATTAAAGGTGCCATTTGGAGTCTATCGCTTCGTCCCCGCTCGCTACTTCTATGTCGTTGTTCTTGCCCGCCGGGGGAGGCTCTTTGGTTCGCGTAAGAAGATCACAAAATTGTTCCGCCTCCTCGTAATCGTCCGGCTCCCCTTCTATCGCTGCGGTTGGGCCGGCGATTTGAAGAGACTTGGACTTGATGAGAGACAGCAGCATGATGGCGACTCCAACCGCTGCGACGGTCGGCTGCACAAAAAGTGGCAGCTCAAATGGTAGGGTAAAAACTTGCGGCACCAGAGAAATGAGCAAGACAATCGCGCCGGCGACAATGAATCCCACGTTTCGGTGCCACTCCAGGCTGACACTGGTGATCGCCTCGCGAGGGATGATCACGTTGTCTTCTCCACGCCATCCACTATCTTTGCGACGGGACACGTGATGACTCGTCAAGACGATGTCACTCCGATCCGTCATCGCCAACCGGGCTAACTCGACACCTTGAGTCATGATTTTGCTCCTAGATCGGGTCCATCATCCCATTACTCTACTATTCCGGCTCGGTCTTTAACCAGCGGTATTCGGCTGGCCATTTCTGAGTTTCTACTATCGGTATACACCCGTCAAGATAATTCCCGCCCTACCCTCTCCCAGAGGGCGAGGGAATGAATCAACAACGAGTGCCCTATCTTACCACTGCAATTTCTTGATTGCTGCTACTTGACTCAGCGATACTTGCCGAGAAACTACTTAAATAGTATTAAAAGGCCGGGTCTGACGGTTTAACGACTCCCGAATCGGCGCTCCCCTCGGCAAACAGAGGATCGACAAAACATGATCACCGAGCACGAAAACAAACTATTGACCGAAACGGGCCCTCGCACTCCGTGCGGCGAGCTGATGCGGCGGTACTGGCAGCCCGTCGCTCTCGCGGAGGAACTGCCCAGGGGCGGCGCGCCCGTAAGAGTGAGAATTCTCAGCGAGGATTTGGTTCTGTTTCGCGATGATCAGGGACGTCCGGGACTGTTGGGCCTTCATTGTTCCCACCGGGGAACAGATCTGAGCTACGGTCGCATCGAAGATGGGGGCTTGAGGTGTCTTTACCATGGTTGGCTTTACGATATTGGCGGTAGAGTGCTCGAGCAGCCGGGCGAACCCGGTGGAGGAGTCAATAAAGATTCAATTCGCCATCTCGCTTACCCCTGTCAGGAATCAGGCGGAGTCGTGTTTGCGTGCCTGGGTCCTGGCCAGCCGCCGCTGCTGCCGAAATACGAATTTCTCACCGTGCCGGAAGAACAGAGAACGGTGACAAAAGTTTATTATCAATGCAATTACCTGCAGGGGAACGAAGGCAATATCGACCCTGTCCATCTCTCCTTCTTGCATCAATTTATCGACGAAGCACAGATCGGCCGGCGGCGAATCGTTCCCGGGAGCGATTTTACGGATAACGTTTTGTTGGGCAAGGATATCGCCCCGACTCTCGAAGTCGAAGTCGCTGATTTTGGCTTGCGAATCTATGCAATTCGAAGCGCCGGAGCCGATAAGTACTATTTGCGCATAACTAATTTTATCCTTCCGAACTTATCTGCGTTTGGCGGTTCTACGGTCGGCGAAGGCTATTCGGTCCACTGGCACGTTCCCATCGATGATTTCTGCCATTGGAAATATATCTTCATGTTCAGCCGCAAAAGAGCGCTGGACGTCGAATTGCGGAACAAAAGTCGCGCGGAGCTGACGCCGGAGTACCGGTTGACGCGTAGTGCGGCCAATCGCTACCAACAGGATCGCGATGCCATGACCAATCAAACCTTCATCGGGATGGGATCTAACTTCCAGGCGCACGATGCCTTCGCGACCGAGAGCCAGGGCCGCATTCAAGATCGAACGGCGGAACATCTCGTTTCCTCGGATAAAGCTATCGTCGCAGCGCGTAAGCTGCTTTTGAACGGGATCAGAGACGTAAAAGAAGGGCGCGAACCGCTGCATGTGATTCGAGAACCGGAACTGAATCGGGTCCCGAATATCGTCGTCCATTCCGAGCTCGTTTCTGCTTCGACCGACTGGAGGGAGCAGGCTAAGAAGCTCATCGGGGAGCGAGAACCTTCGAGCGCAACTAGGAGCTAAAAATGTCGCCTCATTCTAGATTCGACCCACTACAGACGACACAGAACGTAGACCGCCGTCTGGTATTCAGGGGTCTCTTTTCGTGCCGAATGATGAAGTCTTTCAGCAGCGCGCTGCTTGTCGTTCTCGCACTCCTGGTCTTACCCGCCGCTTCCGTTGGCCAGGAACGCTACATGATCGGGTACGCCGGGTTCGCTGGCTTTCAGGTATCCATGTGGGCGGTCAAGGATCTGGGCTTACTGAAAAAGTACGGCCTTGACGGAGAAGTCGTGATGCTTCCTGGAACAATCCGCCAGATCCAGGCACTCGTCAGCGACAGCATCCACTTCGCGCACCTCGATGCCGCCGGTTCTGTTAGAGGCATCCTAGGCGGCGCCGAGTTCGTCATGGTCGCGGCGTCGCTGAATAGGTTTCCGTTCAGTTTTGTGACGCAAAAAGAAATTCGCAAGCCCGCGGACTTGGTGGGCAAAAAAATTGGTATCGTTGGATTCGGCGGCGCCAACGATTTCGCCGTTACGCTGCTTCTCAACGAATGGAAGATTCCGCGTGGGTCGGTCACGGTTCTCCAGGCCGGGGGAGGCACGACCCGGCTGGTAGCCATGACCACCAAAGCGTTAGACGCTACGGTGCTTTCTTACCCCGAGCTGGGCGAGGCCGTTCGGATGGGTATGCACGTGATGAGCGACCTGACCGAGCTCAAATCGGCTGAATATCCCATGAGCGTAGTCGGCGTGCGCCGCTCGTTCTTGCAAAGGAATCGTGACGCAGTGAAGCGTTTCGTAATGGCCTATTCGGAAGCAACTTACCAGTTCATGACGGACAAAGGGAAAGGCATTTCCGTCTACAAGAAGAGGCTGAAGCAAGAGAACCCCAAAGTCCTCGAAGATACCTACCAGTATTTTGCCTCGAGGTTCTCTTTCCCGCCGCGGATTTCTCAAGAAGGGTTGCGGAGCACGCTGGAGTTGATCGCGAAAGCCGATTCCAAAGTCGAAACCAATCTCAATAGGTACGTCGACGAAAGCATTCTCGATGAGTTGGAGAAACAGGGCTTCTTTAAGCAGGTGGCGGGAAAGTGACCAGCCGGTCGTAATGGCACCCCGCTCGTTTCATCAAAGAAGGGAATAGATTCTTCGCTGCGCTCAGAATGACATTTCATGGCTGGTCATCCTGAACGAAGTGAAGGATCTTGAACCGAGCCGACCGAAGGGAGTCCTATGCTAACCCGAATTCAGCACGCGGCGATCGTCAGCGAGAATTTTGTCCGAGAGGCGAAGTTCTACGAGGCGGTGTTTGGGATGAAGAGATCCAAGCCGGGTTCCGCCGAGGAAGAAAGAGCGATCCGGACCAATTACGCCGTCAGCATCAGTGACGGCTACGTCGGCGTGACCGTGATCGGCAGAAAGCCGGGTTATGTGCCGGGGCTCCACCACTTTGGGCTGGATGTCGACGACGTTCAGGAAGCCATCAACCGAATCAAAAAAAAGTACCCCGCTGTCGCCGTGCTCAAGCGTCCGTCGAACCGGCCGTTCGCCACTTTTGGCGCTCACGACCCCGAGGGGAACTATTTCGATTTGACGCAGGAAGGAATGGAAAACCGCAGAGATGTGTATGTGGAAGCCGCGCGCGAGCAGCCGAGACGCATCCATCACCTCAAGCTGCGCGTCATGAACCCGAGCGCAATCGGCGCTTTTTATCGTGATTTATTTGATCTGAAGGAAGAGGAGAAGGCGCTTGAGGATCCTAATTTCTATCTTACCGACGGTACAGTCAGCCTGGTGATTGCGCCGTGGAAGATGACCGACTACGCGGGCGCCGGCATCGACAGACCGGGGTTAGAGCACGTTGGGTTTAGAGTGGAAAGCGTCGAGGCCATCAAAAAAGAATTGGCCGTACTGCGAGACTCCGATCCCGAAATGCGCGAGAGAACCGTCAGCTCGCCGGAGGAAGCGCAGAACCGGATCCATCTAATTGCTGGCTGCCGACATGGCCAGCACCAGTTCTCCGATCCCGACGGCGTGTTCATCGATATCTCGGAAAGATAACTGGTGTGCTGGAACCAAAGTTCACACATAATTCATGCGTCATTCCGGGCAAGCTGGCGATAGCTAGCGCGACCCGGAATCCAGGAATTCAAAAACTTCTGGATTCCCGTTTTCACGGGAATGAGTGCGCCCGTGAGGGCGCTACATCAGCACGGTGAAAGTCCGTGCCGGAGTAAGCCAGAACTCCGTAGCCGAAGGTAACTGCGTCGGCCCGTAGGCGACGTGGGGAGCAACCGGAGGCGAACTGTCGGTCCGTAGGAGAACGAACTCGATTCGGCGAGGAGCTGCGATGAGCCTGCTCATTCATGGCGAAATCCGAAAATCGCTGGGCACGCTGGCGTGGTGGGTGAAGCGATGTCCAGGCAGCCCGCGTGGTTGGAGACGGAACGATAGGAAGGTGTGGCGCAGTAAGCGGGGAGACCTGCGCTGTGGAGGGTGAGCGGCGCAGGAGTCAGAGCCTTCATGGTACCGTAGCGGCGAGAGCCGCGAGAAGCGCAGAAAGCAAAGCTGCGCCGAGGGACGGGAGGCAGGAAGGTGGAAGCGTGAGCTTCACAACCGAGCAGAGCGAAAGCCAAGCGTCGGGAGTGCCTAAGGCTAGACAAGGCGCAGAGACTTGCGGCCCCAAGTGGACGTGGGTGGAAGCTTCGGTGTGGAGTGAGCGCATGTTGGCGGCGCTGGAAAACGGCGTCAAAGGAGGACAATGGTTCAGCCTGATCGACAAAGTGTACCGAGCCGAGACGCTTAAAGCAGCCTGGCAGAAGGTAGAAGCGAACGGTGGAGCAGCAGGAGTAGACGGTCAAAGCGTCAAGCGGTTTGCGGCACGGGCGGAGATGTATCTCAAAGAACTGAGCATAGCGTTGGAGCGGGGAACCTACAGGCCGATGGCGGTGCGGCGGGTGGAGATTCCAAAGGAGAAAGGAAAGATGCGTCCTCTGGGAATACCGGTAGTTAAAGACCGCATCGTACAGACGGCGCTTAAGTTTGTGCTGGAGCCCATCTTTGAGCGAGAGTTCCTGAAGATGAATTATGGCTTTCGCCCGGGTCTTGGCTGTAAAGACGCGCTTCGCGAAGTGGACCGACTGCTTAGAGAGGGCTACACCTTTGTGGTGGATGCCGACTTGAGGAGCTACTTCGACACGATTCCGCATGCGCGGCTTATGGAACGCATAAAGGAGCGTGTGAGCGATGGCCGCGCGCTTGAGCTGATCGAGGCCTATCTGCATCAAGACATCGTCAAGGAGATGGAGAAATGGAGGCCGAGCGGCGGCACACCGCAAGGCGCGGTGATGACTCCACCCACGCAATACATAACTTGGTCCCCCCGAGTCTCCGGACGGGCTGGAACCCGGAATCGAATGCTTAACGGTCAGTGTATCCGGTCCCACCAGAATTTCTTTAACCACGAGGCGCAAAACCCGCTGGCGATCTTTCACGTCGAGAGTTTGAGCAGATCGATGCAGAGAACTGAGAAACCCTTTCAGGTTCCCGACCAATCGGAGGCATCGTTCCCGATCAACTACGCTGGCCTCCACCGTTTGGACTTCCGCTCTCAAGGCGGACTCTCTTTTCTTAAGTTCTGGCATACGTCGACGCAGCTGCTCCAGAGAGAGCAAGCCCTCCTGGTATGCATCCAGCAGCCGATCCGCGCCGTTTTGCACACGAGTTATCGCTTTCGCCAGAGCCTCTTTGCGAACTTTGCTGGGATTGGACTCCTGCAGCTCCCGAATCCTGTGCTCCATTTCATTGCGAATCAAACCAGGATCTTCCAAAAGTTTCATCACTTCGCGCCAGACCAGATCGTCGAGGTAATCCTGGCGCACCGGTTGATTGGTACAAACCTGGCCTTTGGGATAACGCCAGCCATCCGAACCCAGGCAGCGGTAGTAGTAAAGCTTTCTAGCCGAGGTCCGCGTCGAGGTCCGGTAGTAGGCATAGCCACAGACCTGACAAATCAGCATCCCCTGAAGCAACGTCGGTACTTTCGTATGCCGGGAAGCGAAGATTTTATTCCGTTGCAGGCGTTCCTCGGCAAGGGCAAAGGTCTCGGCACTCACGATGGCAGGAACAGGGATCGCAATCCACTCCTTTCTGGGGCGTTCTTTGGTGGCGCTCGAGCGGGAGGAAAATCCGCCGCGTCGGCGCAAAAGGCGCGTGACTTTTTGTCTCTCGGCCTTTTCCGTTTTGCCAAAGCACGCCATCCCCTGGTAGGCCGGATTACGCAGCATCGCCCAGACGGTGGTTCGTTCCCAAAGGGAGTTTCCTCTACGCGTGGGAATGCCTTGGACATTGAGCCAGCGGACAATCGCTCCGATGCTCCGTCCCTCTTCAGTATACAAACGGTAGACTTGGCGAACCACGGAGGCCTGTTCCTCAATGACTTCATAAAACGCTGTGGAGGTTTCCGATTTCTTGACGTAGCGGTAACCATAAGGCGCCCCACAAAGCACATTGACCAAGCCATTTTGGGCGCGGTGTCGTTTTCCCCGCCGCGTGCGCTCGGCGATTTGCGCCCTCTCGTACTCTGCGATCATCCCCTGGAGTTGCACCAGAAGCTGTTCTTCAGGTGTGGTGGCCGCAGGCGAGTGGATAAAGAGAACCTCCACTCCATGCCGGGCGAATTCCTCCATCAGCAGAACTTGATAGGCATACTTGCGGCTCAAACGATCCGGGGAGTAGATCAGTACGGCCTCCATCGATCCTTCGCAAGCCAGATCCCGCAGCCGCTCCAGGCAAGGTCGCACCAGAACCGATCCGCTGTAGCCTTCGTCTTGAAAGATCCATTGCGATGGGACGGTGTAGCCATGCGCTTCGGCATATTTCAACAGCGCGGCTCTCTGACTAGCGATGGTTTGCTCTTCTTTTTGCCGCTGCGAGGAAACCCGCGCGTAAATCGCCGCTGTCTTCATGCTCTTGAACTCCGCTCAAACACGCTCTGCCTCTTTTCGGGGATTGAATGCTCTGAGGAACCAAAAGCCGATAGACCTGAGAGAGTTTCTGGACCGCCAAGCGATCGAAGCTATAAAGCAACTGGATCTGCTTTCTCCGAGCCCTGTCAGCCATGCCCTCCTCTTTTTTGGAGAAAAGCCTCCAGGGCACGCGTTACCAGAACGCTTAAGGACTCGCCCGTCGACTTGGCCATCTGTCTTAAAGCACGAACCAAGCTTAAGGGGATCTTGACCGTAAAGACCACTTTTCGCTCTGGGATCGGTTGCATCCGTCCCACTTTTTGGGCTTCGCGAACATACCGAAATGCTTGCCTCTTGGAGACCCGGTACCGTCGCATTAACGCCGTAACCGTCTTGGCGCTGGAGCGGAGGCTTCGAAGCAGTGTCAGCGCTCCATTGATCCGTTGGGCTAGTTGCGTGTCGGAGGATCTCACAGGTAGACATGTTTATACTACCTTTTATGTCATCCCATCAAGTGTTATTCCGACTTCTCTGGTAGGATACCACCCGTTCAAACTCAAAGTTTGCGATTGCGTGGGTGGAGTCATCACTCCCCCTTGCGGCGTCCCCTTGCAGTTGCGCTTGCCCAACAGCGCACCCCCAGTGCTTCCCTTTCCCCCTTCCACTACCGCTACCTTAAGCCACATCCCTATCAGCTTAAGCACCGAGCGGTCCGCCACGCGCATCCGCACACACGCCATAAGCCGCTCATGAGGAATCGAATCAAAGTACCCCTTAAGGTCGGCATCGTACACCGCTTGATACCCCAGACGTATCAACCAGCGAATCTCCTCTAGCGCCTGGCGCGCATTTCTCTCTGGGCGAAACCCGTAGCTGCATTCCTCAAAGTCCGCCTCAAAGATCGGCTCCAAAATCAACAAACACGCCGTCTGCACCACCCGGTCCGCTACCGTCGGTATCCCCAACGGCCTCTTTCCTCCGCCCGGCTTCTCGATGTACACCCGCCTAACCGCCTTGGGCTTGTAGGTCTTGGTCACTAGCTCTTGGTGGAGCCTTTCCACAAAGGCCTCGGCCCCGCCGTCGGCTTTCTCGATTGTCTCGATACTCACCCCGTCCACTCCCGCTGCCCCACCATTCGCACGCACCTTCTCCCACGCCGCCCAAAGCACATCTCGCCGATAGATCCGGTCATACAATGCATAAAACCGAAACTTCGGCTCCGCCTTGGCTTTCTGACTTAGCTTATGTCTCAAAAGAGAAACTTTCCCCAAAGCCTGACGGTCACGCTCGCTTTTAGGCTCGCCTCCCTCAAACTCCGGCTCTTCCGTAGTGGGAATCTCTTCCAAGCGGATCTCCCCCTCTCTTACATAAGCACGTCTTCGCTCAGGCCCCTTCGCTCCACGGTCACTAGCCGCTTCCTTGCTACTATGGGCCTGTCCGACTCCCGCCAGGAACCAGCTCCGGTTATTTATTCCCGCTAGCTGTTTATGTCCCTGCGGGCCTCCCAGGTTCCTTAACTGATCTTTCCACGCGCGCTGTCCCCTCCCACCCCGAAGAGTCCGGCGACTGCTTGCGCCCGTTGCTTCGCCGCCGATCCCAGGCTTCCTCTACTTGGGTTGATTGGCCACTCTTGTCTGCGTAACGAGGCCGAAACGGGTTCGCTTGTGCTACGGCTCGCGTGTTCGCCTCGCAAGGCTTCGCCAATGGAATTACTCCCACTCACGCTTGCTCGGCTACTTGTCGAACGGGCAACCTACAAGATATCCTCCTTTCAGAATATTAGATCAGCCAGGCTTATCCTGGCGCTTCCCAAGCACGCAAAGAAAGAACAATAGCCATTTCTCCGAACCTTGGCGCCCTTTGCGCCTTTGCGCGAGACGAAGTTTCCCGATCTCATATCTTTGGCTAGCTTTGCTTGCTTTTGAGCATTAGCGCGATACGTTCCGTTAAATCTTTCTTCGAAACCTTGCCGAACGCCGACAGCGGAAAATCGTCAACTATTTCCAGGCGCTCGGGGAGCTTGTGCTTGGCGATTTCTTCTTTCATAAGGAACACCACCAGCTCTTCCAAAGTCAAAGCGCCGCCCTTGCGCAGGATGACGCAGGCGCACATGCGCTCGCCCAGAATCGGATCGGGCATGGGTACGCAGGCCACGTTTTGCACTGTCGGGTGCATGAGAATTAAATTTTCAATTTCCTCCGCGCTGATTTTTTCGCCGC
>DASTOD010000147.1:0-8173 GCA_035762645.1 Binatia bacterium | reverse complement strand
GTTGAAATCTCCGACGGGCACAGCTCCGGCAGGTATTGTATGGGCTCAGTCCCCGACAAGGCTCGTTAGAGAGGATACCAAAAAGTTTAAAGATCTGGTCTCCACCAATGAGCTGGAGAAACTTTGGAAACAGAAAACCGGGACTGATTACCATTGGCTACTGGGGTGGGCAGTGCACGATGACTTCGCCAAAAACGACCCCGACCTGCTTCAGCGAATCCAGAACGCGATGAAGGAGAGCGTGGACTGGTTCAATAGTAATACGGACGAAGCAGTTAAGCTGGTGGCGGCGAAAACCAAAGACCCGATCCCCATCCTCAAAGAAACCATCAAGGCCGGAAGAGTGAAATTCCTCCAGACGGCGGCGGAATCCCAAGAAAAGGCCATGATGGAACTGCTCAAGCTCTCTGTGCAACCTGGATACGTGACGAAGCTACCTGATGCAAATTTTTTTCATCGGGGATTGCGATAGCGAGCAAAAAGCCTGAGAGTGATGGATTTCGAACCTTTACCGAAGAGACGAGCCCTCAATATTGAGATGCTCATCTCCCTTGGACTCCTTCTGCTCTTATGGCAAGCTGGCTCGTTTTTTCTGCCGGAGTACGTCCTTCCCGGGGTTCAGCTCATCATCGCCGAATTTATCAAGATGGCCCAGGAGGGAAGCCTTTTCTGGGACACTCTCTTCACGCTTTTCAGAATTTTGCTGGGGCTCATCGCCGGCTTCGTCGTGGGGGCTACCCTAGGCATTCTCATGGGGACATTAAGGAAAACTGAGAATTACCTTATTCCCATTGTCAACTTTATTATGGGCATACCAGCACTCTCTTGGACTCTGATTGTCATTCTCTGGTTTCGGGGGACAGAAACCAGGATTCTCGTTTTGATGCTGGCCATTTCTTTTCCCGTGTTCGCCCACAGCATCCTGGACGCGATCAAGGGAATCTCCCGAGAGCTCATGGAGATGACGCTTGCCTTTAGGCCAACCAGGGGTCAAGTGCTGCAGATGCTGATTTTACCGTCCATCACATCTCACGTCTTGACTGCCTGGAAAGTAACGATTGGGTTCGGGGTACGGGTGGTCATCGTTGCGGAACTGGTTGGCGCATCGAGCGGGGTAGGATTTAGAATGCTCCAGCAACAGTCGCTCCTGAACATGAGCGGAGTTCTCGCCTGGACGATGGTATTGGTCATCAGTGGCCTGACGATGCAATTTCTTATAACGCGCATGGAATCTCGCCTGCTCAAATGGCGTCCCAGCTAGCCCTGAAATGGCTAAGATAGAGTGTCGTAATCTCAGCAAGACCTTTTCCATCGACAGAAACAGCTTTCAAGCCATCAACGACCTTAGCTTTAACATTGAGGCCGGCGAGCTAGTCTCCGTGGTAGGCAAGACGGGATGCGGAAAATCCACGACGCTGAATATCATCCTCGGGCTGGAAAGACCAACAGGTGGGAGCCTTGTCATCGACGGAAAGGAACCCTACTCCGAGTTTAACTATTTCCGCGGAAAACTATCGGCCGTCTTTCAGACGGATCGGCTGGTCCCGTGGCGTACCGTTCTGCAGAATGCGACCTATGGGTTAGAGATCCTTCGTCTAGAAGAAACGAGTCGGCTCGCAAGGGCGCGGCACTGGCTTGAGAGGGTCGGGTTGTCAGGTTTTGATAACGCCTACCCGCACGAGTTATCCGGCGGTATGAGACAGAGGGTCGGGATCGCGCGCGCTTTCTCAATTGATCCGGATATCCTCCTGTGTGACGAGGCCTTCGGACATCTCGACGAGGTAACGGCCAATAAGCTTCGCGCTGACTTCCTCAGCCTGATCCGCGAAACGAGAAAGACTTCTGTATTCATCACGCACGATATAGATGAGGCAGTAGAATTGGGGGAGCGAGTCCTGGTCCTAGGTAAGCCGGCTCGTCTCCTTCTGGATGTCGAGGTCTCTCGAAGCGTCAGAGACGATCATACCAAGCGGGGAGAATTGAAGAGCCGTATCATCAGGGCAATTGAGAGCGACGAACCGGCAGTGCAGGGATAGCTAGAAGTGGCGCAGGTCCATCCCCCTTTGGCAAAGGGGGACCGAGGGGGATTTTTTAGACGCGCTTACCGCCCGAGACTCCGGCGCCAGGCTTTCTGGTGGCGGCGGATGTAGGACTTCTTCGCCGGGTCGAAGTAGAGCCTTTCTTCGGCAAACTCTCCGTGAACCACGGCGATCATCCAGGTGTCGTCATCTCGCGCCTGAAAACCGTGGATGTCGTGCGGTGGTAGCGGGCAGACGCTGAACTCGCCAGCGCGCATGACGCCGTCCTCTACAATCTGGAGTTCGGCGTAGCCGTCGCGCGAGCCGTCGTCCACCCGGTTGAACAATCTGTAGGCCAGCTCGCCTTTGTACACGCCGACAATTTCCCAGGTGCCGTGGTTGTGAACCGGGACTCCCACGTCCGATGGGCACTTGGCGGTCAGGATGCCGATCTCACCGTCGTAGTACAGCCAGTTGGACTGGGACACATGGTTGCCCTCTCTCGGAAGGCCGATGTCGAGGAGGTTCTTCTCCTGCGCCAGGCGATTTAGGATTGGGATGACCTCACGCTGAGCTGCTGGAAGATTGCCCACGTTCGAACCGAGGACTCTGAAGATGTCTCTCGCGCACTGGCCGGGAGTGTAAAAGCGCTGCTTGGCATCGGGACCCATAGAATTCTCCTCTGCGGTGAGCCAGTTTCGAAAGGATTTACTCGGCGGTTATCGTACGGGCGCGTGTCATGCCCTGTCAAGCGACTTCGCACACATAAGAATGCCTCTTCTGGATTTTCTTGCTCATGCGAAAATTTGCAGACTTATCCTACAAGAAAGCAACAAAAAGGCACGATGTGATGGGCGTCGCGTCGCTACTCCGCAGGAACAGGATACGGTTCTGATCGGACCCGGCGAGCGCTACGACTTGGTCTTTTCAGCGGAAAGGCCTGGACTCTGGCTGTTTCATTGCCACGTGGTTCCGCATGTCACCAACGACGGCGCGTATCCCGGCGGCCTGTTGATACCGGTGATCACGACCGCCAAGGCTTCCGATGTGGCGGCGAAACAGGCGGCGCACTAAATCGGCGCCAAGCCAAACTTAACGGCTGCGTTCGTCGTCTCACCCCGCTAGGGCTTGCGTCGAATCGAACGAAGATAAGATTCAACAAAACCTAAGAGCCTCGCCGGCACCGCTCGTAGTTCTACACGCTCGGCTTTATGTTCTGATTGAGGCGGAATACGTTCGTCGGATCGTATTGTTCTTGATCGCTGCGAGGCGCTCGTAGTTGCGCCATACGCTGCCATGACCCGAGCCTCACCCTCGTCCTCGCCAAGGTAATTGACGTACACACCTTCCGCCAAGAAGGGCCGCATCGCGTCCCAGACTCAAAAGCGGAATAGCTGTCAACCGAAGAGCTGTAATTCCCGTTGCTCGCGGAATCTTGGACTTTTCTCTCTTAATCGGATTTCACCGACCGAGCCGATTAGAGGTAGTAGGTCGTTGGCTGTCCTTTTTATCGAATACAAGGGCCGGCCATGGCACGTTGTCCAGAGTGTTACGGATCTTCGGAAGACGTTCCGTCCGTTGGCGACGGCAAATGCCGGGAATGCTTCGGAACCGGCAAGGATCAGAGCGTAATTCACCATACAATCGAAAGCGAGGCGGAAAACTGCTGGAGCTGCGGCGGGTCCGGTATGTGCCCAACATGCGGGGGAACCGGTGAAGTTTAGGCGGCCGCGTTCAGTGGACGTTTAATAGCTTGGCCCCGGGATAAACGTTACCGGACCTCACATCTATTTCTCCCTTGACCCAGGAATGTTCAAGAAATAAGAAGATGCTCACACAGAGAATCGTGCGATTTTTAGACGCCGTCCATGGCATTGGGGTGATTGAAGGTTTCAAACGAGGTATCGATCATGATCAAAATAGATTCAGATACGCACTTCACTCCGCGCGACGCGTTCAGTCGAGTCGATCCCAAGTATGCCGACATCGGCCCGAGGTTTGTCGAGCTTTCTAACGGGCGCTACTTGCTCGACTACAAAGCGAGAGAAAAATTTGTTCCCCGACACATTAAGCAACTTCGCCTTAAGGGCCATGCGCCGGGTGACTTGGAAGTGGAGCCGCGAATCGAGGCGATGGCCAGAGACGGTTTCGACATGCAAGTCCTAATTCCAAACAATGCTCCATTCTATTATGATGTCGACGGTGAACTCGGCGCTAACGTGAGCCGCTCGTTTAATTCAGCCGTTGGTCGCGTCTTGAGGGATTATCCGGGAAAATTCATCGGCGTTGCGCCGGTCCCGCTACAAGACCCGAAGCGGGCCATCGAGGAAATGGAATACGCGATTCACACCTTGGGGCTCCACGGGGTCATTATCTATCAAAATGTAAACGGCAAGGATTTGGATAGCGAGGGCCTCTGGGACGTGTACGAACGAGCCGAGCAGTTGAACGTTCCGATATTGGTTCACGGAGTCGACAGCGGTCCGCTCCTTGGTGTCGAACGCTATGGTCGTTTCAATTTGGATGTCTGCCTTGGTTTCCCCTTCGAGGTTTTCCTGGCCATCGCTTCATTGATCTTTGGCGGTGTGGTCGAACGTTTTCCGAATTTGAAATTCGGCTTCTTCGAGGTAGGCGTAGGGTTCATCCCGTGGCTCATTGACCGGCTGGAAATGGCTTATGATGCCCGGCCCGCGGCACGCGAGAAAACATCACGAAGGCCTACCGAATGCTTCAGGAATTTTCATTTCTCCGTAGGCGCCGACGATTCTAGCCTAGCCGATGTCGTGAGGCGGGTTGGAAGCACCAAACTCATGATTGGCAGCGACTATCCGCATCCGGACGGCACCGCCCCAAACACGATAAGGATGGTCGAAGCCAGAGAGGGCCTGGGCGAGAAAGACAAGGAAAACCTTTTGGGAGGTGCAGCGGCGAGGTTTTTCAACTTGAGAATCTAACCGTAGATGGGCCAGGCCCCATTCCTCGAGCCTAGGGATCACGACCAGCAGCTCCATCTGGACACACCAAAGATCAAAGGTCTGAGAGCGTCCGCCCGCTTTTCACACCAAGGCAGAGCTCGAAAGATTGCGATCAGAAAAATTTGCGTCCCTTTCTTCCCCGCCGTCTTGAAGCCCGAACCTCGTCCGCTTGACTTTCTTCGTCCTCCCCCGCGACGCGGGGGAGGAAACAGGTGAGGGTTGAACGGAGCGTAGCGGTTGAACGGCTTGAACGTTTTGAACCAAGGAGCAAAATTCCGGCAGATGAGTTAGTCGCAAAAGGATTGCGTGGTTGCGCGACCCTGTGGCCATTCCTCGAAGGGCGAGGTGATTCAATTAACGGGCATCCAGCTTCCTGTTTGAGCCGACTTCTCGACGGCGTCCAGCACTTTCTGGGCCTCCAGTCCATCACTAAAGCTAGGACTCGGTTGCTGTCCCGTTCTAATACTCCGTGCGAGAAGGCGAGTGAGATTGGCAAAGATAGCTTCTCGCGGCGCGCGTCTCTGGCCCGCGGGGACCAACTCCTCCCTCAACCGTTCGGGAATAGGCAGAAGCTGAGTATCGCCGTTGCCCTGAGCACCCCAAAGGTCGCCAATCATCCAGTCAGGCTTGGTTCGATCGACTGCGGCTCGCAGCACACCGTGGTTCCCTAAGATGCGAATCTCTTGATAGGCCGTGCCACGCGCCGCCGCGTTCGTTGCAAATGAGACCAATCCTCCTCCAGCTAGTTCCCCAATCAAAACACAACAATCTTCGACCGTGACTTCTCGCTTCCCGGAACCGTCGGCCAGAGGTCTCTCCCTCGTAAAAATGGCCTGCTGGCTACAGACCCGCTTGAAATCGCCCGCAAGCCAGCGCACTAGATCGACCAAGTGAACTCCACTGTCGCCCATGGCGCCAAAACCCACGGCTTCCTTGTGATCGCGCCACCCAAACGGCAGGTTGGGATCCGCCCGCCGTTCCGAGAACCAAGTTGCTTCCACATGAAGGACACGGTTGCCAACGTATCCTTCCTGCATGAGTTCTTTCATCCGGTAATAGGCCGGGATAAAACGAAAATTGAAAGAAGTCATGTGAATCACGCGGGCTTCTTCGGCTCGCTTTAACATCTCCGCCGCCTCTTCCCGATTCATTGCCAGAGGCTTTTCGCAGAGAACCGCGACGCCGTGGTCGAACGCGTCGGATGCCATCGCGAGATGAACATTCGTCGGCGTTGTCAGGCTCACGGCGTCGAGACCGCCTTGTGCCAACATTTCCCCGTAATCCGTGAACACGCGCGGGATGCCGAATTCCCGGGCGATTTGCTCGGACGCCGCCTTTGTGCGCTGGCAGAATGCCGTAACCTCTACGCCGGGAGTGGCTCGGTACGCCAATATGTGAGTTCGGCCGAATCCGCCGCCAACGACACCGACCCTTACTTTTTTTTCCGAGGGTGCTTGCTTCATTCGTGGCACCGGACCGGGATCGATCCCCCGCCTACCGAGGCTCGGCATACAGCCATTTACCTCGGAACGGCTCATCTGGCAAGAAAAAAGTCATTCTGAGGCGCCGCCGAAGAATCTATTTTTCCTAACAGCTTTAAAAACAATATCTATATCACGGGCAGGCTCTTCGCGTTCTTCCTCGGGCTAAAAGACCCCAGGTTCGTCGTTGGCTATTCCGGCCCGGAGGTCGATCTGGCGCTCCTGCGCGGCGAAGTCGACGCCAGATCGAGCTTGATCGCTTCCATCGTCCAGCGAACGCCGGAGTGGATTGACAAAGGGCTCGTCGACTTTCATGTGGTGCTCGAAACACCCAAAGGAAACCGCCACCCCTGCTTTGCTCATCTGCCGGAGCTCGAGACGTTTGCTAAATCCGAAAGGGAGCGGAAAGTGTTGGCGCTGCAACGAGCCATTCGCGTTGGCGGCTCCGCGATCGTTTTGCCGCCCAACACGCCGCGGCATCGAGTGGAGATTTTGCAGGCCGCCATGCGCAAAGCGCTCAACGATCCTGGATTCGTCGTGTCGTTTCGTAAGCTCGTCGGCGAAGATCCTGCGCCGCTGATGGCCAATGAGCTTCAAAAAGTGATCCAGGAAGTTCCCCGCGATTCAGAAGTTGTTACCCTATTCCAGAAGATCGCCGGCAGCGACCGCTTGCCCGACCGCTAACCCGTCCGTTGCCCCAAGGCAACAAGAACATCCAAACTGTCATTTGTCCGTCAAAAACGGAGGGATCTTGGCAAGAAGAGGCCGTGACCTATTCGACGAAATCGGCAAAATCTCTCTGACCTGTTCAGATGTTATCGATGCGAAGCCGCGATCCGATCGAGTCGCGATTGAATCTCGCGCTCCGGTAGCCAGCGCCCGCGCACCATCACGCCGGACCGGCGGGCGACGTTGCCGATATCCTCGAGGGGATTGGCATCGAGTAAGATCAGGTCGGCGCACTTCCCCGCTTCGATCGTTCCGAAATCATCTTTCGCTTTGAGATATAGACCGACGTTGGCGCTGCCGGATCTAATGATATCGTAAGGCTTCATGCCGGCATCCGCCATGCGTTTCATTTCCCGATGAATCGAAAATCCCGGGACGCTGAAGCGCTGCGGCGCGTCGCTGCCCAGCAGGATTCTCACGCCGCCGTCGTGCAGCGCTTTGAGCAAGCGCATGCGGTTTTGGATCACGTTGCGCGCCACATCCGGCTTGAAATCAGGATTCTTGAGGAGGTTCTCTTGAGCGCTTGCCCACTGTTGGATCTGGTGGGGCGGCATGTACTTCAGCTCCGGGAAAGCACGCAAGCTGGCCAGATCCGCGGTTCCGCGGAGCGTTTCCCACAGAGCCATCGTGGGCACGACCCAAACGCCCGCTTCACGCGATAGCTTCGCGATCTCTTGAAGCTTGGCGTCGGCCACTGGGCCCTTTTCTCCCTGCAGATATTCAATATAGCCGTCGAGATGATCGAAGGTCTCCTGACCGCTTTGGATCGCATGAATCAGCCCCACATCGGCCGGCACGTGCCCCGCAAAACTTATTCCCACTTCCTTTGCGGTTTTCGCCATTGCGTCGTAGTGATCACGCGCTAGACCAGGAAGGACTTTCAGTAGGTCCCATCCTTCGGCCTTCTGATGCCGGACCCTTTGTATCGCCTCTTCGGCAGACTTGATCGTCTTCCCGCTGAAGGCCGGTC
>DASTOD010000146.1:0-5418 GCA_035762645.1 Binatia bacterium | reverse complement strand
CGATATGCAACCCAACGCTCAGGCCGGGCTGCTTTCGGGCATAGGCGGCCGCGTCAGCGGCAGCCGGCCAGCGCACCATGAGACTGGCGCTGGTGACGATGCCGTCGCCATAGGCAGTGATGATGCCACGGTTGATCCCATGGCTCTGCCCAAAATCATCCGCGTTGACAATCAGGTATTTGGCGGGAGTGGTTGCCCCGGCATGCACGCGATTAGAAGAATGTGCCCGCACAGCATCGCCCTCCACTACAAACCTGCTTCGATCATCACGCGCCGCAGCAGCTTTTCAGCGTCGAAATATTCCGCGGCAATTTCTTTGGCAGCTTGGGAATGCCTTCTGTAGTCACTGTTGATCGCATCAATGGCAGGAGGAATATCCTCTAGCTTCTCAAACGCACACAAGCCGAGCCCGGTGGGAAGGGACTTGCTGAAACCCGTCTCCTGCGTTACCACTGGCTTGCCAGCGGCGAGATAGCAGGCGCTCCGCTCGCTGAACCAACCACTGCGCAAGCGCACGTTCATATCCTTGGCGACCGTGAGCTCGCCCCGTGAGCCCCAAATGTACTCGCGGTAGCTCTCCAGGGTCTTAGAAACTTGATAGGCGTCTTCGACACGCCACCCGTATCCTTCGAGCACCTGCACGGTGGCCGGTTCATCGATCGCCAAGGCCAGAGAAAACTCCTGAGCCGTGCGGCGTGGCAGCTCGAGGATTTTCAAAAACTCGCGGTGCTTACTCCAGGAATAGCGTTCGCCGTTGTATTCCAGGTCTTTAACCGACTGATCCCAATGACCAATGGTTGTAAAGTACTGGGCCGCCGGATTACAGGGGGAATCCCAATAATCGAGGATCGCGGGGGAGCGGGTGGGCTTATAGGTAAAAGGTTCCACCGGGACGCCGCAGTCCGGCTCTCCGTAGTTGACTCCCCAAGTGAACAAAGCGGTGTGTGCCGCCACGAGGTCGATGTATCTTTGTTCACGGTTTGCGATGCGGAGCTGATGCACTACCGGGTCGGTTTCAAGATAGATTCGGATCGGACATCTCATGTGCTCGTCGCACAGGATCGTCCCGCCGAAGAGATTGATGATGGCGTCGGCGCGGGCATACAGGTCCTTGACCTGCAGCTCTGACAAGCCGTAGCAGCGGTTGTCGCTGTGGGCGGCGACATAGGCCCATTTATCCTGGAAGCCAAAGCGGTTCAGCAGGGTACTGATGTAGCTCACCGGAAACGTGCAATCGTCGGTCGTGGCATTAAAAGGCCACACGGCAGTCGCTTCCACATAGTAGACATCGTATCCCAGGCGACGTAGCCCTATGAGATGCTGGATGGTATTCCAAGCCACACCGGTTCCCGCGACTGGCAGACAGCCCATGATTCCTAACACCACGATAACCTTCGACTTGGCCACCTCCATGCGTTTCTCTCTTCCTCTCAAGCTTTCGAAACATAGAGCGTCGCCCGTACTCCCCGTTGACGCCGCACATGACGGCGCGTTCCGTTCCAGCTCAGCCAAGACACTCATGATCTATTAGAGGCCGGCGTCAGTTAGGAGTTTGTCGAGCACCTTCTCGGCTGCGAAGTGATCGCGGGCGATCCGCGCGCCGCTTGGGCGTGTAAGGAGTAATTGCGCCGAATGTCCTCGACTCCCCGCATCGCCTGTTCAACCGTAGCAAGGCTCAAGACCCCCCATCCGACAGCCAGATGGTCGCCAAAACCCGTGTCCTGCACCAACACCGGCTTGCCGGCGGCGAGATAGCAGCGTGATGTCAGCACGCGGCCTGCGTTTTCGGAAGAGCGGTCAGTTGCAACCGTTCATAGCCTCGTCAATCAGGCGTGTGAGCACCTTGCTTGCGTCGAAATACTCCGCCGCGAGCTCACGGGCAGCCCTGGCATGCCGCGGGTAATTCGCTTCTATATCCTTGATCGATGCCACCGCCTCCTCCACAGTCCTGAACGCGAGCAGACCTTCTCCTAAAGGGAGCACCGCGCCGAACCCCGTATCCTGAACGGCCACTGGCCTACCCGCCGCTAGATAGCACGCCGACCGACAGCTGAACCAGCCAGGCCGCCCGACGACGTAGCCATTTTTCGCGACGCTCCACTCGGCTTTGGAAGACTCGATGTAGCGGCGATAGGTGTCCAGATCAGGGCAGACCTCCGCGGGGTCGACCACGCGCCATCCCTTGTGGGCTAGTAGTTGACGTGGAGTGCGGCGGGTTTTCCCGGCATTAACGGCGATCTCCAGAGCCGTTGGGGCGATGAGGCTCGGTAATTCCTGGAACCGCATGAACTCGAGATCTTTTTGCCCATAGCTTTGATTGTCGTACACAACAGGCTTATAACTCGTCCAGTTCATCACCGTGGTGAAAACCTCCCGAAACGGTCTCTCAGGGCGCCACTCTGATAGCACGATTGGCTGCCGTGTTGGGCGCCACCGGTGGCCGGTCTCAGGCACCTCCGTCGACAGACATTCCCCAAAGCTGAACTGGACATCATGGATATCGATCCATTTGCGGAAATCGAGCTGTCCGCGCGCCAGCTTTACCTGCGTAAAGACCGGGTCCGAGTCGATATAAGCCAAGCGACTTACCTGTCGATACTCTTCGGGTCGCTCTAGGGTCCCGGAAATGTTGATGAGCAGGTCGGCGGAGCGGATGACCTCCTGTCGTTTCGCGTCGGAGAGCCCAAACCACTGCGATTGCCATGGAAAGCGATACGCCCACTGCTCAGCTAGCCCATAACGCGACATAATGGCAGCGAGATATTGAACATTGAAGTCACAGTCTTTTCCCAGGCCGCCTTCGCGCGGGTTGTAAGGCCATTGCCCCGTATCCTCGACATAGTAGACATCATAACCCAGCTGTGTGAGGCCAAGAACATACTGAAAGTAATCCCAAGTCACGCCACCTAGTGGATACTGAGCGATGAGCCCGCTCACGATGATGCGAAGCTGCGATCTCACGTGTGCTCTCGATCTATGCCATTTATCCGTGCTCGTCGAGCCGTGCCGTATAGCGCCGGAAGATTTCTTCCTTGTCAAGCGTTAGTCCGTTTTGTGGTTTCTTCCGCGCCATGATGCGCATGCTGCTATGACGCCACGCACTATGAGGCTCTTCGTCGCCCGCAGAACTAACGATCTCGAACTTCTCCTGCAAGAGGAGAGCTTCAAGGCGGTCGGACGAGAACACCGTTGGCTCATCTGGGGTCGGTTCACCGCCAACATCAACGCTTAAGAACAATGCTCCATCATTGCTTAGAATCCGTCCCATCTCTTGCAACGCCCGTGCGGGATTATGCATATGGTCGAGAGCGTTTCGACATATCACCAGATCTGCATAATCGGACAATAACGGAAGCTCCTCAGCGCCCATCGATAAATAAACAGTTGGGCTACCGACTTCGTCCGACATTAGCAACCCCAACTGTTGGTAAACACAAAGAAGCGGGTCAATCGCGATTTTGACTCGAGAAGGAAATGTAACGAGGTCACCGGTACAGCCGCAGCCGATGCTAACGACTGTTTTGTCTTGTAGCCAGGTTGGCTCCTGGCCCAAGTAGTTGGCGACCTCTTCGAGCAAAAGTCGAGAGTACGCGCGGCGCTCGGCATCATAGGAGCCGCCAAACTTATCACGGCCATACTTTTCGTGATAGAGAAACCAACCAACTTCGTCCAGATACCGTGGATCTGTTAGGTCCGGTATGAATGGCATGTTCTCTGTCCTATTTTACGAGACGGAATTTCCGCTCTTCTTCGTGAAGCGCAAACTGAGTCCGATAAAGCGCGGCGAACGGCCCATGGCGACGGAGCAGTTCAGCAAACGTGCCTTGCTCAACAATTCCGCCGTCACGTAAAACTAGAATGAGATCGGCTTGCCGAACGGTGGATAGCCGGTGGGCGATAATGAAAGTGGTCCTGCCAGCCATTAGTTGTTCCAGCCCCTTCATGATGAGCGCTTCAGTTTCCGAATCGACGGAGGAGGTGGGCTCATCCAGAATCAATATGGGCGCGTTGAGCAAGACCCCGCGTGCGATCGTGAGGCGCAATTTCTGTCCTTCCGACAAAGTAGAACCTTGCTCGCTGACCATAGTCTCATATTTTTGAGGAAGCTGCTCGACAAAATCGTGAACCTGAGCTACCTGGGCTGCAGAGACGATTTCTTCCATAGAAGCGTCGGGTCGGCCGTAAGCGATGTTTTCGCGGATGGTGAGAGGAAACACGAGAGGAGGTTGCAAAATCATCGCGATTTGGCGGCGAAGCGATTTCAATCGGAATTCTCGGATGTCGATCCCGTCGATTGTTACGCGGCCGGACTGTGGATCGTAAAAGCGTGGCAGCAGACTCACCAACGTAGACTTTCCCGCCCCCGTGGTCCCGACGATCGCGATCTTCTTTCCCGGCGAGACATGGAAACTGATGTCTTTTAGAGCAGGGCGTGAGGCGTCATACCCAAACGAGACCTCTTCGAAGGCGATCTCTCCCCGGGCCTCCTGAGGCGAAAAGATTCTATGGCCCTCCGGCAGGCTCTGTTCCGATTCGAGAATATCGAATGCGCGCCGAACCCCAACTTTTGCGCTCTGAACCAACCCATAGGTCTGGAAAATGCTGTTTAACGGCGCGTAGAGGGAGGCGAGATACGACGCAAAAATAACCATCTCGCCGATTGAGAGCTCTCCGGACAAAACATGCCGTGCACCGAACCACAAAACAGTCGCGGTTCCGGCTGCAATCGTGACATCCACCACCACATAAAAGAAATTTTGCAGGTTGTAGAGCCGCAAATCGGCTGCTAGGCTCTCGGTGCTCGCCTTGACAAAGTGTCTTTCCTCGTCTTCTTCTTTTGTAAAAGCCTGGATCACGCGTATTCCTGATAGCGTTCGCTGCACCAGAGAATAAACCAAACTCTCCTTATCACGAGCCTGCATAGCAGCGGAGGACATTTTGTTATTCAGAAGCTGGGTCGCGCCGACGAGCGCCGGACAGACAACGAGAGCCACCAACGTGAGATAAGGGTCAAGGAAAAGCATAACCACGAACATTCCCGCCAAGAGTACAGAGGCCGAGAGTACTGAAAAAAAACCGTTCATGGTCAGCGTTTGAATACCCATAGTGTCCGCAGTAATCCGATACATAAGGTCACCGACTTGCTGCCGGGTATGAAAAGAGAGGGAGAGACGCTGAATTCGACTGTATAGGTCCCGGCGAAGATCGTTGACCATTCCCTGACCGATCCGAATCGTTGTGTAATCGTTGAGGATGCGCAGCCCGCCCAAGAGAAAATACACAAATACCAAACCTATGCAGGCAACAACGAGGAGGGTCTGTGAAGACCAGCCAAGCGTAAGGTCCCAAGCCAACGGATTGCCGTTCAATACGTTGTCGATGATGATTTTAAGCGGCCAGGGCTTGAGGAGTTCCAGC
>DASTOD010000145.1:0-6306 GCA_035762645.1 Binatia bacterium | reverse complement strand
TACTATCAAGAGAGAATTATCGCGGCACTGCATCGAGTTCGGCTGATCGCTCGCGGCCCAAAGCCGGTCGCCGTACTCAAGGAGTTGGGGCTCGAGCCGGCTGCGGCAGTTCCAGAGCCGAATACATGGCGCGAAGTGCTGTCGATTCTAGATTCCGGTGGCGATCTTCAGGGTAAGCGGATTGCCATTCAGGAGTACGGCATCCCCAACCGCGATCTGGTGCTCGGGTTAGAGACTCGGGGCGCGACGGTCGTGTCAATTCCTGTTTATCGGTGGGCTCTCCCAGAGGACTTGGCGCCGCTCCGTCAGGCGATAAAAAAAATTCTGGAAGGGCAGGCAGACCTCGCGCTGTTTACGAATGCGACGCAGGTAGAGCATTTATTCCGCATAGCGGCGGAAGACAAAGTGAGCGATTGGCTGCAGCGCGCCTTCGGCCGAATCGTGGTGGGGTCGGTGGGACCCATCTGCACCGAATTGCTTGAACAGTTCGGCGTCAAACCGGATTTCGAACCGGTTCATCCCAAAATGGGCGTGCTGGTCGCCGAGGCAGCGGCCGCGGCCCATCGCCTCTTGGCGGAGAAGAATGCGCCGTAGCACCCCGGCGAAAAGAGACCACTGACTACAAGACCACGGCGCGGCTCGGCCACAACCAAAGTAGCCAGAGAGATTTCACCACGAAGGTCGCGAAGAGGACGAAGTTAAGAAATTCAAAACTATTAAATTCCAAATCCTTTGTGTCCGCCACGGATCCGTCCTCCGGCGGAGCCTTCGTTACAGCGCGCTTCGTGAGCCGGCGGGTTCAGCCGCCAGAAGCGGCATCACGCGTGTTGCGAACAGCCGCATCGAGCGCGTCACCTGGGCATGGCCGAGGCCGCCGAAACTGAACATGCCGATGAGGCTATCCGGTCGCGCTATTTCGATCATCGCGCGCGCCTTTCCGGCAACGGTTTCGGGACTGCCGATTAGCGAGGTCCCCCATTCCTCTAGCCTTCCAAGCGTAAGGCCTCCGGGAAAATAGGGAAAACGCTCGGTAAACCGGGGGAGATCATCTGTTGTGATAGGCTCGCGGCACCAGTGGTTGTCGGTGGCCAGTTGCCAAAAGCGGGCAATCTCCGGGGCAGCCTCGTCCCACGCCTCCTCGTCGGTATCCGCTACATAGATGTCCCGCACCATGATTGCGTCTCCACCGCCGGCAGGCTCGGCGACACGGGCCCGTTCTTCTCGATAAGCCTTGATGGCGCGGGCGCAGTTGGCGAGCGGTTGCCGCGACAGGGCCAGATTCCAGCCCCGGCGCGCCACCATCGCCGGGCTGTCGGGTGAGGTGGCGCCGTAGTAAATAGGCGGGTGAGGTCGCTGGAGCGGACGCGGGCGGCACGAAATGTCCACGTAGTTCCAGGCGTTGCCCGAGTAGTTAAACGTGTCTTCCGTCCACGCCCGCAAGAGAATCTCAATGCCCTCCTCGAAGCGGGCCTGAGCCGTGTCACGATCCAGGCCATGCTTGAGATCATCGCGCGGGACGCCTCGACCCAGCCCTACGCGCAACCGTCCTTTTGTTAGAATATCGAGGATCGCGCACTCCTCCGCGAGGCGCATCGGGTCGTGAAGCGGCAGCGCGTTGACCAAGTTCCCGAGTCGGAGGCGCTGCGTGCGGTCGGCGAGCGCGGCGATGATAAGATTGGGAGAGGAGAGCATTCCGTAATCCGAGTGGTGATGCTCGGCGAACCAGGCCTCGTCAAAGCCAAGCTGTTCGCTGAGCGCGATCTGCTCGATCAATTCCTCGAAAGCCTGGGATTCGGGCACCCAGGGTCGAGCCTGGTTATAACTGAAAGTGCCAAATCGCATGTGCTGCTCCTCCTTCAGAACTCGCCATGAACTCAAGCCTGACTCATAGCACAATCCGGACTCGCTCCGCGAGTTGAACGATAACGCCTCACGCCTCACGAACATTTTGCGCCTCACCCCTGACGCCTCACGCCTTACGCTTAAAAGTCATTTGCCGCGCAGCGCTTTCGTGAGCTAATAGTTCAAGAACCTGACCGGAAAAGAAGCAGAGTGGATTCACGCGTCAATTATCTCCTCCTTGCCACCGCCCTCCTGGGAACTTTCTTTTCCGGCACGGCGACCCGCATCGTCGCCATTTCCATGCCGACGGTCGCGAGCAGTCTCGAAACCGACCTCATCGGCATTTCCTGGGCGCTGCTTGCCTACCAGCTCTCGAACATCGGACTTTCGATTATCTTTGGTCGGGTCGCTGACCTGTGGGGCCGGGAGAAGATTTTCGCGTTGGGGTTTTTGGTCTTCTCGGTGGGCTCGTTATTCTGCGGCCTCTCGCAAAGCATCCTCCAGCTCATTTTGTCGCGATTTGCGCAGGGCGTGGGCGGCGCGATGCTTCAGTCGTCGAGCCGGGCGTTGGCCGCGGAATCGGTCCCGGAAGCGCTTGGCGGCAGGGCGCAGGGCTATATGACGACAGCCCATCACGCGGGCTTTGTGCTGGGTCCCAGCATCGGCGGTTTTACGATCGATTACTTGAGCTGGCGTTGGAGTTTCTTTTTTCTCGTTCCCATCGGATTTTGCGGCGCGCTTTTGAGCTTGGCGAACCTGAAATGGAGGGGCAGCAGCATTCCCCATCCGCGCCAAGTGCCGATCGACTATCTCGGCGCGGCGCTCCTGGTTGTGACTACGACCACGCTCGTGCTGATCTTTGATCGGCGCACGCACGAGATCATCGACACGCCGTTGAAAGTCGCACTGGTCATGATTTTTCTGGGTTCTCTGGCAACGCTGATCCTCCATGAATCGAAGGCGAAAAGCCCGTTTGTCAATCTCGAGTTATTCAAAATTCGACGGTTCAGCTTCAGCGTCGTGAGTCTTCTCATCATGGCAATTTGCTATTCTGTGATCAGTTTTTTGATGCCGTTCTATCTTCAGGGCATTCTGGGGTTTTCGCCGACAGCCGTAGGATTGCTTTTCATGGCGCCGTCGATTCTGACCGTCGCGCTCGCGCCGCTCAGCGGCGCTATGACCGACCGGCTGGGTCCTCGAGCACCGGCGACCCTCGGCGCCGCCATCATGGTCGCCGCTCTCGCGATCGGCGGTTGGCTACGCACCGATTCGGATTGGTTTTTACCGACCTTGCTGATCGTCTTGGGGGCCATGACCAACGGCCTATTCAACCCCGCTAACTCGATGGCGATGATCGGTATGATGCCCAAGGAGCATCGCGGTTTTGCGTCGGCAGTGAACCACGTCACTTTCGGTCTGGCGAATGTGCTCGGCGTGGCCATGGGCGGTTTCCTGATGACGATTGCTTTTGAGCAACATACGGGACTCGCGGGCGCGCGCCCGACGACCGAGAACGCCGCCGGATTTGTTGCTGCTTTCAATACCACCTTTGTCGCCGCCGCCGTACTGAGTGCGGGCGCCGTGGCAACGTCCGTGGCTCGGGGCGGCACGAAACCGGGAGCCGAACGGATCGTTTGACTTTGACGGAAAGCTCCGGCCTTGGTAAAAACCGAATAGATTTGAACTCGCTGAAAGGACGCCGCAGCACTGACCTCGTGAGTTTCTTTAAATTCGTATTTGTCGTTGCCTTCGTCGCTGGCCTGGTTGAATTAGCATCTTCGCCTCTTCATGCGGCTTCCATCGCGCCGACAGTCATCCGCGAGATCCAGTATCCGGGAGCCGCCAAGGGCGATCCCCGGCGAAGTCTCGATTTATATTTGCCGCCCGACACGGGACGCAAACCGCCGCTGCTGATTTTCGTCCATGGAGGGTTTTGGCTTCTGAGCGATGATCAGTATCGGATCGGCCCGGCCGTCGCCGACGCGCTGGTCAGGGAGGGCGTTGCCGTCGCCTTGGTGCGCTATCGCTTGGCGCCGGAGCACCGGCATCCGACTCAGGCCGAAGATGTCGCCGCGGCCGTTGCGCTGCTGATCCGTGAGGCGAACCGTTACGGATACGATCGCGAACGAATTTATTTGTCGGGCCATTCGGCGGGAGGACACCTTGCCGCGCTGGTCGCTCTCGACTCGCGATATCTCGGCAAGCATCAGGCGACTTCCAAATCGTTGGCGGGAGTCATTTCATTCAGCGGTGTCTATGATCTGCAGCCCAGCTGGTCCATTTCGGAGAATCAAAAGATCGCGACGCAAAAAACGTTTGGCACGGACCCGGCGGCACTGAAACGGGCCTCGCCGTTGACTCACGTCCGCGCTGACGCGCCGCCTTTTTTGATTTTGACGTCGCAAAGCGAGTTCACGGGATTCCTTGTCGACGCTAAACGGTTTTTCGATTCGCTGGAGGCGAAGGGACACTCGCGCCTCGACCGCTGGATCGTTTCAGAGCGTGACCATTTCAGCTTGATGCGATTGGGAGACCCAGACAATGACGCCCGGCTCTTGCTGCTGGATTTTCTGAAGCTTGCCCCGATGCCTCCCGAATCCGCCATCCTGGTGGAAGCCAAGCGGCGCTGGCGCGATCCGCCGTTTTCTACGCTGCCGTTCTGGCGTCACGAGAAGTGGATCCGCTCGTATAGAGTGGACGGGCGATTTGTTGCGCGCATGGCGCTGGTGTACGAGAGCTTGCGCTACGAGCTGCAAGAGTGGCCGCTCGAAACCTTCCACGCCATCGATCTCTTTAGTTATATGGACTCTTTGCCGCCCGAGAAAAGAGGCGAGGGCGGCTATCTGATCACAACGAATGTCCGCAACGAAAAACAGTTCTGGAAACGGGGTCAGATCGTGCCCTATAAGCCTGTCATCGTTATCGGCCTTGATGGGGAGAAAAACCTTTTTCGCGTGGGTGTTTTCTATCGCGGCAACCGCCAGTACACGTGGAAAGACGGTCCCCAGCCCCCGCTGATGTCGCGTCCCCTGGGGGCGTTTATCTACTTTCTCAAAGAGCCGCCGGAAGAGCTGCGATTGCAGGCGGCGCAAAACGCGCTTACTGAAAACAGTTTCAAGCTCGTGGCCGATGATCCGCTCGCCGGGCTGAAGGATCTGCGGAGAGACCTCTATGAGACAGTGACCTTCGCCAATGGCTGTGTGTTTTGCCACAGCGTAAGTGGCGTTGGCTCGCGCAGCCATCATGTTACGGCTGCGACAGGGGCGCCGCACGGGGGATTTGCCCTGCCGTTGGAATCGTATCCGCCGGGGGTCTGGAAAAGCTTCATCTTCGATCAACAGGCGGTTGCGCGAAAAATCGGCGCCTCGCTTAACCCCGTAGCCGAAGGGACGGGGCAAGCGCTTTACGAACTCGTTAACAGATCACGCCAGGCACAAAAGCACCGCCGCGAGTAATTCTCCGCTTCGTGTATTAGGCTCTTCCAAGAAGGCATTCACCACAGAGACCCCGAGTTCGCAGAGGCGCGCCCTCAGCGCCTCGGCGGTTAGCCACACATACTGAAGAACCCTTTATTAAGAGATTCAAGTTCTGACACTTCCTCTACCAGCCAAAATTTTATCTTTAGATGTATATCGTCATAGATCGTCAGATATAAAAAAATATACCTCGTGTTGACTTGCGCGAGCACGGGCGGGAGTTGCTAGATGGCCCAGGACTCCATGGCTCGCGCACAATTTTCCTCCTGTTTTCCGTTTTTCTGGTTATGCCTTGGGTTATGGCGAAGGCGAAACGCCGGCGGCATGGAACTGCCCCCGATGAACGTTCCGTGTGCCGAGTGGGCGGTTCGGTAAAGCTGCCGTGGAGGCGGAATGAGCCCCAGGGCTCAACATGGGCGGACTCCTTGGATCTTAGCGACTCTTATCGAACCAGAGGGAGCAGTGAAACTATCGCCGGCAAAACAACGGGCTGAGCTTGAGCGGCAGGCAACCGCCAGGGCAGCCAAAGGAGGAATCATGCTTCGTCTAGTCAACACAAAAACATTAGCACTTACGGTTCTGGTGCTGCTGTGGACCGCCGCAGCGCCCGCCCAGAACGTCCGGCCCGTCCGATGCAAGAATCAGGTGATCAACGGCGGGATGTATGCCGACGTCACGGTGAGCGGTGGTTCGTGCACGCTTAACGGCGTTACCGTATTCGGCTCGGTGCTCGTAAGTTCGGGGGGCGCGCTCACGGTGCAAGGTGGTACGGTGAATGGAAGCATCCAGGTAAACTCCGGGGGTAATATCACGTTGTCCGGTGCTACCGTTTTGGGCGGGGTCATCTTGGAGCAGAGCGGGAACCTGAGCGTCAAGTCCGGCTCGACTCTCGCGAACATCTCCATGAAGAACTCCGGCCAGCTGACCATCGAGAGCTCTGCCGTAACCGACGTTCTGAGCACTGAGTCTAAGAATATAACCGTCACCG
>DASTOD010000144.1:0-5630 GCA_035762645.1 Binatia bacterium | reverse complement strand
GATACAAAGACGTCCTCAAAAAAAGCCGGAACACCATCCGAATCAAATAGGCGGCGCCGCGCAATTCTGGACAACTCCGCCACACCCGAGCAATGACTGTGACTTGAGGGAATACCCGGGTGAACATCATCGATCAATTTTTGAGCCCTGAGGCAGGGAATCTCTTCCAATTCATAAAGTATGTCATTAGTGGATGCATCGCCACCTCGACCCATATATTGGTCTTTCACCTCGTAGCGTGGAAAATATTTTTTGCCTTACAGGCGGATGATTGGTTCGTAAGGCTGTTCAACCTGCCTGTCCAGGAGTTGGACGACACCACCCGGTCGCGAAACTCCATGAAGGGAAACGGCGTCGCTTTCGTAATCTCAAACCTGGTCGCTTACCTTATCAATATCTACTGGGTTTTTGTTCCCGGCCGTTATCACTGGATCCTGGAAATTGGCCTGTTTTATCTGGTCTCCGGGGTCGCCATAGTCATCGGTACCGCGCTCATGGGGCTTCTGATCAGGCGGTTCGGCATGCTCACAACGTATGCTTTCGGTTCCAATATCTTTGCGGCTCTAATGATTAACTACGCGATGCGCAAATTCTTCATCTTCAATGGATAATGAGAATTCAGCGGGAATCTAGCCCGGATTATTCACCAGGCACAACAATCAAGGGGCGAGCCTTCCGGAGCGAAGGCAATGGGCCTGTACCTTGAGGCGGCCTGCAAACGTAAGTTGTAGAGCAGATATCCAGTAAATAATTAAAGCCTACGGCCAAGCACCATAAACGTCCTTGAACCTGTTCGCCTCTGTGCCTTCACTCCTCCAAGCTCACCCCTTGATCGACACCGTGTCATCGTTTTCCTCGGCGCATAAATAATCCGGACTAGGAAAGACTGCGGGCGGGCATCGCGTTGATTTTAGCGCGGCGGAAGAGGACCCGCACCGTTGAGATTTTTCAAAAGCTCGATGGCGTCCGGGTTTCGCGGTGTCTCTTTGATCATGGTCTCAAGGGTTTCCGCTGCGAGGGGCGACGGTTCTTCCGCAACCCGCTTTTTAAAATCTTCGTGAAAGACGGGATCTTTGAACATTCGTCGAAACGCCTGCCGGAGGATCTGGACGCGCTCGTCGGGAGTTCCTGGAGGAAGCACAAGCGGTGCGCCGGCGCTCTTTAGATTCCGAACCAGTGCCATCAGCTTTCGCTCTCTGTCGGATTTGGCGAAGGTCTCGATCTCCGGAAGGTGGCCGAAACGCGGATGCTTATTGCCGTGAGGCGCCTCAAAGATAGCATGGAAGTGAACGGTCCCCTTTTCGAGCCTATCCGGATTTCGCTGCAGCACCGATTCAGTCGCGCTCGACCGCCCGTCGACCTCACCGCGCTCCAAAGCCAGGTCGATCTCCGGCCCGCTGAAGCCAACGACAAAGCTTGGCCGCGTCAAACCGAGTAAGTAGCTAAATAGCCGTCCTTCCCTGTAGGTTGCGTGGCCGACCGATTGGGCGCCGACTCTCAGCCCAGGGGCCGCCCGCAGCTTCTCGACCGTCTCCAGGCCGAGCTGCTTTCTAGTGAAAAAAACCGCGTGGAACTCGCTGTAGGGCGTGCCGAGGTAAATCAGCTTGTCGATATCGTACAAAACTCCGGTTTCGCCCATGATGGCACTCGGGATCAGGCCGGACGTGCTGGACAGAATGGTCAACCCATCGGGCCGAGCGCGATAGATGTGGTTGGCTGCTCTTCGGCCGCCCGCTCCAGCCATATACTCCGTCAGGATGTTCGGGTTTCCGGGAATGTATTTCGGAAGGAAAGCCATCATCGATCTTATGCGCATGTCCGCCGTGCCGCCGGGATCGCTCGACTGAATCAACGTGATGGTTTTCCCCTCGTAAAAGTTGACCTGCGGTGAGACCGGGGCTGCCGTGAAACAGAAAAATAGGCCGGGCATGACGCGGAGAAACCATTTCGCTTTTTTCATGCTATCCTCCTTCTTCGCCTCAGCGGCCCATTCATGGGAAATCCCGAAACGTTTCTTCCCAGCAACCATATGCTGGAGTTTTGTAGTGGTTCAATTCGCGAAAGCTCTCTCACTACGTTCGAGATGACAGATCGGTTACTTCGATGTCATTCCGAGCGGATGCGAGGAATCTTTCCCTACCACTACGGTCCGAAACGCCGTTAAACTGAACCACTACCCGGAGTTTTGTGTCAATGCAACTAACTTGGCTATCTTCGGCCTTAGCTTTCGCTCGGAACGACCTCATGCTAAGAGATAGGCTTACTTAGTTCCGAGTCACCGCTACAGGACCGTTCTCTTGCTCGAAAAACTCACCGGCCTCTTCTATGGCTGGCGCATGGTGGCCGCCGCTTGCGCGTTGCGCGTGCTCGGCGCCGGGCTTCATAGCTTCGGCTTTACGGTTTTTTTTCTTCCTCTCAGCCAAGACCTCAATCTGAGCCGAACCTCGACCTCGCTGGCTTTTTCGCTGGCGCGCGCGGAAGGCGCCATCGAAGGTCCCATCGTCGGTCATCTGCTGGACCGCTACGGTCCAAAGCCAATCATGCTGGCTGCAGTTTTACTGATGGGAACCGGCTATCTGCTCCTCTCCCAGGTCGGTAGCTACGCGGCTTTTTTAGCCGTTTATCTGGGCGTTATCTCGCTCGCCCACGCGGGCGGATTCATGCATTCGCCGATGGTGTTGATCAACACCTGGTTTATCCGCCACCGCGCCCGAGCCATCACCATCAGCAGCGCGGCCTTCGGACTCGGCGGAGTTCTTGTCGCCCCGCTCTTGAGCGTCATCGTCCAAGCCTGGGGATGGCGTTGGGGAGCCGCGATCGCAGGCATATTGTTCCTGGTGATCGGCGTCCCCCTGTGTCTCACCATTCGCCGGTCGCCGGAAAGCATGGGTCTCGTGCCCGATGGAGATGGGCCCGCAGCCCCGGCGCGCGGCAAACAGGGCGCCCAGCAGCCGATTCCGTCGGAGGTCGAAGTCACAGTTGCGGAGGCGCTGCGCTCCTTCGCGTTTTGGGGTTCGGTGCTGGCGGCGGGTATCCGCAACGCCTCCTACCATGCCGTCGGCGTTCATTTTGTACCCTTTATGGTTTGGAAAGGATTGAGCCAACCACACGCGGCTTTACTGCTGAGCGTCTACGCCTTTCTCGGCATGGCGTTGACGCTCATCCTGGGCTGGTTTGCCGACAAGGCGAACAAGCCTCGTATGACCGCGTTCATCTTATTCGCCGCTGCTGGCGCCATGTTCTTGCCTCTGTTCAACAGCTCGCTCTGGTCGCTGGGCCTCTTTACAATCTTCTTTGCCGCGGTGGAAACGACTTTCCCGCTGGGCTGGGCCGTGGTCGGAGATTTGTTCGGCAGAAAGCATTACGCCAGGATTCGGGGCTACATGACTTTGTTTTACACATGGGGAGGCGTTCTGGGTCCGGTGATCGCCGGAGCGATCTTTGATCGGTGGCAAACCTACGAGCCCCTCTTGTGGTCGTTGGTCGTCGTCTACAGCGTGGCGGGAGTGTTGTTCGCAAGCCTCAATCGATCGTGGCAAAGGGCGACACGCGGGGTAGACTCATCGGCCGATCGCCAGTGATCATTTAGCGAAAAAGCGCTGCAGGGTGCCCGCCTGCCGCCCAGGGATACGATAAACGACGGTGATATGGGGTGGGTGCAACATTTAAATTCCTGTGCTATCGAACACAGTAGGACGACAGTGGCCGCGACGGCTTTCGGCTCCGGCATCGGTGAAGGCCAATCGCCGCCGGTCAACGCAACGCAGAAGCATAACCTAATCCCAACCGTATGACACTTCGCGCTGAGCTTTTCCGAATAGGGTCTGATCATTTCGCAACTTTGATCCTGGATAACGAAGTGACGGTGGGGGAGTTTGTCGCGAATCCACCGCTCTCCTGGACCCGGTTGGTCCAGCGTGACGGGATCTTTCGAGCCGGTGACGGATACCCAAACCGTTTGACTGCGGCGCAAGCGAAGTTCGAGATGAGAAACTGGGACGAGGTATCGCTGCCGGGCATCGCGCGCGCGTTGAAAGAGCTGGATGACGGCGCGGATTATGTGCTCTTTGGCAACAACGCAGGGCAAGGGCTGCCACTCGCGAAAAGCTTGCCCCAAAACTTGATCGCCGACCGCGCGGCGATCATCTACGCAAACAGCCTTCCGGAAAAAAACCTCTATGAGCAAATGGGTTATCGGAGCTTTTTTCGCAGACGCGAGGCGGTGTCTCGCCTGCTTGAGCTGGCAAACAAGGCGGGGCGGCCTCTGGCGCTCGGCTTCATCAACACGATTCAACATAACGAATTGAACTATCACGACCCTTAATAGTGTGAATCAAAAGACGACAATACCCTGATCGCGGCGCGAACGAGTAAAAGGAGAAGACCGGCTGGCGCGCGTTGGCGCGCAGGGATGTACCGATAACCACGACGTGAGTTCCTGTAATCACACGAGACTCGAGTTGTTGCCGGACAGAAAGAAGAAACTCCGATGCCGGCACTGCCATCTGGTGATCGAGGGCGAGGAGCTGGGAGACGGCTGTTGTCCGGAATGCCTGGATCGATCGGGCAAGAAGCGGTACGACTTCGAGGAGATGGAGACGTCAGACGAGCGGACCGTCAGGTACAGGTGCGAAGAATGCGGCGCGATTGTCAAAAGCGCCTAGGAGGTTACGGTCTGCTCCAGAATTCGCACGATGAGTAAACATTTTACAACAGCCTTGGTGGAATTCATTAAAGTTTGGGGTCTGCTCACGTTGATCGTTATCGCGGCGTTCGTCGTTACCTATCAGTATGTGGGCGCGCCGCCGCCCACCGTCGTTCGAATTGCCACGGGCGCGACGAACGGCGCTTACTATGCCTTTGCCCAGCGATACGCGCGCCTGCTCTCGAAGGACGGCATTTCCCTCGAGGTGGTTTCCACCGCCGGATCAGTCGAGAACTTCGATTTGCTAAAAAAAGGCGATGTCTCACTAGCGTTGGTGCAGGGAGGTAGCGCGACGGACGACGACAAAGAAAGCTTGCAATCCCTCGGAAGCCTGTTTCTCGAGCCGGCTTGGGTTTTTACCCGCAGACAGAAACCGATCAAGCAATTTTCAGACCTGAAAGGGAAACGCGTCGCGGTCGGCGCCGCCGGCAGCGGCACTTATCTTCTGACGATGCAGCTGCTCTCCGCCGCCGGGATAACCGAAGCCAATGCGACATTGATCCAGGGCGATACGGCACAGGCGATCACGTTGTTGTCGGAAGGTAAAATCGACGCCGCGTTTTTTGTCGCCTCTCCGGAGGCGCCGGTGATTCAGAGCCTTTTTCAGAACCCGGCTTTCGAGATCCTCAATTTCGACCGGGCGCCGGCCTACGCTCGGCGGTTTCCTTTTTTAACTCCGGTGACTCTCAGCGAAGGGGTGGTGAACTTGCAGCGGAATGTTCCGCCCCGCGACACCACACTCATGGCGGCTTCCGCCAACTTGGCCGCGCGTAGGGATCTCCACGCAGGTCTGATTCCGTCGCTCCTGAACGCCGTGACCCAGGTCCATCGGCCGGGCGGGGTCCTGGAGCACAAGCGGCAGTTTCCTTCGGTCGACTTCCTCGATCTTCCCCTGAACGAAGACGCCCGGCGCTACATCACGAAC
>DASTOD010000143.1:0-2870 GCA_035762645.1 Binatia bacterium | reverse complement strand
GGCCCGCACTATCCCGAGTCGACGGCGCACAGTAATCGTTTGTCCTAAAAGTCCCAGACCTAAACGAAGGAGAGACCTAGGAATGGCAAAAGTTCGACGACACGGGAGCCATCTTTTCGAGGCGGTGCTTGTGTTCCTGCTTAGTTTTACTTGCGTAACGGGAGTAGTGGCCCTGGACTCAGCCCCGACCGGCCCCAATAAAAAACAAGACGAGGCCACACTCTTTCCCGTACCCGACTTCACCAGCGACATCTGGAAACGCGCCAAGCTCACCGGCGATTGGGGCGGTCTGCGTAGCACGATGGCAAGGAACGGTGTGCAGCTCGATATCGACAACGTGCACACGTTTCAGAATGTGACCAGCGGTGGCATCGATAACACCGGCAGATATCTCGGTAATGCGGAGATCGTTCTGAAGCTGGACTCAAAAAAGATGGGACTTTGGCCCGGTGGGTTTCTATTGGTTCGTGGCGAAGCCGCGTTTGGGACAGGTGTCAATCAAGCTACCGGGGCACTCTTGCCGGTCAACACGCGACCGGTTCTGTCATTGCCGGCGAGAGATGAGATGGTTCTCTCTCATGTCGTCTTGACGCAATTTCTACACGAAAAATTTGCCGTGGCTCTCGGAAAGCTGGACACGACGACTGGTGACGCTAATGAGTTCGCCCATGGCAGGGGCGACGAGAAGTTTATGAATCTTGCGTTTTCTTTCAGTCCCGCGGGGCTACGAATCGTTCCCTATTCGACCTTGGGAATGGGGTTCGTTTTTTTGCCGACCAAGGATCTCGTACTGGGCTTTTCAGCCATCGACACCGAAGGCGTTACAACTCGAACTGGTTTTGACACTTTGTTCAAAGACGGCACAACTTTGGCGTCGGAAGGTCGATTGACGGTCAGGCCGTTTGGGCTTACGGGCCATCAACTCATCAGTTTTGCGTGGAGCAACGGCGATTTCAACTCGCTTAGCCAAGACCCTCGAACTCTCATTGGTAACGCTTTGTTTGATACGTCTTTAAAGAAAGAATCAGGCTCCTGGGTGTTCATGTACAACTTCGACCAATATTTGTACCAGGAAAAGGAAGACTCGTCGCAGGGGGTTGGCATCTTCGGCCGGTTTGGCATCTCCGACGGCAAGGCCAATCCGATCGCGCAGTTTTACAGCTTTGGCTTCGGTGGTAAGGGAATTATTCCGGGGCGCGATCAGGATCGTTTCGGCATCGGCTATTACTATATGAAAATTAGCGGCGATCTGCGCGATACTTTTCCGCCGCTGCTAATCCAGCGTGCGGGTCTGGATCACGAGCAAGGGGTTGAGCTGTTTTACAACATCGCCGCTACCCCATGGTTGCACGTGACACCGGACTTGCAGTTTATCGATTCCGCCAGAAACAAAGCGCCACTGGTCGGCGCCAATAGAAAAGCGATCGATACGGCAGTCGTTGCCGGCTTAAGGATCAAGATTGATTTCTGATTGCCTGGAGGTTGAATAGTATCGAATCATCACGAATAAGGATAAAAGTTCCAATGAAATTGATTTCGAGCCTAATTTCGGATTTTGGAGATCGACTCGTGATTACCTGGCCAACAGTGCGTTTGCTGTTTGTAGTTACCGGCATGTTGCTGTCGTCTGCATGCGCCACACCAATCGGCGTGGTGCGCGGCACCACGCAGGAGATGCACTACGCCCTCACCGCGAATGTGCTCTCCGCGGGCGAGCCGAGTAACTGGTCCAAGCAGGTCCTGCACAGGACAAATCTAACGGAGAGGTTTAATGCCGATCCGGCGACTACGCTTAACACTCTGCACAAGACGCTCGCCCAGCCTCTGAGCGAGGATCGTGTACAGGATCGGCTCTTCGCGCTGGCCGAGCTGTCGTTTTTTCACGCCGAGAACAGCGCAGCGCGGCCGCACTATCTGGCCGCCGCAGTATATGCGTACGCCTTCCTCGTCCCTGAAACCGGCACGCGGTTGGATCCGCTCGACCCGCGCCTGCGCTTGGCGGCCGACATTTATAATCGGGGTCTCACCAGGGGGTTATCCACGCCGATTGAGGCCGAAGTTGTCTTGGAAGCGGGTTCGCAGCCGTTGCCCTTCGGCGAGCTCGTGCTCACCACTGACCCGGCAAACTTCTTTTGGAGCGGCTATCGGTTCAAACGCTTCATTCCCGTCGGCGAGTTTGTCGTACGCGGATTTAGCAACCGCTACCGACAGGCCGGAGTCGGCGCGCCGCTCGCCGCCGAGCTGGAACCGGTCGATTCCGGTCCAGCCGCCGAAGCGGCACGCAAGCGGATTCCGCCGCGGACGAGGGTCCCCGTGACGGCTTTTTTGCGGATTGCGACACCGCGGCGCGGCATCGTTGAGGGAACGGTGCAAGGCAAGCTGGAGCTCTATGCCGCCGATCAGGCGTCTACCGTTACGCTTGGCGGGCGGGACGTCCCCCTGGAGCTGGAGCCGACGGCCGCGCTCGCCTACCAGTTGGAAGGCGCACCGGTCTGGGACTTCGAGATCGCCGGGTTCCGTTTCGCCGATCAAGCGGCGATTTTCGGCGACGGCCTCATCATGATGCAGCCCTATCGGCGCGGAAGAATCCCGGTGGTGCTGGTGCACGGTACCGCGTCGAGCCCGGTGCGGTGGGCGGAGATGTTCAACGAGATCACGCATGACCCGCTGCTCCGCGGTCGCTACCAGTTTTGGGTATTCCAGTACAACACCGGCCAGCCGATCTTGTATTCCGCCATGCTCCTGCGCCGCGCGCTACGCGCGGTCGTCCAGGAAGTGGATCCCGACGGAAATGATCTGGCTCTGCAGCGCATGGTGGTCATCGGTCACAGTCAGGGCGGGCTTCTTACCAAACTTATGGCGATTAAAAG
>DASTOD010000142.1:0-2261 GCA_035762645.1 Binatia bacterium | reverse complement strand
GGACTGGAACGGTTCGCTTCAAAAGAATCGCCAGGATACCAGTGTAGGCTTCTCGGGATTTGGAGGATGCAAGCGCATTGTAAAGAGGCAGTTCGAAATGCAGGCTTTTTTTCGCAACGCTGAGCATGCCGTGCGCCTTTGCTGCTAACGCGGATTTCTATCGCATCGATGGGTTCGATCATCAATTCAACGGATTCTACGCCTGGATCAAGGCCGAGGGCTCGATCGCGTATTTCGCGGTAAGCGTTCTTGATCAGTGCTGCCTCCTCTCTGAAAATCCCTACCGTTGCCACCTCAATCTTTCGCTGCCGGCCGTTCTGATGGATATCGATATATAAATCCAGATTCTCCTGCGCGGCGTCCAGCACCGAGCGTTTGAAGTCATAGTAAACCTTTTGCGCCCGCTCGGAATGTAAGTCGAATTCTCCGGAGGAATACCGAGTCTCGGTCGGTCGATTTACGCATCCGCCTCGGCGATTCCGTGCGGAGCGCCGACGATGATCCCTTTCATCTGCTCGTCCGGGCTACGGAAGCTAAAGCGTCCCAGGTCGCCCAAAGTGTGTTCTCGGAGCGGTTGTTGGAGGATACAGCCGCCCCAGATCATGGCGAGGGCTATCGCAACGAATAACCTAGCGTAAACGAGCATCAGCCTACTCATCCTACATCGATGCTGCGGCTTGCCTGTAACACTTCACACGGTTCGAACACAAAAAAAGGGGAGCCGCTAGGCTCCCCTTTTGGAATAAAGCGCACATTTGCGCTTAGAAGCTGTATCTCCAGTTCAGGTGAACGTCCACCCAGTCACCACCGATACCTGTTCTACAGCGCGCGGCGGTTACCGGGGTCTTACAGACGCCAAGGTTATGGGCGGCCTGGTTAGCTCCGTTGCGTAGGTTCGATGCATCATACCAAAGCACGCTGATTCCCGCGCTCATGCGCGGCGCTAGGAAATACCACAAATCCCACTCCCGAAGCAGTATCCGGTTTCGGTGGAATTGACTCAAGTGAGCGCCCCCTCCCCCGGCTACAATGCTTGCGCAAGATATACCAGTATTGCCATTGCAACCCACTGACAGATCCACACGCTCAAAGTGGGTGCCCACAAGGATCGAACCCGTCGTATTAGCCGAACCGGTTAGAAATCCCTTCGGGCTCCAGAGAAACAGATCATGTCCGATCAAGAAGCTTTGGCTTTTCTTCCTGCCTCTCCCACCAGCCGGTGATACGCCGATTCCGGCTCCCCGGTCTTCACTCCTCGCGAACGAACCCATGGCGCGAAGTGTGTATGGGCCAATGCTCCACACGATGCCCGGGCCATGCGCGATGTGAAGACCTTGTCCGATCGTGTTGGCGCCGCTGTCAAAAAGCGTCTGGCGCCCGCCGTCGCCATGATCCTGCACACGGTAGCGGGAACAACCGTTGGAGGCCGCGCGATTATCGACGTTACAGAACCAGGAACCATATTCGAAGGTCAAACCGCTGATCCATTTGTTCTTTATCCGCGCCATAGGCTGAACGGACATGTAGGCGTTGAAGTCTTTTCGATCGGTAAAACTGCTCGTGCCGTCATCACCCTCGCCAACCGCCGACATGGAGAGCTGAAAGCGGCGAAGAGTTCCAATACCAAAGAGCGGCTTGTCATCCCAGTTGAGGGTAATGCCCTGTCCCGCCCGGCCGGTGTTGAAACCGTCGTTGCGGGTGTGAAGATCGTACTCCGCCTGAGCGCCCACCGAGCCCGAGCCTTGACGCGCAAGGCTTCCGCCATGGGCATTTTGCACTTCCATGCCGAGCTGGACGCTGGGTAAGAATGGATTTATATTATCCATATTGATGACGAGAGCGCCGCGTTGAAGTCCGGTGTTGGTGTCGAAACCGTCGAGGTCGAGCGTTGCCTCGATCTCCCACAGGCAATTGTTGATGCAATACAACCATCCCGGCCTGAAGCGTCGTCCCATGATCTCGCCGTTGGTTCGGCCGACCTGGTCGCGCCCACTTAAAAACAGCATGCGGAAGTGAGACTCTAACTGCGAACGCAAAGCCCATGACTTGTCCGCCGCTTCGATGTTGAGACCGTTGCCGGGACGGTAACTAAAAGTCGGCATCGCCGCGGCCGCCTCGGTCGCGTCTTTCTTGAGCTCGATCTGCTGCTCTTTTAATTGCGTCAGCTCTTGCTCCAGTACCTTGATCCGCTCATCCACATTCTGCGCCCGCGCCGGCACCACGTACAAAAGGAAAGCAGCCAACATCAAGCCCAAAGCCGC
>DASTOD010000141.1:0-2877 GCA_035762645.1 Binatia bacterium | reverse complement strand
TACTCTCGGGTAGTCTCGGCCTTGCGTTGCCGGGTTGCGACAGAGACCAGACCGGCGACCAGTCGAAAGCCAAAGGAACCGGAAGTGAGCGTGCCGGAAAGACTGGAGATACCACCCCGTCTCAGGGCCCAGGTGGTCCGGGATCGGGTCAGGGGAGCAGTCCAGCTACCCCAAGTCCCGGACCCGCAGGGAAGTAAGAGCAGTTTCGGTTCTGGTTGAATACATCACGTAGGGGCACGGCACGCCGTGCCCCTACAGGCCTATGCTTGCGGCAATGGCTGGCGGCGCATGTTCAATGCACCGCGTGCCGCGTCTTATGAGTTCTCTGTTAGCTGAGCGCGGATGGCGCGGATGAGTTGGTCGTCGCTCATGCTGTCCAATCCGGGGATCTGCAATTCGCGCGCCTTTTCGCGAAGCTGGGCCCGTGAAAGTCTCGCCAGTTGATCGTCCATAGTTTCGCCATCCTTTTCACGGCCCGTCGTCCACGACGGTGGATCACTTGCCGGGAAGGATTCGGCCAGGGTTTCGTCTATTTTTGCTTCCGGGAGTTTCTCGGCCGATTTATCTTTTGGCACTCTCCGGCGGCGCTTTCTTTGTACTTTAGCGATTGCCATTATTCCGGAACCTCCTAAGGTTGTTGCTAAACGCGCGTGGTTAGAGTTCTATTGGCGCCATTCCACGCATGCGCCGCTTAGTACTCGACGCAGAATATATGCCAGCTCGGACGGGCGAATGACTGTCTGAGAGTAACACCTAAAGGGTGAGATGCGATCGGCATATTTCGGTTACGACCCGCGGAGTAAAACGGCGACAGCGTCCCAAGAGAGGGAACCTTCACGCTCCCGCACGGATCGCTGCCCGCGCGTGGTACATGATTTGCGTTGCAGAATATCCCGAGGTCAAAAACAGCAGATTCGAAGAAGGAGTTTTCATGGAAAAGGACTTCCGACCCAGAATCTCTTTTCCGGTTAAGCTCGCGCTTTTCGGCGTGGCGGCGGCGGCTACGGCTTATGCGGTGCGCCAGCAGAGGCGCATCGATTTCATGGGCAAGACGGTGCTGATTGCCGGCGCATCGCGAGGTCTGGGCCTAGAGCTGGCGCGCGGTTTTGCCGCGGAAGGGGCGAATTTGGCTCTGCTGGCCCGCGATCAGAAGCAACTCGAGGAAGCCAGCCACGAGCTTCACCGCGCCGGCGTGCGGGTGACGATCCATGTGTGCGATATCACCAAAGAGAACGAGGTGCGCGACAGCGTCAGGGCGGTAATCAACGACCTCGGCAGAATCGACGTCCTCGTGAACAACGCGGGAATCATTCAAGTCGGTCCCGCCGAGCACATGGAACTGGACGATTACGTAAACGCGATGGCTGTCCACTTCTGGGGGCCGCTCTATTTGTCGCGGGAAGTCATTCCACACATGAAGCGGCAAGGTCACGGGCGGATCGTAAACATCGCATCGATCGGCGGTAAAGTCGCGGTTCCGCACCTGCTGCCTTACGTAGCGAGTAAATTCGCGCTGGTCGGCTTATCCGAAGGAATGCGCGCAGAACTGGCCAAAGATGGGATCTACGTTACCACGGTCTGCCCCGGTTTAATGCGCACCGGATCGCATCTCAATGCCTTCTTCAAGGGCCATCATAAATTGGAATATGCCCTCTTTAGTATGAGCAATGCTTCGCCATTGCTTTCCACTAGCTCGCAGCGCGCCGCGCGCGAAATCATCGAGGCGTGCCGGTACGGCAAAGCCGAAATCGTCATTACGCCCCAGGCGCGGCTTCTGCGCTTGGCCCATAGTCTCTTTCCTGCTTTTGTCGCGGAATCATTGAGCCTGGTCAGCCGCGTTTTGCCCGGAGCGCGTGGACCCGAAGGAGATCAGTTGAAGCGCGGATGGGAAAGCCAGTCCATAGCGGCTCCGTCTCTGCTGACCCGTCCGGCCGATCGTGCGGCGAGCCGCAATAGGGAAAAGCCCGAACCTCCCGCAGCGTAGGATAGTCTCGAGTTACGCGTCTTGAGTTTCGCGTTGAACCCGAGACTCGGAACCCGAGACCCGAGACAGCGAAAGTGTTTTTCACTGTCGCTAAAACATGTCGCGGAGCGCCTGCTCGGCGGCAAAATATCCGCACATTCCGTGCACGCCGCCACCCGGCGGGGTCGAGGCCGAGCATATATAGACGCCCTTGAGCGAAGTCCGGTAAAGCTTGGCCGTCGGTCGAAACAAGAGTTGTTTTAGAATCGGAGCGCCCCCGTTGATATCGCCTCCCACGAGATTTGCGTTTCGGCTCTCGAGATCGCGGGGTGACATCACGCTTCGGGCCAGCACCAGCTCGCGAAAACCGGGAGCGAAACGCTCTATCTGCTTTTCTATTCTTTCGGTCATATCGAGCGCGGAACCATTCGGGACATGACAGTAACCCCAGAGTGTGTGCCGGGAGTTTGGCGCGCGGGACGAATCAAAAAGCGAAGGCTGCACCAGGAGCACGAACGGGTGTTCCGCGTGTTGGCTCTTCCATGCCGCGCGTTCTGACAACGCGACCTCATCCAAAGTGCCGCCGAGATGAACCGTCGCCGCGCGCGCGCATTCCGCCGCTTTCCACGGAACCCGTCCGGACAGCGCCCAGTCCATTTTGAAGGCGGCCATGCCATAGCGGTACCTCTGTAGCTTGCGGCGGTAGCGCGGCGAAAGACGATCGCCGCAGATGCTCAATAGCTGGCGCGGCGTCAAATCGCAGAGAAGGACGCGAGAAGGTGGTAGCTCGTCCAATCCGCCGACGCATCTGTTGACGACGATCTCGCCGCCGAGCGACCGGAGATAGGAAGCCAACGCATCGGCCAGTTTCTGCGATCCGCCACGCGCGATCGGCCAACCCAGCGCGTGAGCGG
>DASTOD010000140.1:0-3796 GCA_035762645.1 Binatia bacterium | reverse complement strand
ATGGGCGCTAAATTCAGCGGCAAAGCCGGCCCAAAGACAACGATCTTTTCATTGGAGCTCATCGGGGTTCCTTTCATCGCAACTAAATCAGGACTTTGGTCTGGCCAAACTCAGTTCATTTTGCTATATAGCAGTCAGTTTCCGACTGTCAAGGAGATTTTGGCCTGACCAATGATAGAATTTAATAGCCGCGTCGACAAAATCGCCAATAATCTGCAGGAGCAGATCACCCAGGGAAAACTAAAACCGGGAGAGCGTCTGCCGTCGGAGCGGAGCCTGTGTTCGCTGTTCGGCGTGGGGCGAACTACGATTCGCGAGGCCCTAAGATCGCTCGCTGTCCGCGGGCTCGTTACCCGTTCAGCACGCGGCGCCGTCGTCGCCGATGCACAATCTCTTCAGCACCCTCCTGATACCGATCTTGCCGCTCTCGCCGCGCAGACCTCGATCCGCCAGCTTTTCGAAGTGCGCAAGCTGATGGAAGTCAGAGTCGCCGGCTGGGCGGCCTTGCGCGCCACCGCTGAGGATATCGCCGCCATGCGCGCGGCGATCGAGGCCGAAGCGGCGCGTGACACGCGCTCCGGTAATCCCAATCGATTGTTTCATGACGCTTTGGCAAAAGCCGCGCACAATCCAGCGCTGGTACAGGTGTACGAATCAGGTAGGCATCTCTTCTTCCGCTTGCCTTTCTTCTGGAAACTGTTCGATGACGCGCACGTCAAAATGACCCGGGCCGCGCGCCATGAAATGGCCCGCCGCTGGCACGAACAAATCTTCAACGCGATTGTCGAGCGGGACGCGGCCGAGGCCGAAGGCGCCATGTTTCAGCACCTGGATATCATGGAGAAAGATTTGCTCCATAGGCTTCAAGGCACGGACGGCGCTGCGCAAAGTACCATTCCTTATTCTCATCCCCTGCTGAGCGTGATGAACCCCGACAAGAAAAATATCTCGGAAGGGAATCGTTAGCCGTGATGAAAGACAAACCGCCTGGGACGGCAGCTAGCCTTTCGTTCACGTCATAATTGACCTTTGTTCATCTAAACAGACCTTAAGGAGGGCAAACCCATGGCGATCGGATTATCCCACGGCGGAAACACAATCTACTCCTCACCGTCCCTGTCTAACCGGGTTCTGGTGGGAACACGCGAAGGCGTCATTACGATTGCGCGTGAAAGTTCCAAGGCGGAGTGGCGCGTCGCGCACCGGGCGATTGACGACAAGCATATCAGCGCCATCATCGTTGAGCCGGAAAGCGGCTTGATGTTTGCCGGCGCATTCCACGGCTCGGTCCACATGAGCGCCGACGGCGGCAAGAGTTGGGAGCCGAGAGGCAACGGCATGACGCAAAGTAACGTCTACTCGCTGGCGGCCCGGCGCGTGAACGGGCGCGTGCGCTTGTTTGCCGGGACGGAACCGGCGCATCTCTTCGTCAGCGACGAGCTCGGTCTTGATTGGCAGGAAGTGCCATCGCTGCGTACCGTGCCGAGCGTGCCCAAGTGGAACTTCCCCGCACCGCCGCACATCGGTCATGTCAAGCACATCAATTTCGATCCCGACAATTCAACGATCATCTATGCTTCCGTCGAAGTCGGCGGGCTGCTAAAAAGCACCAACGGAGGGGATAGCTGGCAAGAGTTCCCGAGCCTGTACGAAGACGTGCACCGCCTGATGATCCATCCGAGCAACGCGCAATTCCTGTACGCGGTCACCGGTCGCGGCCTCTACGTCAGCCCTGATGCGGGCGCCAACTGGGAACAGTGGACGCGAAGGGAAGATGAAATCGGTGGCTACCCCGACGGCTTCGTTTTTCGCCCGTCTGATCCCAAGTTGATCTTTATGACCGCGGCGCAGGACGCGCCCGGCACCTGGCGCACAACCCACTTCGCCGGCGCGCGCATCTCGCGCAGCAAAGACGGCGGGCGCACCTGGGAGATTTTGCGCGGCGGCTTGCCGGATCGGTTACAAGCCAGCATCGAGGCCTTTTGCCTAGAAGAGTCGGGCGAGTCCTGCGCGATTTTCGCGGCGACGACGTCCGGCGACATCTATTGCAGCGAAGATCTCGGCGAGCATTGGAAAGTCATTATCAGCGGCTTGCCGCCGATCTCCAAGGCCGGCCACTTTAGAAATCTCGTGGCGGCGTAGCTCCGTTCGGCTTCGACACACTGAATAGGATACGACCAATGACCACCGAAAGCGTTTTCCGAGCCGGAACAGAGCGCCTGTACCATTTCACGCGCGAAGAAAACGACGGGTTGACCCGGGTCGGGCCCGGCACACTGATGGGAAATCTATTCCGGCAATACTGGATCCCGGTCACGCCCACGGCGGATATCAAAGAACCTGGCGGCCGACCGATACGCGTCAAACTCCTGGGCGAAGATCTGGTTTTGTTTCGCGCGCGCAATGGCGAGGTCGGTTTGGTCGGAGCCTTCTGCCCGCATCGGCTCGGTCCGCTATTTTTCGGCCGAGTTGAAGAGGACGGCATCCGCTGCCCTTACCACGGTTGGAAATTCGCGCTGGGCGGGAAATGCCTGGAGATGCCGAACATTCCCGCGGCGCAACAGTTCTGTGACAAGATATATCATCCCGGCTACCCTTGCATCGAGCGCGGCGGCATTATTTGGACCCACATGGGATCTGCCAAGGAGTTGCCGCTCGTGCCGGACTTAGAATTTCTAGGAGTCGACGACGACGACCGGCAATACCGGCTATTTTTCCAGGAGTGTAATTACCTTCAGGTGCTCGAAGGCGGTATCGACCCGACTCACGTCATGTGGCTGCATTCACCCTACGACCTAGCGGACGATGAATTAACCGAGCAGCAGCAACCGGCGCAACATCAGGTCGCACAAAAATCAGGCGAGAGAACTCCGCTCGATATAGAGATCGTGGACACGCCGGGCGGCTTCACCTATGGGGCCAAGCGGCCCGCCGGACCGGGCAATAGCTTGTGGCGCGTCAATCAATTCATCATGCCCTTTTATACCATGCCGCCGGGCGGCGATCAGAAACAGGCCAGAGCGTATATTCCGGTCGACGATGAAAGCTGTGTGAAGTGGCAAATCAAGTGGTATCCGAGCAAGAGCATCAGGCAGTCTTCTACGGAAACGCTGCGCGGGCCGTTTGCCGAAGAAGCCTATGATCCACCGACCAACTCCGTCCCCTTCGGTCATATCCGGACGAAGGCCAAGCGCTCCAACGATTATCTCATGAATTGGGACACTCACCGGACACGCCGGTTCGGCATCGCCGGCGTCAACCTGCAAGATGTTTGCGTCACTGAAAACGAGGGGCCGACGCCGATCCTCGACCGCAACAAGGAACACCTCTGCTCCGGCGACATGAGCATCATTAAGGCGCGCCGGATGCTGCTGGAGGCCGCTCTCGCGTTCCACCAGAGCGGCACGATTCCAAACGGAGCGCGCGATCCGAGCGTTTACCGCGTTCGCGGCAGTTCTACGGTCGTCCCGGACAATGTCGATTGGATCGAAGGCGTGCGGGAGTCCGTAACGGTGCCTCTCCGGACCGACTGATGTTCCCGCATTTACCCGTTGCACGATCGAGCGCCTTAAGGAACTTTAGCGATGCATATAGTTGTGGCACTGATTGTGGTTGCAGTAGCTGTACGGTTCGTTTACGCGGTGCTAGACGCGACAAAGCGCCCAAAGTGTCATCGTCGAACCAACGACAAATACACGGCCGACGATTCACAGTGGCTGCCGGATCTCATTTTCGAGAACTACCGACTCTTCGGCCGCCACGAGCGCACCGGCCGCCCGTTTAAGAACACACTCGA
>DASTOD010000139.1:0-3429 GCA_035762645.1 Binatia bacterium | reverse complement strand
CTGCATTCCGAGCCGCAAGCAAGGGGCGTGCTGAGGCAGTCCTTGTGCTTGCAGGCTCCGTGCTCAACTCTCACCGAACACAAATTGCAGATCTCGCGGTAAAGAGCCGGCTCCCAGCGATCTACGCCAGGCCAGAATTTGTGGAAGACGGCGGGCTCATGACCTACGGTGTGAGCATTACCGACTTGTTTCGGCGCGCAGCCATTTATGTCGACAAGATCCTGAAAGGCGCCAAGCCTGCTGACCTGCCGGTCGAGCAGCCGACGAAGTTCGAATTCATCATCAACCTGAAAGCGGCGAAGCAGATTGGCCTGACGATTCCGCCCAACGTGCTGGCGAGAGCGGATAAGGTGATTAAGTGACAGCAGTCACACGTCAGAGGTCAGCCGTCATTGCGCTTACCGCTTTGCTCTTGGCTCTTAGCTTTCCAGCTGAGGCACAGCAGTCCGCGAAGGTTCGCTGGTTAGGTTGCCTCGATTACGGCTCCCCTGACTCGGATCGCCTAGTCTTGTGGGAGGCATTACGGGAACGACTACGCGATCTCGGATACATGGAAGGCCACAACGTTGCCTTCGTGTCCCGATGGGCACATGGAAAACGCGAAGGCCTCCCCAAACTCGCAGCCGAGCTAGTAAGCCTCAAGGTTGAGGTCATCGTGGTGGGGGGAACACCAGCAGCCCAGGCAGCCAAGCACGCCACCTCGACCATCCCTATCGTTATGGCAAGCGTTGGTGACCCCGTTGGCTCGGGCCTCGTGGAAAGCCTTGCTCGGCCGACCGGAAACATCACGGGCCTGTCCTTTGCGTTCGGAGAGAGGTTTAGCGGAAAGTGGGTGGAACTGCTGAAGGAAGGTGTCCCAAAGGTCTCCCGCATGGCCGTCCTCGGGAACCGACACTCCCCATATACGGGAAACTATTTGAAGGAAATGATGGTTGCGGCTCAGGCGCTGGGCGTACAACTCCAGGCCTTGGAAGTGCGCGATCTCCCCGAGATCGAGAGAGCCTTGTCTACGATTGGCGATGCGCGTGTTGGCGGTCTTATAGTGACAGCGGATCCCCTGTTCTTCGTTCATAGAACGCGGATTGCCGAATTTGCAGTAAGGGGGAAATTGCCTACGATGTTCCCCTTCGGGGAGGCGTTGCTTGCTGGTGGCCTCATGTCCTACGGGCCGAGCTTTACGGATTCGTTCCGCCGCGCAGCCTATTACGTGGATAAGATCCTCAAAGGCGCAAAACCCGCCGACTTGCCTGTCGAGCAACCGACAAAGTTTGAATTCATCGTCAATCTCAAAGCCGCGAAACAGATCGGCCTCACGATTCCGCCGACCGTGCTGGCGAGAGCGGATAAAGTAATCAAGTGAAAACAGGCAATAGGCACGAGGCAACAGGCAATAGTAAAAAAGCCAAAGTCCTTGGCTTCGCTCTTTGCGCTCTGCTCTTTGCGCTTTGCTCGTCCGCTCAGGCGCAGCAGCCGAAGAAAGTCCCGCGGATCGGTTATCTATCGTCGACCAACCCGGCCCGTGAGTCCGCCCGTACTGAGGCTATTCGGGTGGCTCTCCGTGAGCTTGGTTACATAGAAGGACAGACCATCGCCATCGAGTACCGATATGCTGAGGGAAAACAAGATTGGTATCCTAAGATCGTGGCTGAGCTGGCGCGTCTCAAGGTTGATGTCATCGTGGTGGCAGGAGGGGACCCGGCGATCCGAGCGGCGATGAATGCGACCAAGACGATTCCCATCGTGATGGTGGGAGGCGGGGCCGATCCTGTCGAGGCAGGCGTAGTGGAGAGCCTTGCTCGTCCCGGCGGCAACGTAACGGGCCTGACAAACCTTAGCAGAGGGCTAAGCGGTAAACGGCTGGAGCTGCTGAAAGAAGCCGTTCCAAAGATCGCCCGTGTCGCGGTTCTCTATAATCCGACCGCGCCCAGTGCAATCGAGCTGAAAGGAGTTCAGAGCGCGGGGCGTGCACTGCGTTTGAGTATTCAGCCTTGGGAGGTACGGGCTGCGGACGATTTCGAGAAGGTATTCGCCGTGCAGAGTAACGAGCGCCCGGATGGACTCTACGTGATCGGGGGCGCGCTAATGCGTAGTAACGAAAAACAGATTGTCGGCTTGGCGTTAAAGAGCCGATTGCCGTCGGTGTACAACGACAGAGAAGCTGTAGATGCCGGTGGCCTCATGTCCTACAGCGCGGACCTCGCGGACCGCTACCGGCGGGTAGCATATTTCGTGGACAGAATCCTGAAGGGAGCCAAGCCCGCCGATCTGCCGGTCGAGCAGCCGACGAAGTTCGAATTCATCGTCAATCTCAAGACGGCCAAGCAGATCGGACTGACGATTCCGCCGAGCGTGCTGGCGCGGGCGGATCGAGTGATCAAATGACAGTTCGTCCAGGACAGTTGGGTCTTAGCCAAATGCTATGATAGGATCCTAATCGCTCCCTAACGCTCACGGAGGGTTCGACTATGGCGCTTGCCAAATGGGAAGAAAGCGACTCAGCCAAAGCAAAGCAGATATGGCTAGATTACCAGAGGCAACACGATCTCTCCGCTCGCATTGGCCAGACCGTGGGCATCGATCCTCGGAGCGGGCGCATCTGCTTTGGTTCGTCGGTTCGCGACATCGTTTCCCAAAGAGCCGCCGAGGGATTGCATTCTCCGCTATACTTTGAACGAGTCGGTTCAGAAGCCTATTTGCACAAGGGATCTCGTTGGTGATTGTCGGAGTCGTGTCCGTCGAAGGATTGCCGACAATCATCCTCGCGATTGCTGGGCGCGATTGGCCTGCCACTATCGACACCGGTTTCAACGGTGATCTGGAATTGCCGGATGCTCTCCGCGAGCCACTCAACGCTCAATTCGTCGGTCGTGCGAGGGCTGCTTTAGCCGGCGGTCAAAGCGTCGAGGAAGACCTCTATCTGGTCGATTTTCCCTTCGACGGGCGGATAGTTCAGGCGGAAGCAACATTTGTTTCCGGGAGCCGTATTCTTATCGGGACTCGCTTGTGGCGCGAATATTCTTTGCAGATCGACTTCGTCAGCAGGACTGTCAAGCTTGAGCAAGCCTGATCGTGGTGCCGCGCCGCAGTTCAGATCGATAAGATCAAACCTGAAAGCGCCAAGGGAGATCGGCTTTACGATTCCGCCGAATGTGCTGGCGGACAAAGTAATCAGATGAAAAGACGGAGTGGTGGAGTAATGGAGTGTTGGAGTATTGGAATAGTGCAGTTAGAAGCATTACTCCGGTACTCCAATACTCCGACTAAAATCGTTTGGTTAGCTCTGAGCACTTTGCTCTTCGCGCTTAGCTTTCCGGCCGATGCGTAGCAGCCGAAGAAAGTTGCGCGGATAGGGTATCTATCGGCGCTCGACTTAGCTACTGAGTCCACCCGCTCCGAGGCAATTCGGCGGGCGCTGCGCGAGCGTGGCTA
>DASTOD010000138.1:0-3063 GCA_035762645.1 Binatia bacterium | reverse complement strand
AGCTGACTTTTACTTCAGGTAGTTTATGGCGTCAAACGAGGAACTCGCGGTGGGTTTGCGCGTAATGAAACGGGGCAAAGTCGTTTTCTCCGAGAAATTCTCAGGTCCGAAGAACGCCACGAGTATTCTTCCTCTGCGGCCGACACGAGGATTCCAAATCCTCTTGTCACCTATCGAGTGCCTTCTAAGGGCGTTGAAGCGGGAACGGACCGGAATCCCGGGGTAGCCAAGGCTGAATATACGGAAACATCTTTCGGCATTTGTCGAACTGCGGTGATTGTTATGGCTTTACAACTCGTTGTCATCGTTGTAGAAACGACCAAAACTGCTGTGAGCTAAATGCACGGCGTGAACTATACGGAACCAGATATTCATAGTTCGGCGATCGAGTAAGGAAAGGGTGACGTCATGTTGGGGCCTTACGTTCACAGCATAGATCCGGTCATAGGGTCCGTCTTCGGCGTCTTCCTTTGGTGGTATGGCCTGAGCTACACCCTGGGGTTTCTCAATGCCCATCGATTCATAAGAGGCAGGCGTGGCGAACTCGGCCTTGCCATGACGTCAGTCTACGGGCTGAGCCTCTTGCTGGCGGGCGGGGTTCTTATTGGTGGGCGCTTCGTCGAAGTGGCTTTCTACGAATGGCCATTCTACCGCGAGCATCTTCACCTGATTCCGGCTTTCTGGCTCGGCGGCATGGCGACGCACGGCTTGTTATTGGGAGGGCTGGCCGGGATCTGGCTGTTTTGCCGGCTCTACCACAAGTCATTCCTTCAGATCACGGATACGCTCGCGATACCCGCGGCATTCATCCTCGCCATGGGGAGGATAGGGAACTTCATCGACGGGCAAATTGTAGGCAGCGTTACTACGGTCTGGTGGGCAGTCAAATTCCCGGATGCGGAGGGGTTTCGTCACCCCGTCGCGCTCTATGACGGAATGAAGAACCTTCTGATCATCCCGGTCCTGGGGTATGCGGCCAGGCGGGCGCCGCCCACCGGTGTTCTTACCGGCATTTTTCTCTTCCTATACGCCTTCCTCAGGATCTTCGTCGACATTTTTCGAGAGTATCCCACGAGCCTCATGGGGTTAGCGACCGGACAAGTCTTGAACATTCTGATGTCCATTCTGGGTCTCGTCCTGATAGCCTTTCCCTTATGGAGCAGGCGCAGCCGTGCCGTGGACAGTGTCACGGTTGCGGCGGAGGGAGAGCATACCCGGGAATCGACGGGCATCGCATGGAGACGCGTGCTGTTTGCCTTGCTGCTCATGTTTTCGCTGGTCATCCCGAGTGACTGGACCCAGGACGTTCCAGCACGTTACGGGAAACGGCACGCGGGTCTTGCCCACTCAGCCATTTACCCTGAAATCGATACGTTGCCGAAGAACGCGCAGCCGAAGACTCATTCAATGGATCCGCCGAACCAACCCATGCAGCCGACGCACTAGTTGCGCGGCTGATGGCTGCGTTAGGCGGACTAGCGAGGATTCGATGAGCGTCTTGAGCTATGTGCGCCTGCACTGCCCGCTGGAGGAAGCAATGGCCCGCTACGGCCGCTGGATTGGGGTGCCAGAGGTGGCGCCACGGCGGCTGGTGCGAGAGCGAGACGCGATCGATCTCGCCCTCGCCGATGAGGAGTGGTTGGGGTTGGCGGTCTTCATCTACGCCTCCGGCCCGTGGACGGTCATTGAAGAACTCTCGGGTGGGCTGGCGGAACGGACCGTAGAGAGTTGGCTAGAACTCGCGGAGGGTGGGGACCTGGTGTATGCCGGCTACAATGACACCGTCCCCTACGCGCAGCTTATTGTCGTAGAGCGTGGCCGGCTGGTGCGGGAGTTTCTCCAGGACGACCAGGATTCTAGTCAGGACGTGAACGTGGGGCGGCTCCCCGAAGAAGCCGGGAAGCGCCTGAAGACGTGGATCGATGGAGCGCGGTGGGTGGAAGAGGATGAGGAGAGGCTCACCCGCCCCGAGCAGGGCTGGCTCTGGATCCACCGAGCCGCCTAACCGCGCATGCAGCTGACAGGTCCGGGGTGGGCCAGGGTTCCGCTCGGGCGGCGCCCTCCTACAGCGCCGCTAAGGAAGCGTAGGATTGTGTGGGCGCCGGCATGAGGGCCCGCAGCTGATGCGCCAAGAAAGACCGCCACGCGCCGTGGAGGTAACATGTCGCAGAAAATTAACTTCACCACCGCACCAAGAGCCGACGGCACGCTTTATCCGGCGCCCTATGATGAACCGTGTCGAGCGCGACGGCGGATTAAGCTCGGCGATGCGGCTGGATTGACCCAGTTCGGTGTCAACTTCTGCACGTTGCCCCCTGGCGCTTGGTCGAGCCAGCGCCACTGGCATACCAAGGCAGACGAGCTCATCTATGTCGTCTCCGGCGAAGTGGTGCTCGTGACGGATGAGGGCGAGGATACTCTGCGGGCGGGTGACAGTGCGGGCTTCAAGGCAGGAGAGCGCAACGGGCACCATTTTCAGAACCGGTCCGCGAGCGACGTAGTAATCATGGAAATCGGAACGCGTGTTGAAGGCGACGAAGCGTTCTATCCAGACATCGACCTCAGAACCGTCGCCGGACAGGGCTACGCACACCGCGACGGGACGCCGTATCCAAAGGAGAAGCGGCGTAGCTAACAGTTGCGGCTTCAGCCGGAGCCGCCGAACGCGACACGCGCGGCCGGACGCGCGGGGTGACATCGAATTGGAGATGTTCTGCTGATAGAGAATCAGACGTTCTCTCGATCAAAACATTAGGAAGATTGGCAAGCCGGGAACTTTTTACTATAAGGTGAATGCGTCTTCGGAGTGTCGCCGCTAAACCGCATGGTTTAGGCTGAGCGTCTTAAGTCGACGGCAAAGAGTCGTCGGCAAGAGCCAGGAGCAATTTTCCCCTGTAGGGATTCTTGCTTCTGGCTTTTTTATTTTTGTGGACGTTGGACGGCAAGAACAGAGAAGAGCTACCGCCGGGCGAAGAAGACCGGTTTCGAGCCGTTAACAGATCAATAGAGCATGTTTGAGCGATGTCAGAATCCTTTTTGCCAGGCTCCTCTTTCCCTATGAGG
>DASTOD010000137.1:0-4021 GCA_035762645.1 Binatia bacterium | reverse complement strand
CGCCCGCTCTCAAAGAGCATGCGGAAATGAGACTCTAACGTCGAGCGCAAAGCCCATGACTTGTCCGCCGCTTCGATGTTGAGACCGTTACCGGGACGGTAACTGAAAGTCGGCAGCGCTGCGGCCGCCTCGGTCGCCTCTTTCTTGAGCTCGATCTGCTGCTCCTTCAATTGCGTCAGCTCTTGCTCCAGTGCCTTGATCCGCTCATCCACATTCTGCGCCCCCGCCGGCACCACAGACAGAAGGAAAGCAGCCAACATGAAGCACGAAGCCGCAATTCCTAGTAACCTGTTCTTCATCTTTTCCTCCTTTAATATTTCGACACGTAACAATTGGACATGACAATCGACCGCCTGATGTCCGCGCTCTGACGCGTTCCGGCCGATTGCTTTTCCGCACGGTTGTACTTGAATTTGGCAGACAGGCAAATAGGCCGTTGGTATGATTTTGCCGTCATTTCCACCTCCGAATGACCGTTGGCTAAGACCAATAGACTAGAAAATGGCACTTTTCGTTCGTTTTTGGCTATTCTTGACCAGGTATTTCATGAGGCGATGAAGGCCGGCTTGTGGCCTCGATCTCTGACCGCTGACTTTGATGGATTGTCTGGTCGCCATTTGAGGAATTGCCGCTGAACCCGATATATGACAGATAAAGATGAAGTCAGAAAAAAAACGCAGACTCCTGGTCGCATGAAAAATCAGATCACTTCAGCAACGATCCAATGCAGCTATATCTTGATCGGTATTTGTATCTCGCTTTGGCTCGTCGCCTGCTCTCCGAGAATCATCCAGATAACTCCCCCTGAAGGCCGGCGGGGCACGCTCGTTAACGTTTACATGGAGTACCTGGTCGGCTGGCCACGAGTCGAGATCGGCGGCAAGATGATGGATTGGCCACAGCTGAAACTCATCGCTTCGAATCCAAAGCGAGCAGATATCTCAGGGGAAGAGCTTGTGTGGATCGAAGACAAGGTCCTCCAGTTCACAATCCCCAATCTTCCCCCGGGAAATTACACGGTGACCATCCACGATGATAAAGGACCGCCGGGAGACTCGGTGTACTCATTCCTGGAGACCACCGCGTACCTGGCGTTTCCACCCGTATGGCCATTCGTCTTCCGCTCCAACCAAGCGCAGTTCGTTCTAAGAGTGCTGCCGGAGAAATAACCCCGGTGACTCTTCAGTGAACAAACCAGCTCGAGCCGTAACTTTCCGGGTCGATTGCAAAGTCTTTTTGGTTTCGAGTCTCGGGTCTCGTGTTTCGTGTTGGGTGAGGAAGAACTCGAGACTCCAAATTCGAAACGCGAAAGTGCTGGGTGGTGTAACGGTAGGCGCTACAGGTCAAACCATTTGACCACTCGCTCCGCGTCGGTAACGCCAGCGATGATAAATACGGTCACGGCTATCGGCAGCGTAAGCAAAGCCCACAGGCCCCATAAAAGATCGTTATCTGGGTTAATGATTCCCATCATGTCGAGCAGCTCGCCGACCACCATGGGAGCGATGGAAAGCCCAAGAACGGGAGCGCCCAATTTAAGACCGTAGGACCTGTAGCACGCGCTATTAGAGTCGGCGACCTCTCTAAAATGGTCGCAACGTTTTCGGATCTCTAGCTCCAGGCGGTTTTCCCGATCGGGATACTGGCGGGCCTCAATCCACTGGCGCGCTTCGAGTAACTGCGGCAGGCTGTAGCTCGAGTAGTCTGGCTCGGCGATCTGTTGGCTTTCGGTCAGTAAAATCGGCGCTGTGATCGCCACGGAGAGTTTCGAATCAGCAAGGAACATACCACGTGGAAAGCGTGCCCGAGTCATCCGCGGACAAAATGATAACCGAGCGGCCGCTAAAAAGAAACTAAAAAAGTCGCAAACGAAGAAACACACTGTGGACTTACCAAAGTGGACAAAAAAAGCCGCTGGCGGAATTTTTTGTGCAGCGCGCTTCACGGGAAGGAGACAAAATGTCTGTCGGGATGATAGTGTTGGCAATCTGGCTTATTCTGAATGGGCTTCCGTCGTTCGTACGCTTTGTGATTCCCAGCAAGTTCATGAGCCTTCTCGCGCTGCTGGCGGGAATTCTTATTCTCGTCGGGAAATAATTGAAAATAATATTAGTGAGTTCCATAACTTCAAGTACTTAGCCTTTTGTCCTGAGGAGTTGCGAAACCCCCTTGCCGCCTGGTTGGACTCGGAATAGAGTGGTTACAGAAGCAATGAAACGCCACGTGATAGGCTTGGTTTGTCTTCTCGCGTCCGTCCTCCTTTCAATCGGTGAAAACGCCAATGGCCAGCCGGCGCGGCAGGTTTCGCCTTTTCGCGCTCGATCTTCGCTCCCGAGTTTGCCGCGAGTCACCGCGCCGTTGCCACGGGCCGCGAGCCCCGTCCCAGCAGCAACCGCACCCTTACCGCGGGCTGTCGTGCCGTCGCCAGCGGCTGTGGCTCCGCTTCCGCTTGGCACGGCAACTCTACCGCCTGAGGTTGCCATCTTGCCAGATGCTGCGAGCGAGCTGCCGGCAGCAACGGCTCCTTTGCCAATGGCTGTCGAACAGCTACCCGCGGCCACCGCGCCTTTACCAGCGGCTACTGTCCGTCTACCGCCGGCGATTGGGCCGTCTTCTTTTCACGATAGACAAAATAGACAGAGGAGTTTCTCTCAACCTATCGGCGGTAAATAATTTACTGCAATTCAACGATAGGCATGAACCAGGAGAGATCTCATGAGCAGGATTTTCGCTAATAAGTGGCATCAGAAGGCGCTACGCCGCGCCTGGCTCATCGGCTCATTATTCGGCTTAACGGCGGTCGGAAGTAGCGGGTGTAGCATCATGATGGGCAAGCCCCCGACTGATGCCTTGTTTAGAGCCGAACAGAGTGTACGCGCGGCGACCGAAGCCAAAGCTGGCCAACTTGCTCCGGTGGATTTCCGCAACGCCACTGAAAAACTAGAGAGATCGAAACGCGCCATGGCTGCCAAAAGATATGAAGAGGCCCGCCGCTTCGCCGAAAGCGCGCAGGTGGACGCCGAGCTTGCGGAAGCCAAAGCCGAAGCCGAAATTGCGCGCCAAGCCGCGCAAGAGCTCCGTAGAGCATCGACGGCTTTCCGGTTGAAGCCGGGCGCGGCTTGGGACAGTGACATCCAAGGGAGCGGACAAGGAGTCAATAAGGAGTAGCTTATGAGGGCGCATGAGGGCTTTCTAAACCAATGGGAAGTGACAGCACTCTCGCTGCTGGCCTTTATCTCTGTTGGATGCGGCGTGGTCCGCCACCCGGACCTGGAGTGGGCGCGCGAGGTTTACGAAAGGGCTCGGCAAGACCCTCAGGTCGTGCGGCATGCGGGCGTGGCTTTGGACAAGGCTGGACACAGTCTGAGCCAAGCCGAGGAATTGTGGACGAAGGAGAAAGATGTGACAGAGGTAGGGCATCTAGCGTACATTGCTGAGAAGAGAGTCGAGATAGCGCGAGTTACCGCGCAGCGCAGGACGGCGGCAGAGGAGATCCAAAAACTCAAATCCCTTCCGTGAATAATCTTTTCGCTGTAGGCCCCAATAAAAAGACTTCGAGGCGCATCATACTGGTTAGGTTCATCACCGCTTGGGCCACCCTGTTTGGCCAGGGGCCGGCCCACCTCGTGGCGGGCTTGGTATTCGGCGCTCCCTTGATAGTGCAGGCGCAGGCGCCCCGTTCGCCGAAGCCGGCGCCGTCGAACAGCGTTGTGCGGGTCGAGACCGTCTCCAAAGGACTAGAGAATCCCTGGGCGCTCGCGTTCCTGCCTGAGGGCCGCATGTTGGTGACGGAACGGCCCGGGCGGCTACGCCTCGTTGACCGTGACGGTCGTATATCCAAGCCGCTCGATGGCGTCCCGCGGGTCTCGGCTCGCGGCCAGGGAGGCCTGCTTGATGTCGTGCTCGATCCGCGTTTTGACAAGAACCGTCTCGTCTACCTTTCTTATGCGGAGCCTGGTGAGGGAAACACGGCCGGGACGGCGGTGGCGCGCGCGCGGCTGGCCGACGACAGACTCGATAA
>DASTOD010000136.1:0-3228 GCA_035762645.1 Binatia bacterium | reverse complement strand
CGAGATTGACCCGATATTGATGATGCTTCCCTTCCCGCGAGCCTTCATCGCCGGGACTACGCTCTTGGCACAAAGAAAAGCGCTCTTGGTGTTGATTTCATATGCCATCATGAAATCTTCCGGAGGCAGATCGAGCAAAGGTGCGCGTTTGAACGAAGGCACGTATGGGTTTCGACTGTAAGAACCGCCAGCCACGTTGACTAGAACATCCACACGGCCAAACTTTGAAAGAGTCTGGTCCGCCATGGACTTTACCTGATCGGCGTTTGAGACGTCGATCCCCAAGCCGAGGCCCTTTACCCCTAGCGCTTCTACTTCCTGTACCACAGGGGCGACCGAATCCGGGGGAAGGGATGCGATGACAACGTTAGCGCCGGCCTTTGCAAACGTGGAGGCACACGCCCTCCCAATGCCACCACTACCACCGGTAATAATGGCGGTCCGGCCTTCCAAGGAAAATCGAGAGACATCCATCTTGTCCAAAGCCAAGGTTTTCTGATATCGGATTACACGCGAAAAGACAACTTTTATCCATAAGCCGGGTAGAGTAGTGCAGCTATTCCCAAGTCGTTGGGACGAAAATGGTATTAGAGCAACGGGTTGCGTCCAACTTATTTAACTGGTAGCAGAGTAAAGCAAAATAGAAAGGGGGCATACTATGGCTCTGCACCTGAGAGTTGCTGTAAGAAAGGCAATTGTTGATCTTCGGAGAGAGATATCGAAAAGGAGTTCGGCGCTGTCCTCACTAAGGAACGAGCTGGCAAAATATGAGAAAGTGCACGGTTTCCTAAACGGCAGGTCAACTCCGGTGAGAATCAAAGCAAACAGCAAAGGTAAAAGCCGCCGCAAACCGACGGATTGGAATGCCGTGCTGAAGCGGCTCCCTGGCTCTTTTGCTTTTGGTAACGTAACCAATTTGGCAAAGACAAACTCCAGCAATTATGCGCACCGCGTCTTGGCTAAATGGGTTAAACAGCGAAAAGTCAAAAGAGTAGAACGCGGTAAATATCAAAAACTTTAGCTCGCAACCTTACACCAAGCTGGACTGAAACTGCGGCACCGAAGGGAGTATGGCCGTAAAGGCACCCGCTGTTAGCTCGTCAACAATCCGTCCCTGATCAATTCGCGCTTGACGTTTTCTCCGTCAAAACGATATAGCTCCTGGCAACTCTATGTCGACTGCGCCAAGCCGCTTCTTTGGGTTTTTGCTAATATCGACGTGGCTAACGCTGGCCGCTGCGGCGGCCCAGGAAAAATCCGTTCTATCTCGCAAACTCGAGTCCGTTACTCTAGGCTTATCCGCCAGGCATGTCCTCAATCTCCCCATTTACCTCGCTGGGCGGCATGGTATTTTCGAGAGCGAAGGATTTGATTTCAAGCCGATCACAACCAAGACCAATACCGCGATCGCCGCATTGGTCTCTGGGGATCTCGACTATATTACGGCGTTGAACTCCGGCTTGGGGGCCGCCGTCGGCGGTGCGCCGCTGGTCGCGACCTATGTTTCAACCGACAGGCCTCTCCTTTACTTGATCACTCGGCCTGACATCAAAGACGGCAAGGCGTTGCGCGGCGGCATCATCGGACACGGCGGCACGCGGGGCAGCCATTATCACGCTACCGTGGCGATGATAAAACATCTCGGGTTAGATCCGGAAAAAGACGTCAAGCTGATTTCCACCATTGACGTCACTCAGGGACTCACGGCGCTCTTTTCCGGCGCCGTGGCGGCCACCACGCTCTCGCCGCCGTATGATTCCATGGCGGTCAGGAAAGGATACCATCGCCTGGTTTCAGGTCCCGACGTGCTGCCGCGGTTCGTTGAGAATGGTCTCGTAACGCGGTGTGCGAAACTGCGCGACAACCCGGACCAAGTCCGGCGTATGCTTCGCGCCTTCGTGCGCGGACTAAGGTACGCGGTGGACCGTCCCAGCGATGCGATCGCCCTGATTCAAAAAGACTGGAATCTCGATCGCGAAACCGCGCAAGTTGCGTACGAATCCGTTTTACCCACTTACAACCAAAGCGGGGAATGTTCCGATGAGTTGATTATCGCCGCCATCAAGCGAGCCCAACAAGACGCGAAAATCACGCAGTCAAGTTTTGCGCCGAAGGATTTTGTCGATTGGACAATCATTCGGACGGTACGACGCGATCTCACCCGCTAGAATCGGCAAAATAAGCCAATGCAGGCGACATCAAAGCTGACGTCATCTTTCGCGTTCGCGTAGCACTCTTATCTTTCGCTGGCAGCCAAAACATCTATAAGCCGTAGAATCGTCTCGGGTTGTCCGAAAGAAGTTTATCAGCGATATGCGCTGGGATGTCCTCACGGGACTTTATCGCGCGCACGAGGTCACTTTCTTCCGAAGGGTCGTTGTGACCATAATCGGAGCCGATAATCAGATTATCTTCACCCACGTATTGAGTCAGATACCCAACGTCCTCGTCCGCCTCGCAAGCCACGTAGAACCGATAGCTCTGGAACAGCGCTGGGCTCGATAACTCGGACCATCGATCGCGGGACTGCCTCCGTAAAGCGTGGAGTAAAAAGGGTATCCATCCGGCAGACGCCTCTATGAATCCGAATTTCAATGTCGGAAAATGTTCGGGGATCCGGTTGGCGACAAGGTTCCTGAACGCGATCAGAGGAAGAAGTCTTCCGTGGCAGAATACCGAATGGCGGTCGACGTTGAACAAACTCGACATCACCGGCGAGCCCGCCCCTGTATGGATACAAATGGAAATGTCGTGATCCATAGCCGAGCGGTACACGGGGAAAAAATAGGGATCGTCCAAATTGAGGTCCTTCTCCAGACCGCGGAAGAAGAGTCCGACGGCGCCATGATCCTTCGCCCACCGGATTTCCTTTACTGACTCCTCGATCGATCGGAGGGGAAGGACCGCCACCCACCTCAGGCGATTCCGGCCCTTAAGGCAAGCCTCGCTCATGAACCGGTTGTAAGCCCTGCACAAGGCGATTTCTAATCCCACGTCTTCGGTCAGATAGACCAGAAACAGCGTCGGATAAACTACCTGGACATCGATTTTCAGCCGGTCCATGTCTTTGAGACGCAACGTCGGCTCTGTAAGCTCTCTGGATTCGACCGGGATATCCTTCCTGGATGACTGTTGTTTGGACGCTGAGGGAGTAATCAGCCTGTTTCCTGCTTTGCCAGCCGGCTTGGGAACGATGTTACCGTCGATCAACCAAAAGGCATTGCTTGA
>DASTOD010000135.1:0-18868 GCA_035762645.1 Binatia bacterium | reverse complement strand
CGAACATCCGCATGTCATTGATGCCTTGCTCGTACGGAACGATGATCATGCGACCGGATTTTACCCGCATGGCCGTCGGCTGATCGTCGCACGCCCAGTCGCAGACGTACTCGAAACCCGCTGCCGCAAGGTGATCGGGCGTATTGAAGGTCTCGATCAGTCCGGGGCCGAGCCAACCCTTGGGGGTTTTTCCAGTCGACTTCATGATTGTCTCTTTGATTTCATGAATCGCCTTACGCTCGCCGTCGTCCGGATAGCCGCTCATGTCGCGGCTGTTGGTTTCCCCGTGACCCAGCCATTCCCAGTTGCGCTTGTTGCCCTCCTCGATGATCGCCGGCTGATACTTGCAGACATCTGCGTTGAGCAACACGCTCGCCCGCATGCCATGTTTATCGAAGACCTCCATCAGCCGATACACTCCGACTCGTGAGCCATAGTCGCGCAGCGAATACCCCTGAATATCCGGAACGTGAGAGCTTCCTGAGCCACGGATGGGTTTGTCGATATGAAAGTATTCGATGTTCGGACACACCCAAAAGGCCAGCGTGGCGCCATCGGGCCACGCGATCGGCTGCCGTTTTATAGCAGGCAAATAATCATAGCGACGATTTTCCATAAATTAAGCCTGAGGCGACGATAATACTGGGCGGGACTACTTCCTGCCGATTTCCCGCAGCAGTTTGTCCCACTTGCCGTTCTCTTTTTCGTACTGCTCGACGTTCATCCCCTTCTCCGGATACCAGCGTTTGAACTCGGGCTTGTTGACCGCGCTGTCGAGGCCGAATTTTCCGAGCAGCTTTTGACCTTCCGGACTCAAGAGATAATCGGCAAATAACAACGCGCCATGCGGATGCGGCGCATTGGCGGGCAGCGCCACGCCGCCGGCATTTGTAGGAACGACATCCATGGGCACCCACTTGATCGGCGCGCCTTTGGATATCGAAACCCGCGAGTGGCTGAGAAACGCGGTGGGCGATGCGCCAAGCTCTCCCGAGATCACCATGTCGAGTATCGCCCGTCCGGAAACGGCATGAAGGGCAACATTCTGCGGTTTTAGCTTCTGGATGAACTCCGCGCCTTTGACCGCCAACATGGCCCCGATCACCCGGCTGCCGGTATCGGTGGTGGCAAAACCGATTTTTCCTTTGAGCTCGGGTTTCAGCAAATCGTCGAAACTCTTTGGCGCCGCGGCAGCCGAAATCGCATCGGTGTTGTACGCCATCCCGATATAGGACTCGCGGTCGGTTGTCCAATAAACCAATCCTTGGGTCGCCTTCTCCTTGACTTCGTCGGGATATCGGGCCGAATAGGGAGAAAAGTACGGGGCAAGGAGCTTATAGTCCAGCATGACCTTGAGCGCGGGGAAAGTCGTTTCGACCGAATCGACAAGATACCGCTTGGCTTGCGCTTCCTGAAGAATTCTCGCCAGAAGATCCTCGCTCGATGCGCGATACACTTCGACTTTGACGCCTGGATATTTGGCTTCGAATGCCTTGGGGACTTCCTGGTTCGGCCCGCCGGTGAGAGAAGTGTACCAGAGCACCTTGCCCTCTTTCTTGGCCCCTTCGACAAGAATTTTTTCACGGTCCGGCTTGCTGTAGGCTGCGAGATCCGCCGGCGACATCGGTTTTGCTTGAGCGAAAGCCGATGAGTGCAACAGCAAAGCAAGTAAAAACGGAGAGGCAAAAACTTTCATTCGATGGTCCTTCTCCTCACTTCCTAAGCCGTCACTCCCGCGGATCCGCCCGAAGGACGGATCAGCCTGAGGCTGAAGCGGGAGTCCAGTCTTGGCGCAATCATATGGATGCCGCTAAGGTCGCAGGAACCCAAAGCGGCGAGCGCTACTCACTGTCTTCAGCCTTAGATTATCCTCGGCCGCACCTTTAGGGAACGTCGCATGTCGCGAATCACGCTTGCTTAACGGTGCGCTTGCTGCCCTTGCAGCGCCAAGTTCTGATAGTGGTGCGATTTAGAGACCGGGCCAATGCCCTTGATGATGGTCTCCCAGTGTTCTCCTTCATCCTCGCTGTAGAAAACATCCCCGTCGGTCGTGCCGGCGAAGAGAGCAAAGCCGCCGTTCCAGACATCCATCGCCATTCCCTCAATGTTTGCTCGAATGTGTTCCGGTAAACCACTGTTGAGGATATCCCAGGTCTTGCCGCCATCGCGGCTGCGCGCCATCCGCGCATCGGCGGTGTGTAAATTTCTCCACGTGCCCGGGCCGGTTTTCGCCCCGCCGACGAATAACAGGTCAGGTTTGTTCGGGTGCACAAAAAATGGATCGACATAACCGATCCTAAAATCCCTGGGCGTGAGGCTTTTCCAGGTCTCGCCTCCATCCGCGCTGACGCAGAACCCGGCAGCGACCTCCGGGCCGCAGTTTGTCGTCGGCGCTGTGCCATAGACCTTGCTCGGATCGGACGTGGGAATCAATACTCGGTGGGCATCGGGATTCACTCCAGAAACAACGGACCAGGTTTGGCCCCCGTCCGTGCTCTTCAAAAAACCGCCGACTTCGACAGCGACATGAATGATGTTCGGGTCATTGGGGTGAAAAGTGATGCTCTTGGTGTGCGCTTGATGGGGCGGGCCGGGGAAGGTCCACTGGTCGACTCCCGGGACCTGCCGCAAACCAGGCAGCTCTGTCCAGCTCTTGCCCAGATCGTCACTGTAAAACAGATGAGCCGGCTGGGTTCCTGCGTATACCCGAGGGCGGCCACCGACCAGTTGGCTCGCAAGCGAGAAAATTTCGCGTTCACCGATACCTTGATCGCGTCGCTCCCACGTCTTGCCCAAGTCCGCGCTGGCAAAGATCTCACAGCTGTAGGTCCCGGCAAAAAGCGTTTGGCTCGTGGGTTCGAAAATAATCGAGCTGACGTGTTTGCCTGGAATGAGCGTTCCCTGCTGCTGCCACGCGCCGCTGCGTTTGAGAAACGAAAATATTCCATCCACCGTTCCGACAAGGAGTTTTTCCTTCGGCGACTCCCCGACGGTGAGTGACTGGCCTCCCGGTGACAAACAGATAAACATGGCTTGCCTCCTTTTCTGTTTAAGGGTATCCACGTGGCGTACCCAGCCAAACCTCTATATCGTCTATAAAGATCCCCTTTAGTCGAAAGCCGTCCCTTAGTCAAACTTTTACCAGTTGCTCAAGAGCACGCCGGGCTTGACCTCTTTGCGGCAGCCAAAGTAAGTTACGGGCGCTGAACGTCCGCGGGAGCGAACTCATGAGTAAAAGAATGGGTACGCCATCAGAGGCTTTAAACAACTTGGAATTTCACGCGTCCGGTTTTGTTGTCAAGGTCGGAGGCTCGTGGACCGAACTTTCACTGCAGCCATTCCGGGCTTTCCTCAACGCGAGAGGATTTTCGCCGTCTGAAGAGGATCTCGCGGCCCTTCTGGCCAGAGCGAAAGAAAATTTTTTGAGAGGAGACTCTCGTCTCTTCATCTGCAATGCTGTCCCGTGCCACACGAAAATCCGCTTCGATGTATCGCTCGAAGCGCTCGAACACGCTCGACGGGAATCTGGAGTTCCTATTTCGCTCACCGGCTGTCAGGGCCCATGCAAGCAAGCGCCGCTTTTGTCCCTTCGCGTGGGAAGCCGCAGTGAACTCTTCGCGCAGGTGGCCTCGTCCGCCGATTGGAAAATTGTTCTCGAGTTTGCGAGCAAAGCGAACGCTGCCGGCACCTTGCTCATGGATGCGGGAGATGCCGAGCAGTTTCGTTTTGACCCGGTTCATGATGAGCCGAAACAGAGCGTCCATTTGAATCGCATGAAGTTCCTCGTCGGCCATTTCCAAGGTGAGGGGAAGTACACCATGACGCCGTATAGTTTTCAAAAGGAGGTCATTGGAACCTTGGAGGCCAGCGGCCGCTTCATCGCTTTACGAATGGGTGCTTCCTACCCGTTGTCGGATGGCAGAAAAGACGTGCACAAAGCACTTGTGATTGTCGGCTCCGATTCGTTATCGGGAAAAATCACCGCACACGCTTACACGGACGCGGGTCTCATGCGCGAATACTCGATAGAGAGCGGCCAAGACGGGCTGCAATTCGAAGACGCGTCGCCCGGGCACGCGAGCCAGTGGAAACGCGCCCGAAAAATCCTCAGCCCGACCCAGGAGGGTTTCGAAGAACGTCTTGAAGTCGACGCGGGCAATGGTGAGTTTGTGCCCTATTATTCGATTGCGATGCGGCGAACGGCGAAAATGGAGAAACTAGACTAGCATTGGTCCGTTTTTAGGTGATTCCTTAGGTCATCATCGATCTGGCAATTGTCTGGCTCCTCGGTAAAAAAGTCGTTGCCGAGAACGCCAAAAAGCTTCTGCATGAAGGGATCTACCTCGTTGGTCCGTCGCAGATCGAGATCAGAGGTTGGCCCTAAAACGCCGCCCGTGCCGGCAGGTGCGGGGGAGGGCGGAGGTGGTGGTGGTGGTGGCGGAGGCGGAGGAGGATAGAGCACGATGCCATTGAATAAAACCTGACCCAGAGGTATAGCCGGGCTCAAAATGCTCAGCGTACCGCTCGGTAAAACTGTTCCATTAATCGTGACCGAGACGCCGCCAATCTGATTGCCGGCGGTTACTCCGAGAGTGCCCGCGTTGATGTTCGCATCGATGGGGTCGGCACTGAGCCCGATGACACCACTTGGCGCGTTCACGGTCGAGTCTCCTGCCGCAGTCAAGTTATTGGCCGCGCCATTACCGTCGAGGATGGAACCTGCGGTCGCCGTGAGATCAATCCCTCCGGCCGTTGCCGTCACCGTGTTAACTGTCATATCCCCGGCGGCATTACTCACCACCACGTTGCTGCTTGCGCCGTTAGCCGTAACAGTCCCCAACGTCACCGCATCGGCTTCACTGATAAAGATCCCGCCCGCATTGGCGGTGGCATTGACAATTGCCACGGCGGTATCAAAAGCGTTACCAGAAGTGCCAATGCTTGTTCCCGCCGTTAGGTTCGCCGTGCTAGCTGTGATGTTACTCGCAGCGCCATTGGCGTCTGTAATGGCTCCCGAAACAGCAGTCACGCTTACGTCACCACCAGTGGCGAGAGACGAAACGGCGACGCCGATCCCAGCGGTGTAGATGATGCTCCCAGTCCCGGTGCTTGTGGTCGAGCCGCCTGCCATTGTGATAGAGCCACCGATTGCGGTGGCTATCACGTCTCCCTCTCCCGCAGCCGTGACATTGGCATTTTGAACCAGGTTATCGTCGGCGGCGAGCGCAATGGTGCCGTCGCTCCCGGAAGCAGTAATAGTAGCATTGACGGCTAAATCGTCGCTCGCGCCACTCGCAGCTGCCGTGAGAGTTATGTTGCCACCGCCGGTATTAGACACCGGTTCATTGACGGTCAGCGGACCGGTGGCTGTGATGACAATGTCCCCGCCGTTGGCCGAAACGCCGCTCAGGGCCCCCGAGACGCCACCGATAGTAAGGCCGCCGCTGTTCGTTATAAAGACGCTACCGCTACCACCACTCGCCTCTAGATTGCCGGCGGTAGTCTCAATCGGATCAACGGCGGTTCCGATACCGGAGGTTACGCTCATCGCTAGATTGGCTGCCGTGATGTTGTTTGAGACTGCATTGATATCAGTGATGGCCCCTACTGCCGTTATGTGCACACTGTCGCCATCGGCCGCAATCACCCCTGCCGCGATGTCTCCTGCCGTCGTCGTTAGTGTGATATTGCGCCCAACTCCACCCGCAACCACGTTCGTTGCCGTCATCGCGCCGCCCGAGTTAATCGTGATCGCGCCGTCGGCGGTGGTGACGTTTGTCAAGGTCACTGCATCAGCTTCGTCAATTGTGATCGCTCCTGCGCCCGTGGTCGTTGCCGTGAGATTCGTCACGGTCGTATCCAGGTCAATGCCGGTAGCCGCTGTGGCATTCAGGTTTTGTGCCGTGATGTTGTTCGCCGCGCCGTTTGTGTCCGTGATCGCCCCTGCGCTCGTGATCGTGGCCTGATCGGACGCTGTGACACCGCCGAGCGCGATGTTGCCACTGGTCGTTGTCGAGAGCGTGACATCGGCACCGGCTCCGCCTGCCGTCACGGTGGTAATCGATAGGTCGCCCCCGGTGGCGTTCAAGGCGATATTGCCATTCGCCGTAGTGGCGCTGCTGACAACCAGACCTGCAGCGCTGTCGCTGATATCAATGTTGCCCGCCCCGGTGACATTGGCTGACGTCAAGGTTGTGATCGTGGTGTCTAAATCGATCCCTGTAGCGGCGGAAGCTGTGAGGCTATCGGCTACCACGTTGGCCGCCGCGCCGTTGCCGTCGGTAATAGCACCCGTGGTAGCCGTCGTTGATACTATGTTGCCCGGCGCGGAGAGAGTCGCGTTGCTCGCGATCGCCCCCCCGACTAGCGTTGCGCCGCCGGTGTCGGTCGTAACGTTCACATTGACATTGATATTGGAACCGGCATTCACCGCCAGGGTGTTGAAGGTCGAAGGGTTCGTGGCAAAAGTGACGGTGCTCCCCGCGCCGGTGGCATTCAAGTTCACCGCACCGGAGATATTATTGCTGTTGGCTGCGGCGATGTTGTTCACCGTAATGTTGCCCGCCGTCTGCAATGTCAGCCCCGTCGCCGTTATATTTTGCAGTTCAGCCCCGCTGATATTCAGCCCGTTCGCCGCCGCTGTGGAGCCAAGTCCTATCCCCGAGCCATCTGAGTCGGTAATAGAAGATGCCGCTGTTCCGCTGGTGATTGCCCCCGAAGCGTTAAGATCGAGATTGTTTGCCGTGATCGTAAGGGCATTGTTAGAGGTTGACAGGGTTCTGGTATTGGCAATTGTCAAGGTGCCGCTGTTATCGCCCGCATCGGCATCGGCGTTAATCGTTGTGGGTTGATTCGCCGTTAAAGACTGGCTCAACGTGATTCCGTCGTTGGCTATCAATTGCACCGAGCCCGCGCTTGCCGCTCCAACGGTGATCGCCTGGTTGGCGGTGATGGTACTAGCGGTGCGCGTCAGCGCGCCGGTCCCAAGTCCATCCGAGCCAGCAGTAGTGGCCCGGCCTATCGTCAACGTGCCGGTTGTCAGTAACCGGTCGATCTCTGCGTCGTTCAACCTGTCGCCGCCCCCCGTCCCGAGGTTGAAGGATTGATTATTTTGGGAGCGGACAACACTGATACCCCCGGCTCCGGCGCTGACGTTTTGACTGATGGTGAAGTTATTGGCAAGCAATGTAATGGCGCCGCCATTGGAAGTCACCGCAGCGCTGATGGTGAGATCGCCGGTCCCGTCGGCGGCACCTAAAGTGCTATGGGGGGAGTCGGCTTCAAGGGTGAGAGCTGCGCCATTGGTGGTTACGGAGGAGTTGACCGTGATATGTCTGCCAGTTTGAAACGTGACTCTCTCCCCTCCGGTTTGATTTGCTAAGTTGAGCCCGCCGCTAAGCCCCGCGTTTACCGTGATATCACGGCGCGCCTGTAGAACAATGCTCTCTGTTAAACCCTCGAGCGCTTCATCGTCAACGGTAAAGTCACTCGCGGCACTGTCACCGAAAGCCACACTACCGTCGCCGGTCACCTCTGCGTTGTTCCCGCCGGCGCTGTCCACGATCGTGATATCTCTCGGGTCGAGAAGAATGGTTCCGGCTCTGCCAGAAGAAGCACTGACGTCCACCCGACCTGAGAAAGCCAAGTTTTCATACCCAGAGACTTCCACCTTGCCGCCGTCACCGCCGCGCTCGCCGCCCTTGGCGATTATGGCGCCGCGAAAAATCGTATCGTTGTCCGACCAGACCACCACATTGCCGGCACCGGAGTTGCCCACACCGGAAGTGTCGATCAGGCTTTGTGATGTAAGCACGGTTTTGTCAGCCGAAGTGATGAGCACCCTTCCGCCCTCGGCGCCGTCCGCTCCACGGGCCAGGATGGTGCCTGAGCTTCCCACCATTTGTCCTGAGAGTGTGACCTCTCCCTGCGCCGCGCCGGCTTCTACCGCCGAGACATCGAGTATGCCGGTGTTGATCACCTGTCCTTCAGCATTCTGGACCTTGCCGAGATTGGCTTGCCACCCGATCTCTCCTCCGTTTACAACCGGGTCCGATCCTTCCAGACGGATAACGCCGCCGCGATTGACCAGGCTACGCGCTTCGATGACTCCTGAATTATTTACAACCGACGAGAATATCTCCGAGGAAGCCTTGGCGGTGAGAACAACCTGACCGCCGTCGGCCTTGATCGTGCCGGTGTTGCTCACCGCCGCTGCCAACGGAGCGCCATCTGCGCCTCTCACCTGATTTGAAACCTTGCCTTCGATAGCAAAGGTGATCAGACCGTCACCCATGAAATCAACTGTGAGCTTCTCCCCTGAGCCCATCACGACCTTGCCAAGGTTCGCGATCATCAAGCCATCGTTGGCCACCCCAGGGGCTACCAGGAAGACAAAGCCGTTGTCCGATACTTTTATTTGACCTTGATTGATGACATATGAGCGGCTCTTGGCAGGATCTTGCGTAAACGTGTACTTTCCCGCCAGGAAATCGCTGTCTTTAATATTCAAGGTCGTGGCGAGAAGACCCGCCACATCGACGACGGAATTCGGACCGAAAAAAACACCGTTCGGATTGACAATAAGGACCCGGCCATTGGCTATCAAACGGCCGAGGATGGACGACGGGTCGACGCCTGTAACGCGATTTAGAATGACGGCGCGCGAGCCAGGCTGAGTAAACTTGACCAGTTCGTTAACGTTGATGTTGAAGCCATTCCAATTGATGATCGCCTTATCCGTCAGCTGGTTGATATTCAGGGTGTGCGGGTTCGGTTGTTTTATAACTGCGCTTCCGCCGACCACCTTTCCATCCAGCGGCAAGGCTAAAGCCGCACGGGGAGAAATCAGCAGCAGCAGTGTCAGGATTAGAGATGTTGCTGCCATTTTCGCTTTCGGAAATCTCATGAGACAGATTTTCCCCTAAAGACTAATGGGGGAAAGCATGAACTATGCCGTAAGGGAAAAGCTTTATTTTTCCTGGAGGATTGTGTGTCCACAGTTTGTCAGGAAGCGGTTGTCTAATGATGGAATTGGGCCAGATTGACAAAAATTGTCCGTTGTACTGATGAGTCCTAGAGGTGTGACCTGAGGCGGGAGACTGGAAACTGCAAGGACCCAGGTATAACGTCTTTCAACAGAAGCCGGTCAAAATCTTACTGCTGCTTGGATATAGAAGGCCGGACGTTCTCCGCTCGATGTCTTGGTGGGTTGCACCGGGAATCCGACGTCGAAGCGCGAGCTGAAATTATAAGGAAGGTTGAGCCTCAGTCCGTAACCAACGCCGGTTAGGTGAATATAGCTCTTGGTCCCGGATGGCGGATCCTTTGTCGATAAGCCGCCATGATCGATAAAAAATGCCAATTGAAAAATTTCCTTATTCGGCAACGGAGAAAGCCTGAGTTCCGTGCTGACGTTGTATCCGTCATCGCCCAAGAACTCTCCTTGCGGATAGCCGCGCACGGAATCGGCGCCGCCTAAAAAAAACTGTTCGCCGGCAACGAGGCTAGCGGTGCTGGCCTGGGCCGAACCTCTCACGATAATAGAGAATGATTCACTGATCCTCTGGACGCGAGCCAAATTAAGATTGAATTTGGTGAACCTGTTGTCGGCGCCGAATCGGCTGGACTTTGGGTCATTGTTCTCCATCGCGCCCAAGGCTTCCCCTAATCCCTGAAAAATATGGAACGAAATTAGATTGCGCCCGGTGGCATCGACTCCGCTGTAATTGAAGCCGGTTTTTAGCAGCCTGACCTTATCGCGGCTGAACAGATCGCCAAGAAAGGTTTGGTCGGTGTCCTTAGACTCAAAACCAAACTCGCCGAGCAGATCTTGAAATCTTGTCTTAACAAAAGGGTGGCTCACGGAAATACCGTAACCCCATGAGTTTCCCTCTATGCCAAGTTCAGCGAATTCTCTGCCAACCACGAAATCGCCGCCGTAAGCTGACAAGCCAAGCTTTGCGCCGTAGTTGTTGATCGGCAAAATGTAGGATGCTCTGCCATAGAGCAGCTCGCTCGGGTCTGTCCCCATCACACCGCGCAGGGAGAGGGAGCTCCCCTCCACAAGTAGAAACTTGCTCAAAGTTAGCTCTGCGCCGAATCGGTGTTTGCTGACAAACTTTGTGCCGAAGTTGTTGTAGTCGATCGCCAGATGAAGGGGCAAATTATCTTCTGCTTTGACGATGATATCCGTAGTACCGGCCTCCTGGCCCGCCTCCAAGACGGCCGTTACTTTCAAATCGGGATTTTCATTTAGAAGGAGAAGGGACTTTTCAAGTGAGCGTTGGTTAATAGCTTTTTCGTCAATGACGCGGGCGAAACCTCTGCGGATAAAATCAGCGGAGTAGTTCTTATTGCCTTGGACGATGATTTGCCCAACTCTTCCTTCCAGCACCGCAATCTCTACAACGCCGTCCTTAATGTCTTGCGACGGAACGTACGCCCGAGCCAAATTGTAGCCCTTGCTTCGGTAGGCATCGGTGATTAGATCTGCAACTTCCTGCAACTCTGCTAAACCGAGATCTTTTCCCGAATAAGCCACCACGATAGGGTCCAATTCCGCGGTTTCCAAGACCACGTTGCCGGTTATCCTAATTGCTTTGATCCGAACCTTGCTTTGGTCGGGTTGGGCGCCGGCGGCTTGCTGAAACAAGAAAAAGAGAAAGGTGAGAGCTCCTACCTTAACTATCTTTTCGGCTTTAGCCCTCTTCGGACCAAACCGCTTTTGCCGCTTGCGTCTCAAGAATTTTTTACAAGCTAAGTATTTAGGCCAATTTGGTTCGAGATGCGAAGTGAGTAAAAGATTTATTAAGCGGCTGCCCCAGCGACCCTACTGGTAGTCCAATGGGAATATTTCCTACATCATCCTAGGATAGTCAAGGAAAAATTTTATAGGAGTAAACCGCATAAAATCGGCCGAAGAACCGAAACGGGTGATATTTCAGCTGCTTAGGCTTGCACGGACTACAGGTTCAAATCAGGCAGTACAGAACGGAAGGGGGAGATTCACAAGAGAGGCGGAAAAGGAAACACAAACTCTGAATCACTTGGAGTTCAGACTTTGCACCCATTGGAATGCGTGCTGCATCAGTTCAGTGGCGTTTCGCAATTTTAGTTTATCCTTGATGTGTTCGCGGTGAGATTCGACTGTTTTGCCGCTTACGCTCAACCGTTCAGCGATCTGCCGCGTACTGTACCCTTGACCGATCAACTGAAAGACCTCTAACTCACGATCACTCAGAACATCGATCGGCGAGCCTTCTTTGCTGCGACGGCGACTCACCAGCTGAGACAGGAGCTTGCGGGACATTTTTTCACTCAGATAAACTTCCCCCTCTAAGACGCGGTGGATGGCACTCAGCAGCTTTTCAGTCGCCTCCTCCTTCATGATGTAGCCTCTGGCCCCTGCTCTAATCGCCCGTTCAGCGTAAAGCGATTCGTCGTGCATGGAAAGGACCAGCACGGGCAAATGGGGTTGGCGATCGCCGAGTGTTTTGATGAGATCCAACCCTCCAGTGCCGCGAAGGGAAATGTCTACGATGACAAGGTCGGGCTTTAGTTGCTCGACAGCCGGCAATGCTTGCTCGGCGTTTAAGGCTTGCCCGCAAACTATCAAGTTGGGCGAGTGATTGACGACCTGCGTCAGCCCTTGAAGTACAATAGGATGATCATCGACCAGCAGAATACGCAGCCGCGGATTTTCCTCCGGGGAGGTTTTTTCCGTTTCTATAGCCGATCTCCTCTTTGGGAGTCGTGGTTTTACAGCGAGCAGGTACAAGAGAATATCTACTTCATTTGACAAAGTGGGTCCAGGACAATCAGGATTATTATTTTAGTCCGCGTTCCTTCGGCCAAAGTAAGTCGTTAGAATCCTTGTTCTGATAGCATAATTTTCGTATCAGAGAAAACGGGGAATATTTCATCTCCACCTTGTTTAGAGACCCTTTGGATCGAACCATCTAAAACAATCACGTTATCAACAAATAGTCAGCTTTGGTGAAGCTGTTAACGGTGTGCGCACAAGTCCACTTGGTTGACAGTTCGACAGCGGCCGGACGCTTGCCCGTGAGCACCACACGCCCGCGTAGGAATCCAGGCCCAAGCTGATGGCGTCCGCAGGCGAGTCTTTTACTGCTCGATTGGCAAGTGCAAGCTGTCATCAGAGATCGCTCCTGGCTTGTTGGTTTGGAAACGAGCAAGTCAAGACAGTGCCGCCCCCCTCCATGCGGCGAATGTTTAACAGGCCACCGATCATTTCTGCGCGATGCTTCATGATATGAAGCCCCATCCCCTTGTGCTCTCGCAGCGCTTCTGGAAAGCCTGCTCCATCATCGCTCACGGTGAGAACGGTCCTGCCATTTATTTGGGAAAGGCCAATAAGCACCTGCCGGGCGTGGCCATGTTTGACGGCGTTGGCCACAGCCTCTTGGGCAATGCGAAAGAGATGCGTCGCCACGGAGTTATCGTCGACTTCGACCGGTTGGCCGCATTCGAGTTTACAAGAGATACTGAACATCGCTTCCGTTCGCGACGCCAATTCCTCCAGCGCGGACGTCATACCATGCGCGATCGGGTCTACCGGTAGCAAACCTCTTACGAAGCTGCGGGTTCGAGCTACCGCCTGGTTGACGAGTTCGGTAATTTGAATCGCATCAGCCGCCTCGGGCAACGATTTTGCGGTCAGTCTCTGCTCAAGTCCCTTCGTTAGTAGCGCTACTCCTGCGAGACTTTGACCGAGGTCATCATGCAGGTCCTGCCCCAGTCGCCGGCGTTCCCCTTCCCTAATTTCTGAGATCTCCTTTTCCAGCCGTTTACGCTCGCTGACATCTAGGGTGACGCTCAAAGCACCGGTGATGTTGCCTTTGTTGTCTCGGACCGGGACAGCATGCGTTTCCAACCAGCGCCGAGTGCCCTTGAGTCCGATGATTTCAAACTCTAGGGCCGCAGACTTCCCCTGGAAAACGCTCTCGTTGAGTTCCTTGAACTGCCGGCGGTACTGTTCCGTCACGACCGGATACACCGATTGACCCAGAACTTGCGCAGCCGAATCGGCTTCGAGCATCGCCAAGCCCGCCGGGTTGATCTCGATCACCCGGCCGTCCCGATCCAGGAGCTTCACGCACTCGGGTTCTGACGCGACAATGGTACGTAAGCGCGCTTCGCTCTCGGCCAATTTCTCTTCTGCCCGGCGGCGAATCATTATTTCTTGCTCCAGTTTGGCATTACTCTGCGACAGTTCGGCCGTCCGTTGAGCCACTTGCAGCTCAACTTTGGCCGCGCGTCCAGTGACCACGAGCAGGAATGCCCCGAGCAGCGCCGAAACCAGCAGCGCCGCCGCTAGAACGCCCCAGACTTGCCAGGACCTCTGGGCAAGCAGGTAAGACCGGGTGAGGGAAAATGTCATGGCCCATTTGCGCCCAGCATCTTCGAAGGAAGTGACCCAGTGCAGGCCGCCGGAGATATTTTCTTCCTGATCCCCCTTTAGTTGTTGCGAATACGCCGGTGCCAAACGACGATAGAGCAGGCGTTTGCCCACCGGTGCAGTCTCATCGGAGAATCGCAATTCAATCCCCTCTTTATGCAAGTCCTTAACCGATCTTTCCACAATATCGGCGACTCGGAAGACTGCGGTTGCAAAGCCCTGCAGGCTTTTACGACGCTCTTCCGGGGTATTTTGAGGCAGCCCCTTGCCGTAGATCGGGAGAAACACCCGAAATCCATATTCCTGGCCGGTCTCTTGCACCAGTCTGATCCTGGCCGTAGCCGTTGGCTGTCCCGAGTCGCGCGCGCGACTCAATGCCTCGAGCCGAACCGGATCCGAAGCGATATCGAATCCCAGAGCACTTTCGTTTCCTTTATACGGCTCTATGTAGTATACGGCCACGTACTCGGGACGTTCGGCCGCCCGGATTAACTGCCCCAGCGCGTTTTGTTCGGTGATCTGGAAATCGGGGTAACCATCCCGCCGCGCCGCCTCCTCGTACTCTACCCGTTTAGCGCCCGGAATGCGGAGATCCCACGATAGCGCCTGAAGGCCGGGATAGCGTACGAAGGCGTGCCGGACAAACGATTGGAACTCTCGCCGATTAACTTCGCTAGAGCTCGCATAAAAAGCTTCTACAGCGTGAAGGACATCGAGATGATCATCCAGTTTCTCTTTTATAGCGTCTGCCAATTCGTCTGCACGCCGCTCGAAATCGCTCTTGATTCGATCCTGTTCCCATGTCCTCACATGAACGAAAACGACAATGGCCGCCGATAACATGAAACACAATGGCAAGGCCACAGAGATACGCCTTTGACGCCAAATCTCCCGTGGTTCCCCGGCCCAGATCAGCGCCAGCGGAGCTGCTATGAGCACTCCAACCGTGTCCCCGACCCACCATGTACACCAGTTGAATAGATATTCAGCGGACGAGATAGCCCCCGCCGAGAACAGGCTCGTTACCCCGACGGTGGCGCTTACAAGACAACTCAGCGGTCCCGCCAAGACCATAAATTTGACAACATCTTGTTCCTCGTCGAGAGGATTGGGAAATCCCACGAACCGGCGCACTAAAAAGGCGCCCGTCACCGCTTGGACAGCGGCTCCCATCCCGATACTGGCCGTCAGGGCTAAAGATTTCGCTATTGAAAGAGCGCTGGTTGCATCCCAAGAGGTTCCGATATTCACGAAAAATGAGCCGAACAAAATGCCCGGCCAGAGGCGATAGCCAGACATAAGAATGCCCGCCAAGGCGATGCCGGACGCCGGCCATACGGCCGCGGCATAGCCTGGAGGAATGGTTAACGGCAGCGCGAGCCAGCCTGTGACATAGTAGAGCGCCGCAAAAATCAGTATTCTTTTAAGGTAAAGCAAAAACGGGGTATCAGACCGCATCGGTCGCTTATAGTAGACGTTCATCGATAACTTTCCACTCTGTTATCCTCGAATTTCGTGCAAGCGGCAACTGAGCGATCACATCATTAGCGCATGCTGTAGACACGGTAACAACACGCCGGTATTTTTACCGCGACCTAAACCGAGAGGAGCAAATAAGCTCCATTTCATTGTGAGACGGTATCCTCCGTAGCGACCCTTAGCCTGATGACTTTGCATGTTGTTGAAGATGGAGCGTATCCGATAACGAGCTACTGAAAGCTTGGCACAAAAACTATCCAGGGACAGCGTGGGGTTCGGCTCGGCGCAGATTCTGCATCACGATCACTGCGATGAGGAGCGCAAGCCCCATATAGTCGAACGCCGCGCGCGGATAAACCAGGAACAGCCCGGCGACGATGAGGAGCCATCGCTCCACGCCCGTCGTTTTCCTGAACACCCAGCCCTGCATGCCGCCGGCGAGCGCCGCGATGCCGAACATCGCGGTCACGCACACGATCAGGATGTCCACCACCGAAGCGACCGCGAGGTTCTTGAACGAGCCCATGAGGAGCAGGCCGAGCCCCGCCGGATCGAGCACGAACATGAACGGGACGAGGAAGGCGGGCAGCGTGTACTTCCACGACTGCAACGTCGTCTTGTAGGGATCGCCGCCGGTGATCGCCGAGGCCGCGAACGGCGACAACGCCGTGGGCGGAGAAACCTCGGAAAGCACTGCATAATAGAAGATGAACATGTGCGCTGCGAAATCCTGCACGCCGAGTAAGATCAGCGCGGGTGCGGCGATCACCGCGCAGATGATGTAGCTCGCCGTCACCGGCACTGCGAGACCCACGATCCAGACGATGAGCGAGGTGAGAATCGCGGTGAGCAGCAGCTTCACGTCGTGGAGCAGTGCCGGCGTCGGCGTCATACCGATCGCCAGAATATCCACGATCGCCCGGCTGCCGCTGTCAGCGTACTGAATCACGATCGCGCTGAATCGCAATCCCAGCCCGGTGAGCGAAACCACGCCCACGATGAGACCCGCCGCAGCGCACGTAGCGGCGACATTGAGCACGCCAACCGAGCCGGCTTCGAGCGCCTTCACGAACTTCGACTCCAGCAGATGGCGCCAGATCACGCCCTTGCCGCGAAACAGGTCGTAGGAAAAGAGCGCGCTGTCGGGATGCAGGAAGCTCACCACGAACGCAGTAACCGTCGCCCAGAACACCGAGAGCACCGGAGAGTAGCCCATCAGCATGAAGGCAACGATCGCCACCAGCGACAAGGAATGGAATCCGAATTGCCGGATGATCTGCCACACGGTCTCCCCGCGGTCGAACGGGATGTTGCGCATGCCGAACTTGCGCGCGTCGAGCTCGACCATCAGAAACAACGCGAAGTAGAAGAGACAGGTCGGGATCGTCGCCATCAGGATCACGTCAAGGTACGAGATCTTGAGGAACTCCGCGATAAGAAATGCCGCCGCGCCCAGCACCGGCGGCGAGATGATCGCGCCCAGCCCCCCCGCGGCGAGCAGCCCACCGGCCGCGTCCTTGCCGTAACCCGCCTTGGCAAGCATGGGATAAGCCACGGTGCCGAGCGTTACCGTCGTCGCTACTCCACTGCCCGAGGGTCCACCAAGCAGGAACGAAGCGAGCACAATGGTGCGGCCGGCGCCGGTGGGTTTTCCGCCCATCGCAGCGAACGAGAAATCAATGAAGAACTTTCCTGCCCCGGAATACTGCAGGAAGGCGCCATAGATCGTGAACAGGATAATGAGCGAGGAAGAGACGTCCACCGCGACACCGAAGATGCCCTCCAACGTCATGTACATGTGGCCGGTAAGGCGCGAGATGTCGTAGCCGCGGTGCGTCCACGGCGCCGGAAGATAGGGGCCCGCCATCGCATAAGCGATGAAGCCCAGGCACACCGCCGGCATAATCCAGCCGGTGCTGCGGCGGGCGGCCTCGAGCACCAGCACGACCAGTATCACCCCGAACACCATGTCCCACTGGTTGGGTATGGTGCTGCGATCGATGAAGTCATCGCCGCCAGCGAGCCCGTAGCCGATTGCAACCAAGCCGAGAATCGCGCAGATCCAGTCCCACCAGTACACACGGTTGCGCAGCCGCCTGGCAGTCGGAAACAGCAGGAACGTCAGCACCAGCACGAAGCCGACGTGGATCATCCGCAGCTCCTGGGTCGGCACGATGGCGTAGGCTGAATAGAGGTGGAACAGCGACATCACCACCGCCAACACCCTGACGAAGACGTCAAGCCAGCCGGTGAGGCGGTTCTGTACACCCTCCTCCGCCTCGATGTAGTGCTCGGCTTTCTCAAGCGCCTCTTCGCTGATCACGACCTCGTCAGGGACGCGCTTCTCCACTTGTTCGGGCATATTCTCTCCCCTAGACGACCCGCCTACGAAAAAGCCCCGCCGGCGCGACCAGACGGGGCGGGTTTGTCCGTGCGATCCGCAATTACTTGAGCTTGTGACCCTTCTCGGCGAAGTACTTCATCGCGCCTGGATGATAGGGGATCACCGCGGCCGCGTTCGTCTGATGCTTGAAGTTGAAGTTCTCCGCTTCCTTGTGCACCCTGACCATGTCTTCCTTCTTCTCGAACATCGTTTTCACGATGTTGTAGGCGAGGTGGTCGGGCAGTTTGGCGCTCGCCACCAGCACGTTCCAGACGGTGGCGCAGTGGTTGGCGGCTTCCTGCCCGGGATAGGACTTGGCCGGGATCACGTCGCGAACGTACAGCGGGCCGAACTTCTTGTTCATCGGCTCGACCACGTCAGCGTGGTCTACCAGTTTGATCCTCACGCCCGGAGAGGCGGCGAAGTCGGTGATCGAGGCGGTCGGGATTCCCCCGACCCAGAAGAACGCGTCAATCTTTCGGTCCTTGAGCGCGTTGGCCGATTCTTGCGGGGTAAGGCGCTCGCGCTGCACATCTTTGACACCGGCAGCCTCCAGCACGCGGAACGCCATCAATTCGGTGGCGCTGCGCGGCGCCCCGGTCGAGACGCGCCGCCCCTTTAGGTCAGCGACCTTGTTGATGCCGAGACCCTCCATGGACACCACGTGCATGCGATTGGGATAGAGCACCATGAGCGCCTTCACCTCGACCGGCTTGCCCTTGAATTTTTCCTGCCCTTTATAGGCGTCCCAGCTGGCGTCCGCCATGGAAAGCGCGACGTCTGCCTTGCCGGTATTAATGAACTCGAGGTTCGCCACCGAACCCGCCGTGGATTCCGCCGTAGCCACGAGCCCCGGCACGTTCTTTGTGAGGACGTTCGCCATACCGCCACCCAAGGGATAGTACACCCCGCCGGTGGGGCCGGTGGCGATCGAGATCATCACCTTCTCCTGCGCGCTGGCGGGAAGCACCATGGTCGCGCAGGCGATCAGGCCCAATAAGAATCTATTCATGTATCCTCCTTCTAATTCCTCCCCCGCAGAGGTAGGAAATACGGGTGAATCTCGACACAGAAACCCGAGCGCTTCGAGGCTATGCGAAACTTCAGCTAAGTGTAAAACGATTAAATCCGGACGGAGACTCAACATTCAGGCCTCATAACTCAAGACCCGATAAAGATTCGCGTGGGAGACTAGGTCGCCGTTCCGGCTGGCTGTTAACCAAAACGACTGCGGTAGAATGAGGGTTAATGATTGTTGCCGGTTTAAGTTCTGGTTTACCCGAGTTTGATTCAGGACCTGCTAGGCTTGGGACTTTTCGGGGTTGTGTTCCTGCTCCAGCATTTCCGGCGAGGATCTTCGCCGGCTCAACCTCAAACCGCCCGCTGATTCGGCCGGAGCTATGCCGAACGGGCGAGCAAAAGACCGCGAACGAACAGCTGCAGCCGCTCACGGTCAGCTTTGTCGATGCGAAGAAACTCGACGCCGACGCGATTCCGTACGACGTTCCGCACCACGGCCGCGTTCACGGTTACGGGAAGCGCGTCTTGCGGGAGCTGCAACTTCATTTGAACAATGGCGTCTTGCG
>DASTOD010000134.1:0-4910 GCA_035762645.1 Binatia bacterium | reverse complement strand
CGGATTTCCGATCAAGAAAAAAACCTAGGCTGATTTCCGGCGGAATTTTAGATCAAGGAAATCTAAAACACTATGACTCGCGCAAAGCATGTCCTGAGCGCAGTCGAAGGGACGCGAAGACCGCCGGATATAAACCAAATGACAAATTCGAATCTCAAATCCCAAATTCGAAACAATTTCAAATGATGAAAAATCAGAAACTCCTAAACAAACCCGTTTCGGATTTCGTAATTGGGATTTGTTTCGGATTTCGATATTCGATTTTCGATTTTGATTCGTTAGCGTCTTGGCGCGATAAAATTTCTTTTGAAATCTTAGGAGAAGGGAGCATTCATGGCCGCAGTAGACATTGCTGAGATAGCACCGGACGTTCCTGCAGGGCTCGAGAGCGGGCTCAGGAACTACTGGTACCCCATTTTGCTCTCTGAGGACCTAACACAAGGAAGCCCAGTAGCCATTCATTGTCTCGGCGAGAGCCTGGTTGTTTGGCGTGACGCGGAGGGCCACCCCGGAGTGCTTTTCGATCGATGCCCGCATCGAGCGGCGAAACTTTCTGCGGGCCGCGTCCTGGAGGGACAGCTCCAGTGCGCCTTTCATGGGTTGCGCTTCGACAAGACCGGGGAATGCACGTTGATCCCCTGGGAGCCGGAGGAGAGCCCGAGCCGAAAAGAAGTCTACGTTCAGTCCTACCCCGCCAAAGAGCTTGGAGGCTACATCTGGGCCTATCTTGGCGATGCGACGCGTTTTGCGCCGCCGCCTCTCGAACAGGAGGTGCCGCAGGAGATCCTCAGCGAAGATGAGTATCGCTCGTTTAGGATGCCGACAGAGATTTGGGACGCCAACTGGCTGCTGACGGTAGATGGTGGAGACGGATTTCACGCCGTGACGCTGCATTCCGATACCCAGGCGGTGGAGGACAAGAGATGGCAAGGCGGAAACGTTCAACGCGCTTCGGCCAGTCTGGCAGAGCGCCGAGTTAAGATCGTCGAGACGACCTACGGAGTCCGCGGCATCGCTGTCGATCGGCAGGGAAAGCCGATCCATCACGGGCACCTGTTGGAGGTAAAGGGGGACCGGTTCATTCTGCCGTGCATCACCACCAACGTCATTCGCCCGGTGCCGGGCGCCGAACCGTACGTCGCTCGTCTTTGGCAATTTCCGGTCGATCAGAATAGAACCCTAGTGCAGCGCTTTGTGGTTCAGCGCGTCACGGGACCCGAGGCCCAACAGCGCTGGGAGAAACTCTTTCATGATGTCGTCAGGCCGCGGCTGGAGGGAATCTCCCGCGAGGATGCGATGATCGCCAACGCTCAGGGGAACCTCGTGACCGCGCGCAACCACGAGCATTTGTTCGAGCCGGACAAAAGTATGTATGAAGTCCGCCAGCGCCTCAAAAAAGCATTTCTGGCGCAGCGAGAGCAAACACGGATAGCTCCGAGCCAAGAGTCCTTGGTCTGGCCGGTGGCGTCCCCACCGGCGGCCGCGTAGCCTCGACTGCCGTGGCAAAGTCGGTTGACTGGAGCTCTTTATGAACCGAAAGATCGTCTCTCTTGAAAAACTTACGCTTCTAACGATTTTATTTGGCGGCTTTATTTGTTGGAGCCGTGCCGATCTGGCCGCCGAACAGGTCAAGGTCCACAACCCTTCTTTCGATATCAGCGTCGTCAGCCTCTTCGTGGCTCAAGAGAAAGGCTACTTTCGGGACGAAGGGCTGGAACCGCTTTTTATCCTCGCCACCCCGGGTGTCGGAATCAACGGACTCATCGCGGGCAGCTTCGATTTCAGCGCCGCTGGCGGTTCCGCCTCGACGGCCATCGCTCGCAACCTTCCGCTGAAGGTACTGCTCATCCATACCTTCAAGCCGGGCTTCTGGATCTTCGCCCGCGAAAATCTCAACCCGGCGCAGCTGAAGGGCAAGAAGATCGCCGTTTCGACACTGGGATCGCTTGTCCACACGCTCGCCAAGCTTGGACTAAAAAAGCTGGGCGTGGAGGCAGACAAAGAGGTCGCCATGATCGCCGTGGGCACGGACGACGTGCGTTTTTTGGCCTTAAAGAGCGGTGCCGTGGATGCGGCTGTCTTCAACGCGCCCACTAGCATAAAGGCCCGCAGGGACGGATTGAAAGAGGTGGTCTTTCTCGGCAATGAGGTCTACGGCCTGAGCGGCGGCGTCGTCACCAATGCCAAGATGATCGAGACGCGGCCGGAAACGGTCCTAAAGTTCGTGACCGGCGCAGTGAAAGGGCTTAAATACGTCGTGGCCAACCGTGAAGGCGCCATTCCGATTCTGGTTAAATACATGAGGATGGATGCGGAAATGGTCAAGGAAGTCTATGACACGACGGTCCAAACCTTCACGGCCGACGGCACGCGCGGGGAAGATTTCATGAGAAGCGAAGCACAGATTCAAGCCGCCTCGCTGGGGCTGAAGGAACTGCCGCCGCCGGAGCGTCCTTTTGACTTCAGCTTTGCCCGAAAGGCCAACGAAAGACTTAAGAACTGGAAGCCGCAGTAAGCGCGTCTAGTCAGGAGGATGTAGATCTCCGCGTTCGCTGGGAGTCCATGCACGGGCTTCGGGGATTACGACACTGAACCCGCCGCTCGAGCCAATCTTGAACCTCGATTTTGGTTGCCTTTCTCCCCGCGGCTCAGCGGTTAGCCTGGCAGTTTGCATTTGAACGAATGAGCATCCTTTATTGGCATTTTCCGGTCCTGATGCTAATCTTACGGTCAGAGGTGATTTTATGAGCACGCTTACGATCACACTCTCTGATGACCGCCTCGCCAAGTTGCGAGAAATCGCCGACCGCTTCAACATAAAACCGGAGGACTTGGCCCGAGTCAGCATTGAGGAGCTACTCACACGACCCGAAGAGTCATTCCAACAGGCCGCCGACTACATCCTCAACAAAAACGCCGAACTTTATCGGCGTCTCGCCTAGTGCGCTATCTAACCTTGAGTGAAGCGCTGGAATTGCATCGCCGAGTCATTGGTCAGTCTGGAGGAGCCTTGGGCGTCCTCAACCTAGGTGCCCTGGAGTCAGCGCTGGCTCAGCCACGCATGACATTTGGGGGAAGAGATTTGTATCCAGCTATTGTGGACAAGGCGGCAGCGCTTGGCTATTCGCTTATCCAGAACCATCCATTCTTAGACGGCAACAAACGCACCGGACATGCGGCCATGGAGGTTTTTCTCTTTCTCAATGGTTTTGAGATTCAGTCCTCAGTGGATGAACAGGAAAGAATAGTATTGCAGGTGGCGTCCGGCGAAATGGATCGGGAAGCATTTACGCTTTGGCTTCGCGATCATGTCCCCGCAGAGTCCTGAAGGTCGGAGGCTAACCATTCGCTTCAGACCGATCGCTGGAAGCGCCGGCTGAGCTTTGCGTTAGACGCAAACTACCTCAGACGGAGGAAGTGATGGAACCGATGAAGGACCCGAGTCGCTACTATGAAGTCGAGCGTCAGCAGTACCACGCCGTGCGGCCTGGCTTCCGTATCAATGAACTGCAGATTTCGCCGACACAAAAAGTGCCCTGGCACTACCATAACAATGTCCAGGACACCTTTTATGTGCTCGAAGGGAGTATCAGGATTTTCCTGCAGGATCCGAAGGAGGAGATTTTTCTCAAGCCCGGCGAAACATATTCCGTGCCGCCGCGCCGTCCTCATCTCGTTACTAACAGCGGAAATACTTCGGCTACCTTCCTTGTGCTTCAAGGTATCGGGGACTACGACTTCGTTCCACTCGTTTCAGGACGTGAAGCCTAACTCCAGGTGGAGCGGACGGGCTGCGAGCGCAGCGCGTATTATCAGCTCAGCAGCACATAGGGTTTCAAGAAAACTGAAAGGTTACCGCCTCCGAGATTTGTCTTTTGTTTGATACCTCACTGTGCTAGCTTGAGCGACGTTTGGTGACCGCATAGCATTGATCCACTCGTTTTTCTGTAAAGGTAAGTCTCCATGGCGGGATGGTTAGAGGGAAAAGTGGCAATGGTTACGGGCGGTGCTTCGGGGATTGGCAGGGCCGTAGTCGAGCGGTTTGTTCAAGAGGGAGCCAAGGTCTGCATTTTTGATCTCGCTGCCGACAAGCTCCAGCAGCTCTCACAACTATTGCCGAGCGGTGCCGTGGTTACGGTACAAGGAGACGTGACTCGACTGGAAGACAATCGCCGCGGGGTCGAGGCGGCCGTGGATGCTTTTGGCAGGTTAGATGTTTTCGTTGGGAACGCGGGGGTATTCGACGGCTCTGTTACCCTAGAGAAGCTTCCCGACGAGGAGGTGAGCCGGGCGTTCGATGAGATCTTTCACGTCAATGTGAAAGGCTATTTGCTCGGCGCCAAAGCCGCTTTGCCGGAGCTTCTGAAGACCTCAGGCAATATGGTATTCACCGCCTCCAGCGCCGGCTTCTATCCGAACGGCGGAGGGCCTATTTACACCGCCAGCAAGCACGCTGTCGTAGGGCTCATCCAGGAGCTCGCGTATGAGCTGGCCCCGCGGGTGCGGGTCAACGGAGTGGCCCCTGGAGGAACGGTGACCAATCTTCGTGTTGTCGGCAGTCTAAAGTCTTTGGCGCCGGCTCCGCTCGAGGCGCAAGCGAGGGAGGCGCGCAGCCGGTCACGGAACCCGCTGCGGCTTGCAATGCGTGCGGAAGACCACGTCGCAGTCTATCTGCTTTTGGCATCCGACCAAACTCGAGCAATGACGGGCGAGATCATCCACAGCGACGGCGGCTTGGGGGTCCGCGGGCTCTTCCAGGCCGAGAAGAGCTGACACGCTTTAGAAGAAAATCGCTAAATTCCTCGTCCCTAATACAGCCTGGTCCACGAGGATCAGTCGGCGGGCAAGTTTCCATCCGCCGTCACGTCTTCGCAAAAGGTCCTGGCGTTCTCCGGAAATCAGATCCGCCT
>DASTOD010000133.1:0-12827 GCA_035762645.1 Binatia bacterium | reverse complement strand
ACGATCGATTTTTTCCTCACGCCGATCATGGGAACCGAAGCCCATGCCGAAGAGATGCCGCGGCTCGCGAAAGAACACGGCATCACCTCCTTCAAGCTCCATCTGCAGATGCAGGGGCCGTGGAAGCCTGCCTGGCCTAATTATGCCTTCGACGACGGCACCGTTTATTCAGTCTTCGACACCGTCGCCAAGCTCGGGCCGCCGGCCATCGCGCTTCTCCACTGCGAGAACTGGGAAATCGCCCGGGTGCTGGAGAACCGGCTCAAGGCGGCCAGCCGCGCGGATATGGGCGCCTGGGATGACCGTTCCCCCTGGTTTACCGAGGCGGGCCACGCCCGCAGCTATCTATACTACGCCAGGATTCTAGGCTGCCCGATTTACATCGTGCACGCGACCACAAAGGAAACTCTGGCCGAAATCGACAGCGCCAAACGCGAAGGGCTCGTGGTCTACAGCGAGATCGGCGCGCATTATCTCGTGCTTCACAAAGATGCCTGGAAGATCAATGTGCCGCTGCGCGACCGCTCCACCCATGAAGATCTTTGGCGCGCGCTATCGAACGGCGCCATCGATTGCATCGGCAGCGATCATGTGGCCCACCAGAGAACACGCGAGTCGATGGAGACGGGAAATGTCTGGACAACCGTCAGCGGATTTCCGTCCCGAGTGGAAGGAATGCTGCCGATGCTGCTGAGCGAGGGCGTTAATAAGAGACGGATCTCTATCGAGCGCTTGGCGCAAGTCGCGAGCGAGAACCCGGCCCGGATCTTTGGGCTCTATCCCCGAAAAGGAGCGATCCTCCCCGGTTCTGACGCCGACCTGGTGGTGGTCGATTTGAAGCGGCGGGGAAAAATCACCCGAGATATTCTTCACACCGTGACGCCCTGGACGATCTATGAGGGTTGGGAGGTCACCGGGTGGCCGGTGATGACCGTCGTGCGCGGTCACGTCGTCATGGAGTGGCCGGAAAACGAGCCGCGCGCCCGCGTCACCGACAAGCCCGTGGGGAAATATCAGAGGCGCAAACTCGGGCCCTCGAAATAGTTTCATGTTTCAAGTTTCTCGTTTCTAGTTCCCTCCCCAAACCTGAAACCAGTTTGTCATTTCGACCAAGGGGAGAAATCGTTCTTAGATCCCTCACATTCGTTCGGGATGACGGGCCTGCGGTCCGTCACTTGAGGATTTCCTTTAGCCGGGCGATCAACGAAGCCTCCAGCGTGAAGATTTTCTTGACGTTCCCTTCCAGCTCCGCACCGTCAGATGGATTGATATCCAGATTGGCTTTTTTGGCCTCCGCAAGAAACGCAGCATCTTTCATTGTATCGGCATAAGCTTTGCGCAAAATCTGTACTCTCCCCTTCGGCGTGCCCGGAGGCAAAACGAATGGACGGGCCGTGGGACCGAGACTGTGCGCTCCGACTTCCAAGAGTTGGCGGGCCTGAGGGGTCTTGGCAAACTCCACATCCAACGGAACGTTGGGAAGCTCGGGATGCCGTTTGCCGACATGCTGGACGACGACCACGGCATCGCCCGAACCAACTTCTTTACGCCACGTCGACTTGAAAGATTCCCAAGCGTTGGTGACGCCGACGATTTCGCCGCTGTTGAACGCGAGGCGGACATCGGCCGTGCCCTTATATCCATCGACCACCTGAGCCGGAAGATCTATGGCAGCCATGAGAAGTCGCGGTATGTCCGAGGTGGCTGTTCCTGGCGCGATGCCGCCGATTTTTAACGGAGTCTTGGCGGCCAGCCACTGTTGCATGCCGGTAACGCCGGTTGTCTTGGATACTGCAGTAACGTAATTATCCTGGGCGGGGACGCCGATGTACTCGAACTTTCGCGCGTCAAACTCAATCCCGGGCTTTTCGAGGAGCTGCTGGATGAATAGACCGCCGATGAAATGACCGATGGTGAGACCGTCGGGCTTGGCTGCTTTGTACAGGTGATTGGCGGAAATCAAGCTTCCGGCGCCCGCCATGTTCTCGACGACGATTGTCGGATTACCCTGTATGTGTCTCGTCATATGACGAGCGATGAGCCTTGCGTAGGTATCGTACCCGCCTCCAGCCGAAAAGCCGACGATGATCTTTATGGTTTTGCCGTTGTAGAACGAGTCTTGAGCAAGGGCTTGCCCGGCGCAGAAAACAACCAAAGCAACGAGAATCTTCGCCGCTAATTTTTTCATAGCACCCTCCCGGTATTATTCCTTTGTAGTTGACTCGTATAGGAAAAGGAGAGTCTCGTGTCAAGGATTTGAAGTCTCCGGTCTCGGGTTCAGCCATTCACCGCTGAGGCGCGGAGGACCTAGCGCGGCTACGCCGCAACCAAAACTCGGAGTATCTCGCGCAAAGGCGCAAAGGCCGCAAAGAAATCAAACTTCCGGACTTGGCGTTCTTGGCGTCTTGGCGCGAGCAAATCCCCTTTTTTGATAGCCACGGCCCAGCGGAAAATTTGCGCAAGCTGCGAAAACTTTCAACTATTGCAATGCAGAGTAATAAGAAAATAGATAACCTCGGCGAACTCCGCGTCTCTGTGGTGAAGATTGATCGATTTCGGGTCTCGGGTTTCGGGTTCAACTCGAGACCCGAGACCCGGAACTCGAAACTGCGGGAGCGGTCCAGCCGATGAAGCTGATCTGGCGGCCGGTTTCTTTGCGTTCCCGGCGATAGGAGAAAAATTCGTCTTTGGCGCAACTCGTGCAGGGGCCGAGCTGATAAATTCGGTTCGATGGGACGCCGGCGTCTTCCAGGATCGCGCGATTCAGCGATCTCAAATCGACAAACGTTTTTCCGTCTCTATTATATAGAGCGGCCTCGGCGAGCCTGCCCCATTTCTCGGCGAGAGGACGAGAGACATCTTCTTTGATCTCGTAGCAGCATGCGCCGATGGCAGGACCTAAGGCGGCTTCGATCCCGTCGCTGCCGACGCCGTATTTCGTTTTTAAAATGCCGACCATCTTCGCCGCGATACCCGCCAGAGTGCCGCGCCAGCCGGCGTGAACCGCCGCCGCTATTTTCTTTTCCGGCGCAACAAACAGGATCGGCACACAGTCGGCAGTGAGCACGCCGAGATAGACCTCTCGCTCGCCGGTAAACATGCCGTCCGCCTCGCCGGCTTCCTTGAGATTTTTATCCTTCACCTCGACGATCTCGTCGCCATGCACTTGCCTCATGGTGACGATGCGAGCGTCGTGAATGCCCACGGCCTTCTTCATGTCGCAGATGTTGTCTTTCACGACCTGGGCCTCGTCACCGACGCGAAACGAAAGGTTCAACCCGGCGTAGGGTCCGGCGCTCTTGCCGCCGCGCCGCCCCAAGAAGCCGTGGAGCAGACCTTGATAGTTTTGCCACTGTGGGACCGTCAAGCAGTTCAGTTCCATGGTGAAGGCATTATGGAGAAATCTTCCCCGCGTTACAAATTGCCTCTCGCATGGGGCAAGCGCAGGCAAGAAAATCTCCCCTTGCCCCTCTTTTTCAAAGAGGGGAATTGGTTGGTCAAAGGCGGAAGTGAGAGATGTGGAATCTGTTAGTCACCCGCAGGCTGCTGATGCCTAACATTTTAGGCGGCTTTGGTTTGAACATTGGCAATTGTTTTTGAGCGCATCGACCTATTTTGCCGCAATCCGGGTTGTTTACGCTCTCTTAAACCCCGTCGAACCTCTTCGCTGCATACTGGCACATCCGTTGCTCTGTGCCCGGGTCAAATATGAGTTTCTCAAACTACAACAACCCGTTAAAGAGTTCTAAAATCAAGTTCGCGCGAGCCCATTTCCGCCAAACATGGACGATCAAAGTTCTCCGCTTTCTCCTCGCGACAGCGCTAATTTCCAGCGGCTGCTCGGTGCGGCAGGCGGCAGTAAATATGATCGGCGACGCGCTTGCCGGTGGCGGCGGTGTCTATGCCTCCGACGATGATCCGGAACTGATCCGGGACGCGCTTCCCTTCGGACTCAAAACGTTTGAGAGCCTGCTCGAGGCGGCGCCGGAACATCAAGGCCTTCTGCTTGCCGCGTCCCGGGGCTTCGCAGCGTACGCGTTTCTTCTTCAGAACGATAGCGACCGCCTCGAGTCAACCGATCCGAGCCGGAGCCGCGAGCTTCGCAGCCGCGCTCGTAATCTCTACCTGCGCGGTCATGCATATGCGCGGCGGGCATTGGAGCTGCGCCACCCGGGGTTTGGCGACGCCTTGAGGCGAGACGGGCACACAGTTCTCATAGCGACGACGCCCGAAGACGCTCCCTTCCTGTACTGGGCGGGCGCCTGCTTAGGCGGAGCCATTTCCGTAGCTAAAAATGATTTGGACTTGATCAGCGATCTGCCGCTTTCAGGGGCGCTGGTTCGACGAGTCCTTGAAATCGACGAGGAATACGATTCCGGGGCGGCTCATGAGTTTTTCATCGCCTTCGAGGCCAGCCGCCCTGGGGGCAGCATTCAAGGCGCGCGCGCTCACTACCAGCGCGCGCTAGAGATCTCCGGCGGACAACGCGCCTCTGTCCATCTTTCGCTGGCGGAAAATGTGACCGTGCGCGAGCAGAACGTCGCCGAGTTCCGCAGTCTGCTAGCTACGGTCGTGAGCCTAAGACCCGAAACAAACCATCAGTTTCGCTTGATCAATACGATCGCCCGACGGCGGGCCGAATGGCTCCAAAGCCGCATCGACGATCTGTTTCTCGACTCCGCCTCGGACAAGGAGAAGATGCAATGAAAACGGCAGTTAGCGGTCTTTTACTCTTACTCGCGCCGCTTTTGAGTCCTCCGGCGTCAGCCCAGACCATTAAGCTGGCAACGCTCGCGCCGGACGGATCGCCCTGGCACAACATTCTCCGCGACATGGCGACGGATTGGTCCAAGATCACTAATGGAAAGATTCAGCTGCGCATCTATGCCGGCGGCGTTGCCGGCGATGAGCCCGACATGGTTCGCAAGCTGAGAGTGGGACAAATTCAGGCGGCGGTTTTGACCGGCAACGGCCTGGCAGAAATTGCCCAGGAGATTCAAGCGCTGCAGATGCCCATGATGCTTTCCAATGATAACGAGCTCGATCACGTGATGGAGCGTGTCGCGCCAAAGTTCGAGTCGCTGCTCCAGGCAAAGGGATTCAAGGTATTGAACTGGGGCGATGCCGGTTGGGTGCGCTTCTTCACCCAGAAGCCCGTTGTCGCGCCCGCCGACCTTAAACCGCTCAGGCTTTTCGCCTGGGCTGGCGATTCCGCTTATCTCGAGGCGTGGAAGGACGCGGGATACAACCCCGTCTCGTTGCCCGCAAACGAAATTCACACCGGCCTTCAGTCCGGATTGATCAATGCTTTCGTCGCGCCGCCCATCGCTGCGCTGGCCTTTCAGTGGTTCGGCCTGGCAAAGCACATGACCGATCTCCAGTGGGCGCCGCTGATTGGAGCCGCAGTGATCGGCAACGCCACATGGCAACGGATTCCCGACGATCTCAAGCCATTGATTTTGAAATCGTCAAGCAGCGCAAACTTGCGCTTCCGCGGCGAGATTCGAAAGCTCAGCGGCGGCGCTGTCGAGGTCATGAAAAAACACGGCCTGACGGTTCATCCCGTTCCGCCCGAGATTGCTTCGCTTTGGGAAAAGAGCGCCCGCGCCGGATATCCGAAAATCGTCGGCAGAGTCGTCCCTGCGCAGATGGTGGCCGAAGTAGAAAGGTTCAGAGATGAATATCGCGCATTACAGAAACCGTAACAGGTTTTCAGCAATGCGATGATGGAATCGAAATGTCAGCCACAGCGAAAATTGTGAGTCTCGGAAGGTTCACCGAAGGAAGCGTCACCTCGGCGGCTCTCGTAATCATGGCGACCCTGCCGGTTTGCGAGCTGATGCTTCGTCTGGGCTTCAAGACCGGCATTCCAGGATCATCGAACTATGTGCAAAACCTCACCTTGTGGGTTGGTTTTCTCGGCGCTATCGTTGCCGCCCGCACGAAACAGCACCTTACCTTGATTCCGACGTTGGATTTTCTGCCGCAGGTTTGGCGGCGGATCGGGACCGTGTTTTCCGCCGCCGTGTCCGCAGCCGTCGCCTTTGGACTTTCGTGGGCAGCCGTTCAGTTCGTTCACTCCGAGACGGCGGCGCCGGCTCGTATCGCGGGATGGCTGCCGATCTGGATCATGCAGGCCGTTCTCCCCCTCTCTTTTCTCGCCGTTGCCATCCGATTTATTTTTCAAGCAGGGGGCTGGCGCGCGCGCGGCTTCGCAGCCTTGGCGCTACCCGCATCCGTTTTAATTGGCTTCGCCCTCGCGCCATACGCGGCAAATATTTTCTGGCCCGGATTGGTCACCTTGATTGCCGCCGGTCTCCTTGGAGCGCCGATTTTTGTTGTGCTCGCTGGAACAGCCCTCTTGCTGTTCTTTGCCGCCGGAACACCCGTCGCTTCCCTTCCAGTTGAGGCTTATCGGCTGGTGGTCTCGCCTTCCCTGCCGACGATTCCCCTGTTCACGCTGACAGGCCTTATCCTCGCTGAGGGAGGCGCAAGCCGCCGTCTCCTGCGCCTGTTCCGCGCCCTCTTCGGCTGGATGCCCGGCGGTCTGCCCATCGTCGCGACGCTTCTTTGCGCTTTTTTCACTACTTTTACAGGCGCCTCCGGCGTGACTATCCTGGCTCTCGGCGGGCTACTGTTGCCGGTCCTGTTGCAGAGTGGTTACCATGAGCGTTTCTCGGTGGGACTCCTTACGGCCACCGGCTCAATCGGGATCCTCTTCCCGCCAAGCCTTCCGGTGATCCTCTACGGCGTCAGCGCCCACGTTCCGATACCGGACCTGTTTAAAGCGTCGATCGTTCCCGGGTTGCTTTTGGTCCTGGCCGTCTGCCTCCTCGGGATCGCCGAAGGGTTCAAATCGAAACTCCCGCGCCGGCCCTTCGATCCCCACGAAATGGCTGCCGCACTGTGGGAATCCAAGTGGGAGATTCTTCTCCCGGTCATAACGCTCGTGGCCATCTTTGGCGGCTTCTGCACGCTCACCGAAGCCGCTGCCGTCACCGTCGTCTACGCGCTCGTCATCGAGACTGCAGTTTATCGCGACCTCCACTTCGCGCATGATCTCCCGCGCGTGTTCGCTACCTGCACAACGATGATGGGTGGAGTGTTCATCATTCTCGGCAGCGCGATGGGGCTCACTAACTATTTGATCGACGCCGAGGTGCCAATGATGGCCACGGCCTGGGTACAGTCCCACATCGAGTCACGCTTGGTGTTTTTGCTGGTGCTGAATCTGTTTCTTTTGATCGTCGGTTGCCTGATGGATATTTACTCGGCCATCATCGTGCAGGCGCCGCTGCTCATACCTGTCAGCCAGGCATTCGGCATCGATCCGATCCATTTGGGAGTGATCTTCCTCGCCAATCTGGAGCTCGGCTATCTCACGCTACCGGTCGGATTGAATCTTTTTCTTGCCTCCTACCGCTTTGAAAAACCGGTGACCCGGGTTTTTCGCGACACGCTCCCGTTCCTGCTCTGGCTCCTCCTCGTCGTGCTGCTGATCACCTATGTCCCCGCCCTGACGGTCGGCGTCGCCAATGCCTTGAAAACGCCGTGAGCAGAAAAATGAACACGATGAATGCCATTGCATCGAACCCGCACGCGCCGCCGCACACAGGTTCAATCGGCATCGGCGGTCACAAGCTCATAATCGGCGCGCTGTGCTTTGTCGCACTGACCGGCGCCGTCTTGTACTACCAGTTCTCTCTCATTCAGGATGGCAGCGCGCCGCCGAGATGGGACCAACTCCGGTGGATCTATTTTCTGCTGATTCTGCTCTTTCTGCCCGTTGAAACCCTCGCTTCGGCAACTCGCCTGTGGCTCGTCTGCCGCGTTCTTCAACCCGGGATTGGCCTATGGAGCTGCATCAAAGCCGAGTGGGCGAACATCGCCGTCTCGACCCTGACGCCGTCGCAGACCGGCGGCGGACCCGCGCAGGTTTACATGCTGGGCCGTGACGGAGTGAAAGCGGCCACGGCGCTGACCATCAGCTTGATCTCCTTCATGGGCACCATGGTGGCTCTGATCTGCATCGGCCTGTATCTTCTGTTCGTCTCCGGCATGGCTCAGACAGGTGGGCTTTTTGTCGCGGCCGTTTGGACTCTAGTCTCCATCAGCGGAGCCATGCTGCTCGCCGGAGTCTGGCCCGGTTTTTTCCGCGGCGCTCTCGGCGCCCTGTCGCGAACGGTCTGGCGCCTGGCGGGCAAACGATACCCTCTTTACGAGTGGCGCCGCCCAGGCGACGCGCGCATCGGCGAGCCCGTGGATCGCCTGGACCGATTCACGACCAAGCTGGTCGACCTCCTCTACGGTTACCGAAGCGACTGCGCGCGATTTCTCCGTGACGGCAAAACCACTTTCGTAGGGGTCGGCCTCCTGAGTTTAGTTTTTCTATTCTCGCGTTGCTTCATTCCTTACCTGTGCATCCGTTTTCTCGGCATCGAATCATCCGATCTGCGCCACATCCTCGAAGCTCAACTGGCCCTCACTTTTCTTGTCTTTTTTGCTCCGACGCCGGGGAGCGCGGGTGTGGCTGAGGCGGCTTCCATGACGCTCATGTCGGAGATCATGCCCGCTGGCTTCGCCATGGTTTACACGCTGCTCTGGCGCTTCTCCACCGTTTACCTTACCGCGATCGCCGGTCTGTTTTGTTTGCTGCGCGCGGTGACGCAGGACGCGATACGTTGTATTCCCAACTCGGGCAATTCCCCTAGATGGAGGAAAACCCTATGAACGCCTCGGACTATGTCATTCATTTGACACTGAGTATTTTTCTCATCATCGGCGTCTATCAGTTCTACTTTTGGTGCCAACGCCACCAACTCGCCCGGCCGCGCGAACTCAGGCTCCCGGTCGACGACTGGATTCCCTACCGCCCGAACTGGGTCTGGATTTATAGCTTCGTCTATTACCCGGTGATCTTGTACATCAACTGGGTCGTGGAGTCGCCGGGCCAGTTCACGCGCATAGCGATTAGTTACGTCGTGCTCCTCGGTTTGCAGATGGCATTTTTCGTCAGCTTCCCGGTCGTCACGCCGCAAAGCTGGCGCGCCGAAAACAAACGCCGGACCAGTTCCGAGCGATTTCTCGCCTGGGTCCAGCGTTTCGACGCGTCCTCGAACTGTTTTCCCAGCATGCATGTCTCGGTGGCGATGCTCACGGCGCTGCACTTGTATCCACGGTTAGGTCCCTGGGCGGTTCTGTTTCCCGGCGTCATTGCGCTGAGCTGTCTCTTTACCAAACAGCACTACGTTGTCGACGTGCCGGCCGGCGCGCTTTTGGGCTGGGTGGCCTTTTTTGCCTACAGGCATGCGGCTTAGAATTTGCCTTGACAACCAGCAGCCGGTTCGACGAGAATTTCGCAGCCGCGGGCGGAGTTTGCGAGGTGGGAACCATGGAAGAAAGACAACCCTGGATTACCTGTTATCTCACGGACATGCTTTTGAGCTACGTCCGTGAGACGCTGCACGGCGAGAAGCAAATCGATTACGCGGCCCTTTTCCACGGGATCGAAGGATTTGAAACACCGGCGAATCCCGAAGCTTTCCTGGCCGACGTTACCAATTGGATTCCTATCTCGGTCCTGCGGCAGCTCGAGCTTCAGTGCGAAAAGATCTCCGGCCGAAAGGACATCGCCTATCACGCCGCAAAAGAGTACTTCACGCCAGGCCGAAGAGAGCTCCCTTCGTTATTCGAAATTATCGTCCAGGTTCTGAATGATGTCCGCTCGGCGCTCATATTCGCAAACGCGTGGGCGGTGTCGCAAACGAATTACCTAAAACTTCAGTCCTTCGAGAAGAACGGGCCCGATGGCGGGCTCTATATGTTGCTCCAGTTCGAAGAAAACGCGCGACCCGCCATCGGCGCCATCAACTTAACAAAGGGATTCTGCGAGGGATTTCCGCGGCTCTATCCCTTCATCGACGACGTCCGATGTATTGAAGAAATATCGCAACTACGCATCGCGGACGTCGCCCTGGAGTTCCCCCAATATGAAGCCCTCGTGGATGGCGACTCCATCACGATTCGACTTCGTGCCTCCAAAGAAACGGTCGTGAAGGCACGCCGGGTCTTTTTGCAATCGGAGACCGTGTCTCTTGCGCCGGAGTTTATGCAACTCTCCCCCGAAGCGGTCGTCGTTTCGCCGCAGGCAGGGCACATCGAAGTGCTAACGCAAAGGCCGGCAACGGATCGGCCACCAAAGGGGAACGGGTCGTCAGCCTACGTCATCTCCCGTCCCGGCGTGCTATCGCATGGGACACTGACCTATAGTTTCGAGGAGGGGCAGATTTTCGATGCGCCTTATTCGCGCTTTAGATTTTTCGTCAAGGAAAGGCCCGCGCACAATAAGGAGATTGCTCCCGAGACGCTAAGAACGGAAGTTTCGAAGCTCCTGTTCGAGCACCTCAAACAGGCGAAAAAAGCGCATACCCGGATTGCCCAGATCAGCGATGAAAAAAGGCGTCTCACGGCTGAAAATATTCGCCTGCAACGCGAAGTCCAACGCGAGTACAGTTTTGCCGGGCTCGTCGGCCGGAGCAAACAAATACAAGATCTTTTCGGTTTGATCCGATCGATTACCGAAACCGACGTCACCGTGCTCATCCAAGGCGAAACCGGAACCGGAAAAGAACTCATTGCCCGGGCGATCCATTACAACGGACCGAGAAAGAACAAACGGTTCGTGGCCATCAATTGCGGAGCGCTGTCTCTGACGCTCTTGGAAAGCGAACTGTTCGGTCATGAGCGGGGAGCGTTCACGGGCGCCATCGGTCAAAAGAAAGGAATTTTCGAGGCGGCGGACGGGGGCACGCTCTTCCTCGACGAGATCGGCGAGATCTCTCCAAGCACGCAAGTCAAGCTTCTCCGTGTGCTTCAGGAAGGCGAGGTTCAAAGAGTCGGCGGCACCGATACCATAAAAGTCAATGTCCGGATCATCGCCGCAACGAACCAGAGCCTGCAGAGCCTGGTCGAAAAGAGCGGCTTCCGGCAGGATCTTTATTATCGTCTGAACGTTTTTCCCCTCAAAGTGCCGCCCTTGCGAGAGCGCGTGGACGACATCCCGCTCCTGATCCCGCACTTTATCGAGAAATCGAAACAACTCACCAAAAAAGAGATCAAGGACATCACCTCTCCGGCGCTGGCGCTTCTCATGGCATACAACTGGCCGGGCAACGTCCGCGAGCTGGAAAATACGATCCAACGGATGATGGTGGTCTGCAAGGAGGATACGCTCGATGCCCAGGATATCCCGATGGAAATTCGCGGCACGGAGAGCGCTCCGGCGACAGGCGCGCACCTGTTAAAGGGGATTTCCCGCGAGTCCACCGAACTCATCGAACGGCGCGCGATCGCGGACGCCTTGGCGAAAACCAGCGGCAATGTGACGCACGCGGCCAAGGCGCTGGGCGTGAGCCGGGCGACGCTGCAAAACAAAATGAAACTCTACGGGCTCCGCACTCTGAAGACGTAGATTTATCCGCCACGTTCTAACCATCGCGAAAACCTCCAGTCCTCTGGCTCACGAGAAATGTAAGGGCCGTTGCCTTTGCGCAGGCAGGGACGCTCTGCTGCGCTGTCTAAATCGTTAGCCGCTTTTTCGTTGTCTTGCTTAGCCGGCTAATGCTTATACGGTTGTTTCAGCAAGACACAAGATATAGTGTACGGGCATGGCGCGGCCTCCGTTTCCGCGTAGTCTGCGAGAATTCCAGCGGCAGTTTGCCAACGAAGAGGCCTGTCAGGAGTATCTGGCCGCCTGTCGTTGGCCTGATGGATTTAAGTGTCCGCGGTGTGGGAACCAGCGTGCGTATGTTATGACGCGACTCTGGCAGTGCACGGGGTGCCGACACCAGGTGTCTCTGACATCGGGGACCATTCTCCACAATACGAGAGTATCGTTGGTGTTGTGGTTTTGGGCGGCGTACTTGATGACAACAGATAAACGTGGGGTTTCGGCGCTCTTGCTCCAGCGTCAGCTGGAATTGCGCCGCTACGAAACGGCCTGGATGATGCTTCACAAGCTGCGCCGAGCGATGGTCAACGTGGCACGCGAGCCTCTGCGTGGAGAGGTAGAGATCGATGAAGCTTGGATTGGCGGTCCCCAGGCGGGTTTGCGCGGTAGTCGTCAACTTAAAGGGCGTCGAGCCGCTCTTGTCTTGGTGGCCGTTGAGAAACGCGGCAAGGCGTCGGGGCGACTGCGAATGGCTGTGATCCCAGACTTTAAGGCAACCACGCTCAGTGGCTTTATCCAGCAGCATATCGCTCCGGGCTCGACGATCTACACCGATGCTCTGAAGAGCTTCACGGGTTTGGACAAAGTTGGGTATCGACACATCGCGCGGGCGCAGCCGAAGACAACCGAATTGCGCAAGGGAGCCAAATCGGTAGTGCCCTTGGCCGACTGTGCTATCGGCAACCTTCAGCAATGGCTGATCGGCACCTACCACGGCGTTAGCCGCGCGCAACTCCAAGTTTACCTCGATGAGTTCGTTTTTCGCCATAATCGGCGTAACCAACCCATGGCGGCTTTTCAGACTTTGCTCGGTCTGGGAACACAACAGCGGTCCACGGCTTACGGCCGCATTCGAGGTGCTCTGGATTTGGCAAAAACTTCCGATCATGGGTAAACACAACCTATTGGGGTTTGCTGAAACAACCGTATAAGCATTAGCTATCTTGTACACACATTGCTCTGAGCTGGGTCAGAAAGATAACTGCCGGTTCCCTACACGATGTAGCGGATTAGCAGACCTGCGCCCTGCCCGCTCGGTGGCTCGCTTAGCACCGAATCGCCAGCACGCATCATTCTTTTCATCACCTCACAGCAAACC
>DASTOD010000132.1:0-13389 GCA_035762645.1 Binatia bacterium | reverse complement strand
TCGGCCTCATCCCTGGGATGGGTGGAGGCGTCGGACAATGGCTCGCCTACGCCCATGCGGTGCAGAGCTCGCCGAACAAAGAGCGCTTCGGCAAGGGGACCGTAGAAGGAGTTCTAGGGCCGGGAGCAGCCAATAACTCGGTGCTGGGAGGCGCATTCATCCCGACGATCGCCTTTGGCGTTCCCGGAAGCGTCGTCATGGCAATTCTCTTGGGGGCCTTCATCATCCAGGGGATAGTCCCTGGACCGGATATGCTCCTTCCCCCGCCCAAGGGAAAACTCGACCTTACGTTTTCGTTTGTCTGGATCATTGTCCTGTCTAATCTTATTACAGTGGGAATCTGTTTTCTGTTTTTGAACCAGTTAGCGAAAATTACTCAAGTTCGCGGCAGCTTGATTATTCCTTTCATCATACTGCTGATTTATTTGGGCGGGTTCGCCGAGAAAAACGCGTTTCAAGACATGCTGGTGGTTCTGGGCTTCGGCGTGCTCGGATGGGTGATGGTAAAGCTCGACTGGCAGAGACCGCCGCTCCTTTTAGGTCTTGTCCTGGGGCCGCTCATGGAAAACCGGCTCTTTCTCTCCACCGATAACTATGGGTTAGCGTGGCTCTGGCGTCCAGGAGTCCTGATCCTATTTGCGCTGACGTTGTTTGGTATTTTCTACCCGGTCATCAAGGCGCGATGGGGAAAAAAAGAAAAAACCGGCATCGCAGCCTTGGCAGCATCCGAACCCGAGACCGTGGTCGAAAAAGGACCAGAGAGATTTTGGGATATTGTTTTTACCTCCTTTATTGTCGTTGTCCTCGCCCTCGCGCTTTGGCAGAGCAAGGATTTTGGAACTCGTGCCGGGCTCTTTCCATGGACCATCGGTATTCCGATGCTGGCCCTATCGATCACACAGTTGTTGCTCGAGTTGGCGGGCAGGAGCAAGAGAACGGCGGGCGACTCAACCGTAGAACTTTCCAGGGAGGAGGTTCAAAGGCGAACCACAAGCATTATCGGTTGGATCTTGGGTTTTCTTGTGGCCATCTGGCTACTGGGCTTTTCCCTTGCCGTGCCGGTAACCACCCTGTTGTATTTGAAATTTACCGGCGGGGAAAAGTGGCCGATCACGTTGTTGATGAGTTTTCTCTCCTGGGCGTTGTTTTATGGCTTGTTCGAATACAGCCTGCACATCCCATTCCCGGACGCGTGGCTGTTTAGCCTGTTCAATGACTAATGAGTTCATTGGACACTACCAAGGTACAGGCCCATTGCCTTCGCTCCGGAGGGCTCGTCCCTTGATCGTCGTTGGCCGGTGAAAAATCCGGGGGCTAGTAGTTTACCGGCAACCATGCTTCTTCGCCCGCAGCGCGCGCCAGACTCTTTCCGGCGTGAGCGGCAGGTCATAGAGACGCGCGCCTGTCGCCCGATAGACGGCATTGCCGATGGCCGGCGCCACGGGCAACAACCCGCCTTCGCCCGTGCCTTTGGAGCCGAACGGGCCGGGACCGTTTTTATTTTCAACCAAAATAGTCTTGAAATGCTGCGGTAAATCACCAAATGTCGGAACGCGATAGTCAATAAGGTTGGGGTTGAGGAGTTGGCCGTCTTGATAGAGCATCTCTTCGAGCAGGCTATGGCCGATCGCGTTCATGACGCCGCCTTCATCCTGCCCCTCGCAGAGAACGGGATGAATGGCCTTGCCCACGTCCGCCAACGAAACGTATTTCAATAGCTTAACCTCACCGGTATCCCGGTCGACCTCGACTTCGGCGCCGCCCCAACTGATCTCCCAGAATGTCGTCGGCGAGCCAAGAGCGGCTTTACGGCTCTTGACGTCTTGATAGGCGCCTCGCCCCACCATCTCGCCGGCATTCGACAAGAAAATCTTTTGCATCAGCTTGTCGAACGAAATGCTCTCGCCTTTCTTGCTGTGAAGGCCCCCATCGCGCAGCGAAAGTTGACCCGGTTTGACCTTGAGCAGCTTGGCCGCATGCCGCACCAGTTGGCGCTTCAAGTCCTGCGCCGCTCTTTGGACCGAGAGGCCCATCACTACCGTCGAGCTGCTGGCGTTGGTGTTGACGTCGTACGGGGTCACGTCGGTATCCAGCTGGGCGACGGTGATCCGGCTGAGCGGAACCCCCAACTCCTCGGCGACGATTTGGCTCAGCGCCGTACGCGCTCCCTGCCCGATCTCGACTGTGCCCGTCAGTAAGATAAGACTGCCGTCGGAATTCATCTTGACTGCCGCAGTGGCAATTTTGTAGGTGCCGCCGCCGTCCTTCATGCAACAGGCCAGACCTTTGCCGCGATTGGGCTTATCCCTTTTGTCGTTCCAGCCGATCTCCCGAGCAGCGCGGCGCAAGCCTTCCTTGAGATCTGCGTCCACAGGGGTATCCCCCGGCGTATAGAGATCTCCCTTGTTCAAAAGATTTTTGAGCCGAAACCCCAGCGGATCGATGCCGAGCTTCTCGGCGATGATGTCCATCTGCGATTCGTAAGCCCACGTCACTTGCAGCGTGCCGAAGCCCCGGTAGGCGCCGGCCGGCACGGTGTTCGTATAGACAGTATAAGCGTCGGTTTTCATATGGGGAATGCGGTACGGCCCAAAGCACCGATAGCCCGCCTTCTGTGTGACCCGCGGGCCGGCATCCGCATAAGCACCAGTGTCCATGTGAATCAGGCATTGCCGCGCGACCAGCTTGCCGTCTCGCGTGACTCCGGTCTTGATGCGAAAGCGCGCCGGATGGCGCGTCACGGTCTTAAAGCTCTCGTCAATGGAGTGCGCGAGCCGCACTGGCCGGCGAGCTTTCCAGGATAGCGCCACAGCCAGCGGTTCGGTTTTCACCGCCAATTTTCCCCCGTAGGCGCCGCCCACGTACGGAACGATGATGCGCACCCTGCTGAGCGGCACATGAAATATTTCCGCCAGATGTTCTCGTAGCGTAAACGGCTCCTGAGTGGCGGCCCAGAGGGTGATCCGATCGCCCTCCACCGCGGCGACGGTCGCATGCGGCTCCATGGAGAAATGCTGCACCCGGGGAAAGGTAAACGTATCTTCAAAAACGTAGTCGGCCTTTTTGAATCCTTCCTCGATGTTGCCCTTGGCGTAGCTGAAGCGGTAGCAGAGATTCGTACCGGCGAATTCTTCCGGCGTCTCGTAGCGCTCGCCCATCATCTCGCCGCCGCCAGACGACGTTTCGTGGACCAGTGAGGCGCCGGGCGCGAGCGCTTCTTCGATCGAGGTGACGGCAGGAAGTTCTTCGTAGTCGACCTCGATCAAACCGAGCGCCTTTGCCGCGATCGCCTCGTCGACCGCGGCCACCGCTGCCACCGCATCGCCGGCGTAGCGGACCTTATCGAAGGCGACGATCGTTTGATCTTTGTACGCCGCGCCAAACCTGCCGAGCCGCCGCTGGTCGTCTCGCGTAATCACCGCGCACACTCCCTCGAGGCTTTCCGCTTGGCGGCCATCCACGCGCACCAGCTTCGCATGCGCGTAGGGGCTGCGGAGGATCTTGCCGTGGGCCATTCCGGGCAAATGGACATCCACGGTGTAAAGAGCGCTGCCGGTGACCTTCTCTTCGCCGTCCAATCGCGGCTCGGCTCGTCCGACGACGGCGTATTCGTGGGGTTTCCTCATAGCGTCAAAAAATCCGGTTAAAGGGCCTTCAGTCGCAAGGCGCGTGAGAACTGGACGATGGAAAATCGAAGATTGGCGATTTTCGAACCTCTATCTTCGATCCTCAAGCAGTATCGAACGCGCTTTCTGAGCGGCCTCTTCACGGTTGAACTCTGTCGCCGTAATGTCGTTGAATCCAACGGATCGCCGCCTCACGCGAATGGAGCTCCCCTGCCAGTTGCTGCTCTTCGACCTGCTTGAGGATTTCCTGAAAGATCGGGCCCGGCGTCAATCCCATCTCGATCAAGTCCCTGCCGCGCACCAGCGGTTCCGGATGGATCTCCTCGGTTTTGAATCCCGCGAGCTTTTGCTTGCAAAAGTGATAGTACTGAAGGTCGCCATTGGCCGAGAGCGCGTCAATGCGCGTCAACTCCAAGAGTTCATCGATTCCCTCTTCGCCCAAAAACCGTTTCAGCGTGCTGAGACGCATCTTGGGCGCCTGCGTGTGCCGCAAATGACTGCGCACGAGATAGGCGACCCGGTCGCGGGTCGCGCGGCTGCGCTTGAGTCTCTTGAGCACTTCTTGAGCGATCTCGGCGCCTCTCTCCGTATGGCCGTAAAACGTCACTCGCTCTCCCGCGCGCTGGACGCATACCGGCTTGCCGACATCGTGCAAGAGACAACCGTACGCTAGCGTCTCCGCGGCGCCTTCGAGATGGGACAACGCCAGCAACGTGTGCGTCCAGACATCTCCTTCCGGGTGATAGTCGGGACTCTGCTCCACGCCCTTCATTGCCGCGATTTCCGGCAGCACGACTGCGAGCAGGCCCGCGCGGTCCAACAATTCGAATCCTCTTCGGGCCCCGCCCTCGCTCAGAATCCGGGTGATTTCCTCGCCGATCCTTTCCCAGGAAATTTGCGTGAGCGTCGCGGCCAACTCGCGAATCGCGCCGAAAGTTTCCTCTTCGATCGAAAATCCCAGGCTCGCCGCCAGGCGCACCGCCCGGATCATACGCAGCCGGTCTTCCTCAAACCGTTCCCGTGGATTACCAATGGCGCGGATCAATCGCCGCGCCAAATCCGTCCTGCCTTCCACGAGGTCGATCACGCGGTCCGCAACGGGATCATATACCATCCCGTTTACCGTAAAGTCACGCCGCAGAATATCTTCTTCGAGAGTGCCGTAACGGACATGGGCAGGACGGCGCCCGTCCAGATAGGGACCGTCGTAGCGAAACGTCGCCACCTCGAAGGGATGACCGTCGAAGATCACCAGCATCACGCCGAACTGCGCGCCCACCGGAACGGTTTGAGGGAAAATCTCGCCGATGTCCTCGGGCCGAGCGCTGGTGGTGATGTCATAATCCTGCGGCGACTTGCCGAGCAGCATGTCGCGCACACAACCCCCGGCCAGGTAACTCTCATATCCGGCGTCGCGCAGCCGCGCGATGATGGCGATGGCTCTTTCCCGCTGTGACATGAACGGACCTCGTCACCGCTATTTTATTAGGGAATGCGCGCGACTGAAAGCGGCGGAGGAACTGAGTTTACGATGGCAGGGAGCCGTTACTCAGAGGGATGAATTCTCGCAACTTTCCCTGGAGCTCTTGAAAAGTGAAAGGCTTGACGATGTAACCGCTGCAACCCACCTCGAGACAATGTTTCAGATCGGAGTCACGAAAAAGCGCGGTCGCGGCGAGAATGGGAATATCCTTAGTTTCGGGATGGGCACGCAACGCCTGGGCCACCTCCCAACCATCGATACCCGGCATCATGATATCCATAAGAATCAGGTGGGGCTTTTCTGCGATCGCTTTTTCCAAACCTTCTTTTCCATGTTTCGCCGGAATCGGCATGAACCCCATGAGCTCGATTTGCCATGTCAACAGCTCGCGCATATCCGCGTGATCTTCGACAATCAAAATCTTTTTCATGAGATTCGCTTCCCTTTCCAAGAACAACGGTCGATCGGCCACTTTTTCAACCAATTACTATGCCCCAGTGGGTCACCGTGTGTCAAGGAACGGGGTTCGGTGGGGTTATCTTCTTTTGATTGGCCACGATGACCGTGATCAGCTTGTCCGGGTTTAGGTATTGCTTCGCAACCCGCAGGACATCCTCGCGGGTGACCTTGCGGATCAGCCCCGGATAACGCTCGGGATAATCGAGCCCGAGCTGATAAAATTCCACTTGGGCGAGGAAATTCGCCACTTTCCGATTGGTATCAAAGCGCAGCGGAAAACTGCCGGTCAAATAGTCTTTGGCATCGTTCAGCTCCTGCTCGGTCACGGGCTTCTCGCGAATGTGCCGCATCTCTTCCCGCGCGAGGCGAATCGCCTCCTGGGCGGTTTCATTCTTCGTCTGCATGACGAACTCGAACGTTCCATGGCCCTTCTCGGCGCTGAAATAGCTATAGACGGAATACGCCAGCCCGCGTTCATTGCGGATGGAGTCCATCGCTCGTGAAGCAAAACCGCCGCCGCCGAGTATATAATTCATCACTTGAATGGCGTAGTAGTCGGCATTCTCCCGTTCCACCCCGTGGTGGCCCAACACGATGTTCGCCTGCGTCAAATCTTTATTCACCCGGATCGTCTGGGGGGAGCCGATCTTGCCAGGCGGCACCGGTTTATCCCACGGCTCGCCTTTTTTCCACGGACGGAACGCCTGTTGAATCGCTTGAGCGATCTCTTGATGCGAGATATCGCCGACGACCGCCATAATGGAGCGATTCGGACGGTAATGCCGCTCATAAAACTCGCGCAGGCTCTTTTGTTGAATGGCGTTGACGGAGCCTTCGGTGCCTTCGACCGGGCGGCCATAGGGACTTTGCGGGTAGAGCGCCTCGGCAAAACGTCTCTGGGCGATGTCTCCCGGGCTTTCTTCTCTTGCGCGAATCGTAGCCAGAACGGCCTGCTTCTGTCGCTCGATCTCCTCTGGCGGGAAGTTCGAGCCGGTCAGAATATCCGCCACGAGTTCGAGCCCCGCGGCGAGATCTTTCTTGAGAATCGTCATGCTCACGGTCGCGACATCGAGCCCGCATCCCGTCGAGAGCCCGGCGCCCAAAAAATCGAGCGTCTCGCTGATCTGCAGAGCCGTTCGCCGCTGGGTGCCGTCGGTCAATAGCTTTGCCGCTAAATTGGCCAGCCCCTCCTGCTTGGGAAGATCGTGGCGTGCGCCCGCGTCGATGAGGAGCTCGATGGAGACCATCGGCAGCGCCTTTTGCTCGGACGTCAGAAGAACCAAACCGTTGTCCAGCACGGCTCGCTGGGGCACGAGCGACGCCTCCGACGGCGGCCAATGAACCAACAGAAAAAGAATCGCCGTTACGGCGAGAAAGGAGTTCTTCATGGAGCGTTTTCTTTGACAGGAATCAAAACGCCGACGGTCCTTCGATCCGGTTCCAGATACTGCTTGGCGACGCGCTGAATATCTTCTCGAGTCACCTTCCTGATGCCCGGGAGGTAGTCCTCCATCAGCCGCCATCCTCCGACGGCTTCATAGTAACCGATTTTTATCGCCTGACCGAAAATCGAATCCTGCGCGAACACGAATGCCGCCTCGATCTGGTTCTTGGCCTTTTCCAGTTCACGCTCGCTGATCAACTCCGACTTCACCTTCTCGACCAGCCGGTCGATGTCGCGTTCGATGTCGGTCGGTTGCTTGCCTGGCATGAGTTGAGCCGTGATCGAAAAGCCACTCGGGTCGATGGATACGCCGCTGTAATCGGCATCGATGCTCCGCGCGATTCGTTTTTCATAGACCAGCTCGTGATAGAAGCGCGAGCTCCGGCCGCCGGCAAGCACGAACGATAAAAGATCCAGCGCGTAGCTGTCGGGGCTGTGCAGGTTCGGCGCATGATAAAACATGGATACGACCGGGAGCTCCGCCTCTCTCTTGAGGGCAACGCTTCGCTCGCCCCTCTGGGGCGGCTCCCCACGCAGCACTTTAGGGGGGTCTGAGCCGCGCGGAATCTTGCCGAACGCCGCTTTGATCTTGGTCAACATCTCTTCCGTGGAGAAGTCTCCGGTCGCCACGATGAAGGCATTGTTGGGCGCATAGTACAGTTTATAATGATCCACCAGATCCTGCCGCGTGAGATTTAGAATGTCATTCATCCAACCGACAACCGGCCGGCGGTAAGGATGCTCGGTATAGGCGACCGCGCTCATCAGTTCGCCCAGAGCCGAAGCCGGATTATCGTCCGTCCTTAGACGACGCTCCTCTTGAATCACTCTCTTTTCCGGCTCGAAATACTTTTCCCCCAGCAAGGCGTTCGTCATTCGATCCGCCTCGAGATCGATCTCAATGCCGATTTTCTCGCGACTCATGGTGGCAAAATAGACGGTTACGTCCGCACTCGTAAAAGCGTTGGAGCTGCCCCCGTTCTTGGCGATGATGCGGGAATACTCTTCGGGCGCGACCGTGGGCGTGCCTTTGAACAGCATGTGCTCAAGAAAATGGGACAAGCCGCTTTTGCCGTCCTTTTCGTTGCGCGAGCCGACGCGATACCACACCTGGAAGGTCACGGCGGGAGTCTTACGGTTCTCCAAAAGCAGGACTTTGAGGCCGTTCTCGAGCACAAATTCCTGCACTTGCGTGGCGGGAGACGTTTTCGGAATGGCTGTGAGCAAGAACGCGCACAGGGAGAGAACAACCCGGTTTCGAAGCATCGTTGATAGCTGAAAGAGTAAAGCAATGCCTGCGAAAGAGCAAGCCACGAAGACAAAGTCTTCCCGGTTCCGGGTCTCGGGTCTCGGGTTTCGCGTTGGGAAGAAGGAAACTCAAGACTTCAACCCGAAACGCGAAACTGCGTGTCACGTCAGTTGACACGTTCAGCGGGTCACAATAGTATGACTTGCGAGCGAGGAGAACAGTGATGCCGGACGCGAGCGACATGAGAGAATACATCGAAATGCTGGAGCAGATGGGCGAGCTGCGCCGCTTCAAAGGCGTGGATCTTCATCTGGAGGTGGGGGCGCTCACCGAACGGGCTGCAGAAAACCAAGGGCCGGCGTTGCTGTTTAGTCACTTCAAGGGTTATCCGGCGGGCTTCAGCGTCATCTCCAATGTTTTTCGCACTTGCAAACGTACGGGTCCGGCCATGGGAATCTCCACGGAACTCAACGGTATCGATTACCTTTACGCCTGGAGAAAAAAACTCGCTGCCTACAAACCGGTGCCGGTCGAGCAAGTGGAAGGCGGGCCGATTTTGGAAAACCAGATGGCCGAGAGCGAGGTCGACCTGTACAAATTTCCGACGCCGACGTGGCATGAACTCGACGGCGGACCCTATCTCGGAACGGGCTGCGGAGTGATCACGAAAGATCTTGAATCCGGCAAGATCAACATCGGCACCTATAGAGTCATGATTCAGGATAAAAACAAGCTCTCGGTGAAAATGAATATGGGGAAGCACGGGCGACTGGCGTTTGAACGCGCTCGAGATGCCGGCAAGTCGCTCCCGGTTGCGATCACATTAGGCCAGGCGCCGGCGGTGTTTCTTGCCTCACAAATGCCTCTGCCGCCGGACGTCAACGAATTTGAGTTCGCCGGTTATCTGCAAGGCTCCCCCGTGCCCGTGGTTCGGGGGGCCGTCACCGGTCTTCCCATTCCGGCCAATGCGGAGGTTGTCGTCGAAGGCGAGCTCCCGCCCATGAAAGACGAGGATATGCCGCGCGAGGGGCCGTTCGGAGAGTGGCCGGGCTATTTTACCGACGCCAACATCGGGGAGACTCCGGTGATGGTGGTGAAACGGGTTTACTATCGAAACGATCCGATCATTCTTGGCGCCCCGCCCCTGAAACCTCCCGCAAGCTATCTGCCCATCCCGCTGGGGGCCGCGACGTTGTGGGAACAACTGGAAAAAGCGGGTATCCCCGAGGTGAAAGGCGTGTGGGGTTTCGTCTATGGCGGGCAGCCCGGGCCCTTTACCGTCATCGCGATCAAGCAGCGCTATGCCGGTCATTCGAAACAAGCGCTGCTGGTTGCGGCGGGGGCGCGGGCCGGAGCGTACGGGGGAAAATTCGTCGTGGTGGTGGACGATGATATCGACATTACCAATCCTGCAGACGTCCTATGGGCCATCGCTACCCGGTGTCATGTTCGCGAAGGCCTGGATGTGGTGAAGGGAGTATGGGCATCGGTATGCGAGCCCGCCCTGCCGCCGGAGGAACGTTCCCCGCGCGGGTATACCTCGGACCGCGTGTTGATCGATGCCTGCCGGCCTTACAGATGGATGGACCAGTTCCCGGCAGTGAACGCGTTTAGCAAAGAATTCAAAGACCAGATCGAGAAAAAATGGCAGCTATAGCGCGGCGGTCGTGAATTCGCCGCTTTGCCTTTCGCTCGGCGAAAATCAAGTGAGAAGCCGGTAGCAAGACACCCGATGGGAACGCTGGAAGCATTAACCCTGGCCCTGGGCACCGCTTGGACTTCCGGCATTAATCTTTACGCCACCGTTGCCGCCCTGGGCATCGCCGGCAGAATGGAGATGATCCACTTGCCGGCCAATCTGCACGTGTTGATGCATCCCGCCGTGATCGCCGTTGCGTGCGTGATGTACGTCATCGAGTTTGTCGCCGACAAGGTTCCCTACGTCGACAACGGTTGGGACGTGCTTCATACGTTCATCCGAGTTCCGGCCGGAGCCATTCTCGCGGCGCAGTCGGTCGGAGAGGTGAACCCAGCGTTGGAATTTGCCGCTCTTTTGGCCGGCGGCGCGGTCGCCTTGACCGCGCACGGCACCAAAGCCACCGCCCGATTGGCGATCAACGCGAGCCCTGAGCCGTTCAGCAACTGGTTTGCCAGCGTCACGGAAGACCTGATGGTTCTGGGCGGTCTCTGGATGATTTTCAATCATCCCGTGCTGATGCTCCTCTTGCTGTTAACTTTTCTCGGGCTTGTGGTCTGGCTGACGCCAAAATTTTTCCGTTTGGCCAAGCGGGGCTTTCACACGCTGCGCAATCGCATGCGCGGAATCAAGGATGGCGAGGGCGCGCTCCGGGACCCTTCGACTCTCGGTTGAACGTCCCCGTTGCCTTAAAACGCTCTTGGGAAGGTCCTACAAAACAATTTTGCACCCATGGCAGCGACAAAACAGAGTGATCCCGCCCCTGGCCTTCCGGCCGTACCCCTCACTCTGGAGGGTTCTTGTATCCTGCATCAGATGTTTCGCGTGCGCTGGTCGGCTTGGCGCGCTCTCGGCGCATCGGACCAAAAGAGCATACTCGATAAAGCGACGGCCATGCTGTCGTCGATGGAGCACGATCCGGAGCAACCCAGCGCATTGTTCTCGCTTCTCGGCCACAAGGGCGATTTGATGCTAGTGCATTTCCGGCGTTCTTTGGAAGAACTCAACCATGCCGAACTCCGGATAGCCCATTCCAGACTGCATGAATTTCTCGAGCCCGCGAGTTCCTATGTATCGGTTATCGAGCTGGGACTGTACGAAGCTTCCGTCAATCTTTATGGGTCGCTGATAGCAAAAGGGGTTGAGCCCGGCAGCACCGAGTGGAACCGAGCGGTCGATGCCGAGCTCGCCAAGCACCGCCAGGCCGCCGCTTCCCGACTCTGGCCGGAAATTCCGCGGCGGCGCTACGTGTGCTTTTACCCGATGAACAAATCTCGGAGCGAGAGCAAAAACTGGTACAGCGCGCCGATCACCGAACGCCACCGAATGATGCGGGAGCATGGAAAGATCGGTCGACTGTACGCGGGGCGCGTCATTCAAATTATCTCAGGATCGATCGGTTTCGATGACTGGGAGTGGGGTGTGGACCTGTTTGCGGACGATCCCCTGGTCTTCAAAAAATTGGTCTACGAGATGCGATTTGACGAGGCCAGCGCCGTGTACGGCCTGTTCGGCGCTTTTTACGTCGGGCTCCGCTTTCCGGCCGCCCATCTGCCAGTGTTGTTCGAGGGGAAGACTCCGGCTTTCACTTAGCCGGCACTGATCGTCTGCGAACCGGCGGCATCGTACCTTCGTTCCGACGGGAGGGCTTATGAGACTGGAAAACAAAATCGCCATCATCACCGGCGCGGCGCACGGTATCGGCAAGGCCTACGCGCGAAGATTTGCCGAAGAAGGCGCCCATGTGGTGATCGCCGATATCGACCGTCAGGGCGGCGAAGCGGTAGCCAAGGCCCTGATCGACTCCAGGCTCTCGGCGTGGGCAAGAGCCACCGATGTGCGAAGCTTCCCGAGCGTAGAGGGCCTCATGCGCGAAACCGTAGAGCGTTTTGGCCGCATCGACGTCCTGCTGAACAATGCGGCGATTTACGTGACGCAGAAACTCTGGAAGGGAGCCGTGGAGGAAATGGCGCTCGAGGAGTGGGATCGCGTTATGGAGGTGAACCTGAAAGGTGTTTTCCTGAGCTGCAAAGCGGCCATCCCGATCATGAAGCGCCAAAAATCGGGCAAGATCATCAACATCGCTTCGGGAACTTTCTTCAGTGGCTCGGGCGACATGCCTCACTACACGACCGCCAAAGGCGGCGTCGTGGCGCTCACGCGCGTGATGGCGCGGCAGCTGGGTGGTTGGAATATCAACGTCAACTGTATGACGCCGGGCTCTACGATGAGCGAAGAGAACGTCACCGACGATGTTCGCGAGCGGCGGCAAGGGAGCATTGCCCATCGCAGCTTCAAACGAATCGAAACGCCCGCCGATGTCGTGGGCACAGCGCTCTTTCTGGCGAGCTCTGACAGCGACTTTATTACCGGCCAGCTGCTCGTCGTGGAGGGCGGCGGGATCATGCATTAGCAGGCTGCTGAAAAAGCCTCATAGGCTTCGTTGCGCTTAATCGCCTCGCTCCAACGTACTGTGAAGTACGCCTCCGCTCGTCGATTTCTCGCGCGCCTCGCCTCTGAGATCTTTTTGACCAGCCTGACTTTTTTAGCAAAAGCTCGTTAAGAGGACGTTGCCGTGACCCCGTAGACGTGGCCACACTCGCTGCAGAAAATGATGTTGAAGGGCGCCAAGATGAACTGTTTGCCCCGCGCGGTTCCGCTGCCCCCTTTTCGCGAAATGATATAATCGCTGCCGGCTACCGAACATCCGGGGCACTTGGGTTCGGGTCCTGTCTTCGCTTTAAAATCCTGCGAGAAATGAAATCCGTCTTCCGACGGATCGTGAACTTTTTCTCCATGGTCATTGGCTTCTTGTTCCTGCGGCTCCTCTTCAGAGAAGGATCGAGTGGCTTCATCGTAAACGGCTCGCTTGGCCGCGTCCGACAGGGTTTCGTAAGCTTCCAGCACCTGCGCGAGTTTTGCGACGGCGCCGTCATCGTCCGGATTGCGGTCGGGATGGTAGCGAAAAACCAGTTTTCGGTAGGCGCTTTTGATTTCGGAAGCGGTGGCCCGGCGCTTTATGCCGAGCAGGGAGTAATAGTCGACCGCGGTGTCCACCTTTTCGCTCGATCCGTTTGACATCGAAGGCTAGTTGTTTTTTAGAAAGCGACTTTCGCCGGGTTGTCTAGCGTGCGACCTTTTTGGCCTTAGACGTTGTTTTGCCCCGCTTCTTGTACATGCTCACACACATATCGTAGATGGCGGATACGGGACGATTGTCAATGACTCGAACACCCTCGCGGGTGACATATTCGACTCTCAACATAGACTCCCGTGCGGCGGGGTGGTTATTGGAAATCCCAATCAGAACGTGATCGTTTTTATCGAGAAATCCGCCGAGCGCCCGAAAGATCTGCGCAACGCTCAGAAACTCCATGGATGCCGCAGAACCTCCGCGTTTCCCTTGGCCGGCCCTGTCCAGCTCCTCGATAT
>DASTOD010000131.1:0-4312 GCA_035762645.1 Binatia bacterium | reverse complement strand
GCAGCAGCAAACAGCGAAAGACTTGACGGGCATCTGTTGGAAGTCGTGCAAGCACTGCACAGCGCCGTGAAACAGGGAATTCCGCACGTGAAGGAACCGGCAATAGTCGACAAGACGATCGCCGACTGTAAAGAAATTCTTGATGTCATTATGGAGGGAAACATTTCTGACTGGCTGAACTGAAACACCCTAAAGAGAACGAACGGACGGAGAGCCCGCGCAGCGTTTTCTGACTCAGTCTTACGAATCAGTGTTTTGCCGTCAACGCCAGCTTCAGAACCTGCTGTATCAGCCTTTCGTAGCTGAGTCCCGCTTTCATGGCGGATTGCGCGAATTCGTCTTCGCGGTCCAGGTTGGGATTCGGGTTGGCTTCGAGGATCACGATCTCGCCCTCAGGCGTGATTCGCAGGTCGATCCGGCCATAACCGCGTATCCGCAGCGCTCGATAGGCCGCTTTGGAGATCTTGACGATGCGCTGAGCCGTCCCATTGGCCATCGGTTCGGCAAAAATATTTTGAATTCCCCAACGCTTCCGGTAGGCGTCGTCCCACTTCGCCTTGAAGGTGGAGAATTTCGGCTGATCGATGGGAACTCCCGAGAAAATCACCTCGCGAAAGGGGAAGACTCTCAACCGCTCGTCACCGAGAATGCTGACATAAAGCTCCCGACCGTCGATATACTCTTCAGCCAGCGCTTCCTGGTTCAAGCGCTCGTGAATGAACCGGACCCGTTCCTCGAAGGCTTCGTCAGTGTCGACAAAGGAATCGAGAGAAATCCCCACTGACCCTTCTTCTTTGAGCGGCTTAATGAAGAGCGGAAACTTCAAGCGTTTGGGTCGTTTGATCGCAGACCCGGGCGAAAAAATCGCAAAGTTCGGCACGCGAATCTTGTGATAAGCCAGGAGTTCCTTGGCCATTCCCTTGTTCTTACACAGGGTCAATCCGGTAGGACTCGAACCGGTATAAGGCACGTCCATCATTTCGAGCAACCCGGCGACATTGCGGTCGTAGGCGGAAATCTCGTTAAAGTGCTCGGTGAGATTGAAGACGACGTCCGGAGGATGGGCCTTGATTTCATCTATAATCATGCCGGGCTCGTCCCATACGCCGATCGTGCGCACTTCGTGTCCGAGTTCGGTAAGCGCGGCGATGACGTGGGCTTCGGCGGCCCAATCGTCGGTTTTCAATTCCTTCGAGAAATCCTGATCCGGCGGAGGAGTGCCCGCGGTATCGAAAAGCACCAACACCTTATAGCGTTTCCGTGCCCGAGCCATTCAGGCGTCCTTGAACTTGCCGGTTAAACGGTAGTGGGAAGCGAGAGTCGCGAGGTATGCGGCAATCTCAACGCCCGCCGCCTCCGACCGCAACCGCAAATCCAGTTCCGCGCAGCGATCCGCCAAGGCGCGCAGCAGGCGATTCAGCGTAAATTTCGGTTCTCCGGTCCAGTTGGAAACGGCGTTCAGTATCGGTTTCGTGGAACGCCGGAGGAAAGTCGCGGCCCGCTCGCTGTTGGGCGACACAGCCGAATCGACGAACAATCGTTTGAGGTCAGCATCGAAGAAATCCGGAAAATCCTGCGCATACGTTCGCCGGCGTTTTTTGTAGTAGGCATCGAGTCGAGAGCGAAGGCGGGACGCCTCGCTCATCTTCGCTTTGGAAAACACCACCGGCGGTTTACCGCTCAATTTCACCATCAACTCGTCCACGTATTCGAGTTTGGCCAATGCCTTCCACCCGCGATACTGGTGTTTCCAGTCCAAGTCGGGTGTCAGCCAGATGGCCAGCGTTTCGGCAAAGTCTTCCTCCGGATGACTCTGCGCGTACCAGCCTTCCAGGTGGCGCACGAATCTCTTGCTGTACGGCCGCGCGCGAAAACTTTCCGAGTATTCGAGCGAGGGAGAACCGAACAGTTTCTGCCAATGACGATCTTTTTCGAGCAGGTAGGTGTGGTTGAGGACATGGCCCATCTCGTGCCGGAGAAGTCGCATGCACCAGGATTCGGTGCCGCCTTCCACTTCGAGCATCATTTTTTCCTCGAGCTTCTTCAGGCGCGGATGGGCGAGATAGAAGGGGATCGCGATGGTCGCCGATCCTTCAGGGCAGAACCATTCGTCGCCCAGGTAACAGACGGGTTTGATGGAAACCCGTTTTGCTTCGAGCTCCGCGTGGAAATTTTTGATGCGCGACTCGAGTTCAGTGCCCGCGATCTTGAGCTTCAAATCGCAGATGCGCATCTGCAACAGCGCATCATCGCTCATGGCCGCAAGGTCGGGCTCCGCTGAAGATTGAGCAGGCGTTGGCTTGTCTTTGCCGTCGGACACGTCCACGCGCCCATTTTAGCAGACGCGTCGGAAAGCGGCCACTGAATTGTGGCCTATGACTGCAATTCCCCGCTCTATCCGATCATGGACCGATTGAACTACTTGAACTGCTGAAACCGTGCCGAACAAAGATTTCTTGGATTGGCTACATGGTGAGTACGACCTTGCCGAAGTGTTCGCGTCCTTCTAAATAACGCTGCGCGTCGCGCGCTTCTGCTAAAGGAAACGTCTTGCCGATGACAACCCGGAATTTGTTTTCTTTAATGAGATCGAGGATCGTCTTTAGCTGTTTGAAATCCTCAGGCTTGGCTTTGAGATAGTTGGTGATGGAGAAACGCGTTGCCTTTCGATCTTGGCTCAGAGCGGGTGGTGAATCGGGAATCGGTCCGAAAGCGCCGCCGATGGACACCAGACGACCGCCGGGAGCGAGTACGGTTAAACTCTTCTGATAAATATCGCCGCCGACCATTTCCAGTATGACGTCGACTCCTCGCTGATTGGTCACCTGCATCACTTCCGCTACGAAATAGCTTGTCGTGTAGTCGATCACCACATCGGCGCCGAGGTCTCGGACCCGGTGGCATTTTTCCTCGCCGCTTGTCGTTGCGAGCACTTTGGCGCCGAGGTATTTGCCGATCTGGATCGCCGCCATACCGACGCCGCTGCTGGCGGCCTGCACGAGCAACGATTCGCCGGATTTGAGCTTGCCGTCGACGACTAGACCAAACCAAGCCGTGAGAAAAACCGTCGGCACGGCCGCGGCTGTAGCTGAATCCATGCCGTTCGGAACGGGGCAGACTTCGGAAGACTTAGCGACAGCGTATTCCGCGTAGCCACGTATGCCAGTGTACGCGACCACCCGCTGCCCAACTTTGAGTTCCCCGGCGTTTGCGCCAACTTTCTCGATAACGCCGGCAAACTCCCGTCCTGGAATAATCGGTAGTTCCTCGGAGGACACGCGATAGCTGCCTTTCCGCAAGCCGAGGTCAGCGCGGTTCAAAGAGGCGGCTTCGACTTTGATCAACAACTCGTTCGGCCCGGCCTCCGGCGTTGGAACGTCTTCATATTTGAGAACCTCCTCGGTGGGACCAAACTGATGAATACGAATCGCTTTCATGCCTGCCTCCTTGATTCGATTTACTTCAAATTTATCCGGAGCAAACGCGCTCTGTCAATGTAAGCCGCGCACGAACGAAGATCTCCCAAAAAATACTTGATCGACGACTGATCTGCAGCGCCGACGGTTGGGTAACCACGTTTACGAATTACTTCAGCTCGTCCATTCGAAATCCTCACTGTGATGTTTTGAGAATTCTCAAATCGTCAAGCTTCACGACCACGGAACAACGCGCGAAAGCCAGTTCGGATCATTTCGACCTTTCGGGAATTCCCGAAAGCTGGAAATGTGTTTGGCACGACGGATCAGGAAGAGGGCAGAAAAATTGTATGCCGCGAGCGTTAATGCTTCCACGGCCAGTCCCTGTTCGTGCTGAGGCGTCGAAGAATGAACGAAATGTGTTACGTCCACACGTCGTTCTATAGCACAACGGGAGCAGAATATACGGCTCGTCTTCAGTGGTGTGAATGGATCCGAGATACCGAAAGCCGTTGAAAAGATGACAGGCTGATTTTCCAGCCGAACTGGGTGATTTGACGCCATGGCGGCAGAGTCGGTAACCTATGTAGTGATGTTACTAACAAGTGTGGAGGTTCAATATGCGGATGGGGCTAAGAGAAGCTAATCAGCGGTTCGCCAAATTGATCAAGGCGGTAGTATCGTCAGCCATTTGTGTGCGATGGTAGTGGTTCAATTAGAAGTGAACCCAGTTGTCGTAAGGGAGAAAGATTTCTCGCTCCGCTCGAAATGACACGTAGTGGAGGATTGTCATCTCGAACGAAGAGAGAGATCTTGACGAAACTGAACCACTACCTGTGGGATTGGAGATTTGACAAAGAAAGGGAGAAATAACAATGAAAATTGCGGTCATCGAC
>DASTOD010000130.1:0-10155 GCA_035762645.1 Binatia bacterium | reverse complement strand
CCACCTTCGGCGCCGGCGGCGGCGGTGGCGGCGGTGGCGGTTTCTTTCCCGGGGGTGGCGGTGGTGGTGGTGGTGGAGGCGGTGGTGGTGGAGGCGGTGGTGGAGGAGGCGGTGGTGGTGGAGGCGGCTTAGGCTCCTCTGTCAATAGGTACGCTAATGATCCGCAGAGTAACGCCCCGGTGACCGCACCGATCCCTGCTCCTACGGCTTCGTTTCTGTGTTTGCCCTGAATGCCATTATGCGCTACCGCGGCGCCAAGCCCGGCTCCGCCGGCACCGCAGGTCAAAGCACCAACGAGCGCGGCTTGATTTTTCGTCATTCCCGTACAACCGCTCAGGAAAAACCCCAGAGCGCCTAAAGCCAAATACTTACGTGTCACCATTTGATCCTCCGCAAAAATGGCACAAATTGGCATGGAACGTAGTATAATGACTTTCTCTTGTCAAGGAAAAAACCCCGGCCCAGGCGGGATTTCTGCCCGCACCGTATGGATACGACTGGGACAATTTTGAGGCAGCCCAATACGCTCTAATCATATTAAAATCGCGGACTTGGATACGACCAAAAGCGTATTTCGCTTCGCGCCAAGGCGCCAATAACGCACAGTCGAATTCCCGACCGTGCTGTTTATGGATTCCAATGAAGAAGTTTTCATAAGTTGTTCGACCAGCCGAGAGCCGTGTCGACAGGCTTAAAATAACCTTTGTTACTCGTCTAATAGTGAGCATGTATGGTCATTTTATGAGGCGGCCGGCGATCCGGACGCTGTCAATTCTGGCGGTTCTTCTCCTGTCCGCTTATATCGGTCTATACCTTCTCGCCAAGTCGCAGCGCTTCCAGCGATGGTTGACCGCCCAACTTGCCCAAAGAACCGGTTACACCATTGAAGTGGGCGGTTTGAGTCTGCAGTTGCCTCTCCGTTTCGTTGCGTCCGGGGTGCAAGTCTTCAAATCCGCAGAGCCGATTTTGCAAGCACCGCAAATTGTCATCACGCTCAGTCCCTGGGATTTCATCTCTAAGACCATTCATCGCATTCAATTGAACCAACCCATCCTGTACTTCGATGCCCGACAACTCTTGGATTCCTCCACCCAGGGTTCTCTCGGCGTCGCCATCCGGCATTTAACGATCTACGAGGGAGCGCTCATTTTAAAAACGGGGGATGCGCGAAGTATCGATTTTCGCTCGGTTTCTCTCAGTGCGAACGATCTCAATTTGGGGCAAACGATCGGCCTCACGTTTCGCGCGGAACTTCCCTGGCTTAAATCCCAGGCGGAAATCAGCGTCCGCAGTCAGGCCGGTGAGGCCGAAGCTGAAATCCGTATTCATCATACGCTCGGCAATCGAGTCTTGGCCCTGCCGGGTTCAAACAACCCGAGTCGCGGGCATTTTCGGGCGAACGTCAAGCTTCGCAAAAACAAGCCTCAAGGGTGGGTCGTTGTTGCTGCCGGCGACCTGAATCAATTTATGATCGGCCCCGATACGACGACCGGTGAGTTCGATATCAAGACAGAGATCGATCCGGCCTTTCAGGAGGCTGCCTTTGCCGGCAGGCTCGCGGTCACGGAATTTACCAGGAGAATGGGTTCAATAGGTCTAACTAAGGCAACGCAACCGGCTACAGCAACATTCGGCGGGCACTATTCGATTTCAGACCAGCTGTTACATTTGCACGCCGTTCATTTGCAGTCGGCCTGGGGAACTGCCGAGGCTACGGCAGCGGTCGGGTTTGCTCCCCGGGTGAACTTGGCAAAGGGCCGGGCGACCCTGCGTCAGATTCCGATCGAAGCGCTGCAACAATTCTTTCCGGAACCCCTTCGCGCGCTCGCCGTCAAAGGTATCGTCGAATCCGAGTTGGAATTTGCAGGGCCTTGGCCCACCGTTGAGATCAAAGGCATTGCGCGCAGTCACGACGCGCAAATTGCCAGTGAAAAGTTGTCTTTGGCCCGACTCTCGTTCAGCGCGCCGTTCGTCTGGACAAACGGCTCCGTTCTCGCCCGGGAAGTGCAAATTCAAGCAAATTCGCTCTCGGTGAACCGGCGGGATCGCGCAACGTTCGCTGCCGACGAAATTCGGATCAACGCAGTGCTGGAAAAAAAGCCGGCCGACGCGCTGAACGCCTCCGGAAAAATGCGAATTCTGCGCGGCCGTTTCGCCGCCGGCGATGGCTCTAAAGTGGGAGAGAAGATCGATCTCAACGCTCATTTTGACACTCGTGTCGCCGCTGAAAAGCAAGTCACATCGCTGGCCGGGAATTTGCGGATCGACCAAGGCGAGCTTTTGTGGGGCAGGTTTTTCGGCGACCTGCGGGCCCGCCGTCCGGCGGCCGATTTCGACTTGGACTACGCCGCCGCCGATGACACGCTTCGGCTGCGCCGCCTGAGTGTGTCTCTAGCCGGTATTGGCAGCGTCGATATTACCGGAAATGTGGAGCGCGTCACCGAATCGCCGCTCCTCCGTTTAGACCTCAAAACCGATGACCTTCAACCGGCCGGCGCCTTTGACTACTTCATTCGCGACACGCTGAAGCGCAGTTATCCGATACTGGACCGGCTGCGTATCGCCGGGCGGATGAATTTTTCGGTCCGCCTCGATGGGAGCGCGGAGCAGTGGACCGGCCAAGGCAACATGCATATACGAGCCGGCGAGGTTCGTGACCATTCGGACAAATGGCAGATCGGACCGTTCGATCTTGTTTTGCCATTCCGGGTTCAGCTGCCCGTGCCGCCATCCAGGGGGGAGGCGCTGCCGGCGATTCCCACGGGAACCCTGGCGATCACATCGGCTCGTGTGGGCTCCGAGTCGATTCCTCCTTTGCGAACCACGGTTGCGGCTTGGAACAACGCGTTGGAATTCCGGCAAACGATACCGATTTCAATTTACGGCGGCACTATCGAGATCGGCAATCTTCGATGGCAAGACTTCATCAACCACGCAGAGACGGTGGCTTTTTCGTTGAGCGCGAAGAACCTTCAATTGCAAAAACTGACCGAAGACTTGGGCTGGTATCGTTTTGCCGGCACCCTCAGTGGTTCCATTCCCAACGTCGAATCGACAGGCAGTGTCTTGCGCACCCAAGGCGAGATGCAGATGGAGGTTTTTGGCGGCAAGGTTCGCATCGCCCCCGTGGAAGTTAAGAATCCCTTCTCCGGGCTCTTTTCGGTCCGGCTGAACGCTCGGTTTGAAGATATTCATCTTGAATTGGCTTCCGAGACGTTTGAATTTGGCCGCATCTCAGGCATTGTGGAAGGCAGCGTCAACGATCTTATCGTAACCAGCGGCCAGCCGGCGCAATTTATCGCCGACCTTCAGACCGTCGCGAAGACTGGCGCGAGCCAATGGATCAGCGTGGAAGCCCTGAACAAAATTACCGTACTCAGCTCCGGCAACGAGGCGGGCGCCTTGTACGGCGGCCTGGCGACATTTTTCGATAATTTTCGCTACAGCAAATTGGGCTTCAAGGCGACACTGAAGAACGATAATTTGATGTTGCGGGGAATCGAGAGCCGCGATGGCAAAGAATACTTGGTCGTCGGAACCCTACTCCCGCCCACCGTGAACATCATCAGCCATACTCAACAGATCGGCTTCGGGGAGCTCTTGAGGCGACTCGAGCGAATCACAGAATCCGGCAGCCCTCAAATCAAGTAAGGGGAGGAGTTATGTGGCAACGCAGTCTTTTAATGGCAACGCTTCTCGTTAGCGCCTGCGTGACCGTCAATATCTATTTTCCGGCGGCCGCAGTGGAGCGCGCGGCGGATCAAATTGTCAAGGAAACCTGGGGAGGACCGGGTGAGCCGCCCAAAAGAAACGAACCGCAGAGTCGAATTCCGTCGGTTCCGCAATCGACCGAATCCTGGAGTCTGGTTCCGGCGGCGTACGCTCAAGAGGCCGATATCAACGTCTCGAACCCCGCCATCCGGGCTTTAAAAGATTCCATAAAAAATCGCAGCGACTTGATCAAACCGTTCATGGATCGCGGCAGCGTCGGCATTAATCAAGACGGTCTGCTGGCGATTCGCACGACGGACGGCCTGAGCCTCAAGGAGCGAGCCGAAGTGCAACAGCTTGTCGAAGCCGAGAATCGGGATCGCGAGGCGCTCTACCTCGAAATCGCCAAGGCGAACAATTTCGCCAGGGACGCCGTGCCTAAAATCAAGCGTATCTTTGCCAAGAGTTGGGCCGATCAGGCAAGGCCGGGGTGGTGGATCCAGGATGCCCAGGGGGCTTGGAAAAGAAAATAGCCGCGGATGAACGAGCGCGCTGGTCGGCCGCGAGAAACGAGGTGAACATGAGATCTGCGCAGCGTCTTTCGATCGCATTTTGCTGGATCGCATTGGCGATTGCTGGACGGGTGTATGGTGCGGCGCCCGCCAGCCAGCCCGCCCAAACCTACATCACGACCGCAGAGGCGCAATTGAGAGAAGGACCGGGGACAAACCACAGGGTCGTCGCGACAATTCCCCAAGGCATTAAAATCCAAGTGGTCGGCCGAGACGGTTATTGGCTAAAGGTACAGTCCAAGCAAGGAAACCGCCCGGGCTACATCGACGAACGGTATGCTCGGCCCCTGGAAGTCTCCCAAACCGAGCGCCCGCCACCGTCGATGTCGGCGGCGGCGGGACCCTACAGAACCAAGACTGAAGTGGAACTAAGAGACGGCCCGGGGCTAAACTACAAGGTCCTCACCAGGCTGCCGGCGAATATCAAGATCCATGTCGTGCGGAGCGAAGGAGAGTGGCTGAGGATTGAATCAAAACAAGGCAACCGCCCGGGTTACGTCGACAAACGGTCAGTGGAACGTTGGTCGGAGCGCGCAAAATAAGGCCACTGACAAACGCGGATCATTCACGGGAAACAGCAGTTTCGATCGTTGAGCCTTTCCCGGTCGATGGCAAAGTGTCTTCGGTTTCGGGTCTCGTGTCTCGTGTTTCGCGTTGGGGAGGAGGAACTCGAGACTCCAAACCCGAGACTCGAAACTCTGGTGCCATTGTTCTGCTCCTACTGGCCCTTACCCAGCTCTTGGGACCGCCGGGTCGCGCTGACGACCGCTTCCATCACGGCGCCCCGAAACCCTCGCTGCTCCAGGGCATAGAGTCCGGCGATGGTCGTGCCGCCGGGCGAGGTCACTTCGTCTTTTAACTCGCCGAGGTGCTTTCGGCTTTCGAGCGCCATTCGCGCGGAACCGTAAACGGTCTGGAGCGCAAGCTTGAGCGCCGTGTCGCGGGACAAACCGACCTGCACCCCGCCATCGGCCAAGGCTTCGATAAAGAGAAAAACATAGGCCGGCCCGCTGCCGCTGAGCCCGGTCACCGCATCCAAATACTTTTCCTCTACCGGCAAAGCGACGCCGAAGCCGTTGAGAATCAAGCCGACGTTCTCCAGGTCTTTTGCCGTTGCGTGGGTCCCGCCGGCATAGCCGGATGCCCCGGCTCCGACGACGCACGGAATGTTCGGCATCACGCGCACCACACGAGTTCCTTGAGTCAAATGAGCTTCGATTCTGGACAGCGGAACGCCCGCTGCAACCGAGACCAGGAGTTTGGTTTTGCCCAGCTTCTTGCCGATTTCCTTGACCACCTCGTCCACGATCTGGGGCTTGACCGCAAGAATGACGATGTCCGCGAAGTCGCAGACCTCCCGGTTATCCGATACGGCTCTAATGCCGAGCTCGCCGGCAATAGATTGGCGGAGCGCCTCGCTGACATCGCTGGCGATGACTTGATCTCGGCCCACGAGATCGGCCCGAATGACTCCCCGCGCGATCGCCGAGCCGATTTTGCCTGCGCCGATCACACCGATTTTTTCCTTCAACATTCACACCTCCTAAGCCGATGTGAGGCGATAGGTTGTGCTGTATAGACCAAGGGACGAGTCATGGAGAGCGCGGGCACAGGAACGCAAAGGTTACTTCAGGCCCGGAGCCAATGGAATAACCACCATTGGAGTGGATCGGGCGGCGGCCTACAAGGCACAGGCTTATTGACCGCGCTCGTAAGGACTTGCCTCTTGGTCTCGCAGCCTTGCAACGTAAATGGCTAGCAGCCTGCTAATACCGCTTTCCCAGCGCCTGCAGCCCCCTCCAGGCATCGGCGTTGTCCGCATTAAACGCCAAGACCTCGCGGAACTTCCGTTCGGCTTCACTCACCTTGCCGAGCTGGGCATAGCTCTGAGCCAAAGTCAGCCGCCAATCGTGTCGCGTGCGGCGCAACCGCAGCGCCTCTTTGTACGCCTCGGCCGCTTTGTCCCACATCGCGAGTTTTGTGTAGACTTGCCCCAGTTCCGCATGAAGCGTGGCCGACTCCTCTCCCTTCGCCTTGGATTTCTCCAACAATTCCTTTGCCTCGCGCGCGTTTCCTTTAGCGGCCAGTAAACGCCCCTGCGCCAACAGCACGGCCGGGTGATCCTCCGAGATCGCTCGCGCCTGTTCGAACCATTTTTCCGCTTCCCGGAGATCTCCCGAATGGAGCGCGATGTTTCCCAGGCCCAAGTACGGGAGAATTTCGCGGCTGCCTAACTGGATAACTTTCGAATAGACGGCCTTGGCATCGGGCAGGTAAAATTCGTCGCTCATCGCCAAAACGTCGGAGATCGTTTCGCGGGAGCGCTCCAAGGCCATGAAGGCCGCCTTGGCTCCCTCGGAGCTCTTGTCCTGCTGCAGCAGGATTTTCATCTGCAACAGATAAAACCTTGGATTTGTCGGATCCAAGCGAATCGCTTGAGTCACTTCGTTCAACGCGCGGTTGAGCGAAGCGCTCGCCACGTAGGCTTGGGCCATATAGTAATGGTGCATTGGCTCCGGAACGGGCGATGGCTTTGATTTCAGCCATGGAGGGGAATCCATCAGATAGGACTCCATGAGCTTGCGGTTGAGTTCCGTGGTGGCCCGGCGCAAACTCTTGGGCGCCGAAAACTCCAGTTGGGCTCCGTCATCGGTATTGATATCGGCGCCCTTTGAAAATTCCTCAAGCCGGTCGCGATCCATTCGGTAAAACCCTTGCACCGCGTAAACATCCGAGAGTCCCAAATAATCGAGATCGGATTTCAGCGTGGGATTGTTGTCGTATATGGCCTTGATCGCGGCGTAATCAAAAACCTGCTCGCGCTTGCTGCCGACCAGCAGGAAGTCGCTTTCTTTCATGCTCCAAACAGAGACATAAGGAAAAGCTTCGACAAACGTGCGAAAGACCATGCGAAAGTCGTCCGGCGACATCGAGTAGTTATGAAACCATTGGGCGAAGATGCCGTCGTCCGCTATTTTCGACTTGATCACCTGATAAAATTCTCGTGTATACAAATTGGCGATGCCCGCGATCCACGGGTTGGACGGCTCAGCCGTGATCACATCGTAGTTCGAGGCGGTGGCCAGAATATAATTGCGACCATCGGTCGGGACCACCCGTACCCGCTTGTCCTCGAGCACGCTGCCGTGGCGCGAGTTTTGCGCCTTACGGTAAAGGCTGTCAACGGCGCCGCGGTAGTCGCGGTTTTCCGACAGCTTCATCAGCCGCGACCGTTCCTCGTCGTCCATGACCCCCTTGTAGAAAAGCAGTTTTTTATTCGCGTCATACCAGATTCGGGGATTGGCTCCAGGCGGGAAACTCACGCTGACGGGCAAGGGATCGATTTTTACGAACGCCCGGTCGAAGAACTTGCTGGCCTCGATCATCGCCGGCTCGATCTCGATCACCTCGATCTGTTTCAGCGTATCGAAGGTGGCGAGGGCCTTGGCCGACATCCCGCTGCCGAGGCCAATGGTTAAAGCGCGCTCGGCTTTGGGATGAAACAGCATCGGAATGTAACTCGTCATCAGCTGGCTCAGAGCGTCCCCATAAGAACCGTCGATTTTTCCGTTGGACTTGAAATAAATGTAATCGCTGCCCGGGATCCGATGGACGCTCACCGTCGTAGTCAGCCCTTCGCGATAATAAAGCACATCGTCGCGCTTCATCTCCTCGATCCGCAGGGAGTCCGTGGGCAGGTTCTCGTAACGATCATGGTAAATCGTCACGCCGCTTGTAAGAATGTGAGGATCCCACCGCGGCACCCTGAGCGGCACCACGACGGCTAAGACCAGCACGGCCAGTCCCAGCGCGTAGCGGGGCGCCCTCGACAACTGCGGGTCGGCGACGACCAGCAGCGCGCCGATCAACAGATTCGTGACGACGCCGAAAATGATCGTATTTTGCACGCCGATATTGGGAATCAGGATAAAGCCTCCGGCGAAGGCGCCCACAATAGCACCCACCGTATTGGCGGCATAGGAAGTCCCGACGCCGGTGCCGACGCGGTACAGGCTTTGAGTGAAAAGCCGGGCCACCATCGGAAAGGTAAATCCCAAAAGCACGGTCGGGGCGAACATCACAAGGGCCGAAAGCAGGATCTGCACCGAGAGAAACACGTTGAATGAATCGCCGAAACCGCTCAGGAGCCGCACAAAGATCAGCGGCAACCGCTCAAATAAAGGGATCGTCGCCAAGGCCGCCACGGCGACCCATAGCTCGAACAAGCCGAAGGTGCTTAAACGAACTCTCCGCTCGCCTATCCAGCGAGCGTAGAGAAATCCGCCCAGCGCCAAGCCCACCAGGAACGTGACCAGCATCGTGGTAAATGAATAAGTCGAACTGCCGATCACCAGAGTCAATGCGCGCGTCCAGGCGTTCTCATAAACGAGCGCGGCAAAGCCGGAGAGGCCAAACGAGACCAAGATGATCCACCCGAGTCTTGACGGTCGGTTCTCAGCGCTCGCGTCCGCTTCTGCCGCCGGTTCCGTCGCCGGTCCGACGTCGACGGGAACTCTCCCGCGGATTCGATCGATGATCAGGACGACCGCGGCAACAATGAGATTGATGCTGGCCGCAAGATAAACGGTCCGGCGCATGCCCAACGTCGGTATGAAAAGATACCCGGCGAAAGCACATCCCAGGACCGCCCCTAAAGTATTAGTCCCGTAAAGATCCCCGACGCGCCGCCCCAACTCGCTAAAGCTGCGCACGAAAAACCGGCTCAGAACCGGCAAAGTAGCGCCCATCAGCAACGTTGGAAAAAACAACAGAACAAAGGAAAGCAAAAAGAGAATCAAATTGAACAGAAACGGCTGCGTCTCGTTTAGTCCAAAGATCGGCCCGTAGACTTTTTCCGCCAAGGTGAAAATCCACGGCACGGCGAAGCCATAAATTCCAACCCCCGCCTCGAGAATCCCATAAAGGAGGAAATCATTTTTGCCCCGGTCCGCAATCTGCCCGAATGTATAACTTCCGACCGCCAGACCGGCCATAAACGCTGCCAGCACAGTGGCAATGGCATAAGTCGTATTACCGAAGATTTGCGTCAGCATGCGGGTCCAAACCACTTCATACATGAGTCCTGCCACGCCGGAGAAAAAAAAGCAGAACAGACCTACGTAGAGAAGCCAGTCCTGCCTCGAATATCCCGAACGATCCGTCATTTCACGCTCCTGAAACTCACCGCGAAACAATCCATCACTGATAGCAATCCCGGTCTCAAGAGTAAAGAGGCCGGCTGAATCGCTTTCGCGGTTCCGAGTTTCGAGTCTTGATCTCGAGTTAAACCTGAGACCCGAGACTCGAGACCCGAGACCTTGACTCTTACAACGTTGACTTTTCAGGGGATCTTATATAAATCTAACAGGGTCCAACTCCCGGATCAGAAAAGTCTCTCCCGTATTGTTTATTATCCGATTGGGCCCTAGAATTTTACGGTTCATGAGTGAAGCGGCAGTTTGTTTCTAACATTTTTCGCAGAAAATCCACGCATTTCGGAGGCTCAAAATGGCGAAGGCGGCAATCAAAGAAGACCGGGCGCCGGTCGAAGCGATTAGAGATTTGCGCAGCACCATCGAGTGGCTCAGACAGGAAGGCGACCTTATCGAGACCGATAAAGAAGTTAATCCCGATTTAGAAATCACCGGCATACAGAAGCAGTTGGATGGTGGCTGCCCGATTCTTTTCAACAATGTGAAAGGCAAACCCTATAATCGCTGTATTACTAATCTGTTTGGCGACAGGTCCTAGCCGCGCCGAGGCACTGCCCCATTGACTCAGGCCGGGAGGTTTTCTCTTGGAAACCATGACAGAGCCCTGGCTACGTTGACTTTTCAGGGGATCTTATATAAATCTAACAGGGTCCGAACTC
>DASTOD010000129.1:0-4261 GCA_035762645.1 Binatia bacterium | reverse complement strand
GCTTCTTCTATATGGTTTTTCAGCGCGTGGTACGCTTACAGTTTCAGGACGGGGTGATTCAAACCTGGCTGGGCCTATGAGCGCCTGCTGCTGCGGCGATTTTGAGGTATGGTCCCTTGGAGACCAAAGGCGTGTCATTCCGGGCAAAGCTAGCGATTCCGCCAGAGGCAGATCAGCCTCGGGCTGAAGCTAGCGCAGACCCGGAACCTGTTTCCCTCGCCCTCTGGGAGAGGGACAGGGTGAGGGCCGACATATGAGTGTGAAAACTTTCTGTCTTGCTTTGGGCGCTATGCTCCTAGGTCTTAGCGTTGCTGCCGAGGCGCAGCAGCCGAAGAAGATCGCGAGGATTGCGTATCTTGCTCCGAGCACCCCAGCGGCTGTCGCGCATCTTATCGAGTCGTTCAGGCAAGGGCTACGGGAGCATGGCTATGTCGAAGGTAAAGGCTTCGTCTTGGAGCTCCGCTATGGCGACGGCAAGGCCCAACAACTTCCGGAGCTCGCGCGTGAGCTGGTGAGCCTCAAGGTTGACGTGATCTTGACGAGCACAGACGGGGCGATCGCGGTGGTCAAACAACAGACTCAGACAATCCCGATTGTAATGGCGACCAGCACCGATCCGGTCCGGACCGGGTTCGTGGCGAGCCTCGCGCGCCCCGGCGGAAATGTCACGGGCCTCAGTGTCATCTCTCCGGAGCTCGGTGGAAAACGGTTGGAGTTGCTGAGGGAAGTCGTTCCCACACTCTCCCGAGTGGCGTTTATCTGGAATCCCGACATCCCAGGCGCTACGCTGGAGTACAAAGAGTTGGAGGGTGCGTCCCATTCGCTGCGTCTGCAGCTTCAATTCCTTGAAGTGCGCCGCTCCGACGATCTCCAGAATGTTTTTTCAGCCGTAACCAAAGGGCGCGCGGAGGCGTTGATTCTAGCTTGGCCGAATCCGGTGCTGTTTTCGAATCGTGATGAGGTCACGAGCTTCGCGCAGAGGAACCGGCTGCCTGCCATCTATGCCCAAAAAGAGTTCGTGGAGGCCGGAGGCGTCATGTCCTACGGACCGAACTTGGCCGATCTGTATCGCCGCGCTGCTACTTATGTGGACAAGATCCTGAAAGGTGCCAAGCCAGCAGACTTGCCCGTGGAGCAGCCGACGAAGTTCGAGCTACTGATCAATCTGAAAACCGCTAAGCAGATCGGCCTGACGATTCCGCCCAACGTGTTGGCGAGGGCGGATAAAGTAATTAAATGATCCTTCGACGAGCTCAGGACAGGGGCAGCAGGCATAAGGCAACAGGCAACCTAGCTACCGGGTCCGGCAGTTCTTGAGAGAAGCGAGCAGAAGCGTGAACTAAGAGCGTTGACTAGGACACGGCGGCCAAGGCTCACTTCACTGGGCGGCCGACATGCCCCACCGCAGGACTGTTTTTCGCTCGATCCATTTGAACAAGAGATTTTCCACGACCAGGCCAATCAGAATCACGGTGAGCAGCCCGGCGAAGACGAGGTCGGTATTCAATTCGAAGCGGTGCAGGTAGATAAACCAGCCGAGCCCACCCTGTCGCGCGGCCACGCCGAAAACCAGCTCAGCCGCGATGATGGTCCGCCAGGCAAAGGCCCAACCGATTTTGAGGCCTGAAAGAATATACGGGAATGCCGCCGGCAGCAGGATTCCCGTGACCAAGCGCCAGCCGGAAAGTCCAAAGTTCTGCCCCACGCTTTTAAGCGTGGGTGGAACAGTGACAAAGCCGGTGTATGTGTTCAGCGACATCGGCCAGAGAACAGAATGAATGATGACGAAGATTAGAGAATTGACCCCGAGTCCGAACCACAGAAGCGCCAGTGGCAGCAGCGCGATTGCGGGCAATGGGTTGAACATGGCTGTCAGGGTTTCAAGGATTTCCGCTCCGATTCGCGTCGAGACCGCTAGTGTCGTGAGAAGCAAGGCCACAAGTGCTCCGATGGCCATACCCGTTAACAGGACCTTAAGGGATTGCCAGGCATACCCTGGCAGTTCTCCATTGATCGTCGAGCTGATAAGGCTCGATATGACCTGCGTGGCCGGTGGAAATAAAAGCGGATTAACTTCGAACCAGCGGGTGAGCGCCTCCCAGAGAATAAACAGGGCCAACACGATGCAACCCTTGCGAACCACCGGATGTCGGAAGATATTTTTCATTGGCCACCGTCCCGACGTTGATCCTCCTCGTCGAATTCAAGCAGCGCTCGGATCTCGTTTTCAATTCGAAGAGATTCCGTGTTTTCGAGTTGGCCTACAGCAGTATTCACCAGGATTTGTTTAACTCGCCCAGGACCAGGCGAAAGGATGAGGATCCGATCGCCAAGCAGTACGGCCTCCTGAATCGAATGAGTCACAAAAAGGATCGTTTTCTTGCTTGCCTCCCAAATTCCCAGCAGCTCTTCTTGCATGCGATGACGAGTCAGCGCATCGAGGCTGGCAAACGGCTCGTCCATCAGAAGCATGCGCGGGTTGATCGCCAGTGATCGCGCGATAGCGACACGTTGTTTCATGCCGCCTGAGAGCTGATGGGGATACGAGTCGGAAAATCGCTCGAGCCCTACCATTTGGATGAAACGAAACGCCTCATGACGGGCCTCGCCGTCCGCCATTTTTCGCGCGACTCTAAGGGGGTAAATGACGTTGCCCAAAACGGTTTTCCATGGAAGGAGCTGATCGAACTCCTGAAAGATGACCACTCGGTCGGGGCCGGGACGTGTGATCTTGCGGCCGTCGAGTTCGATGGAGCCGGCCGAAGGTTTGAGAAAGCCTGCTACGGCTTTCAAGAGCGTAGACTTGCCGCACCCTGAGGGCCCAAGAAGAATAAATTTCTCGCCTGGAGCGATGGAGAAGGAGACATCCTGAACTGCGGTGAAAAGCCCCGATTCGGTCGGATAAGATATGGTTACATCATTGACGAATAGTAGTACCGCCATCAGGTCCGTTCCTACTTCCAGCCGCAACTAAAAAAGAAAAGACAAATATCACCACGAAGGACACGAAGAACACGAAGTTTAGAGTCATAGATCTCCGAACCCTTCGTGGCCTTCGTGCTCTTCGTGGTTAGAAAGACCGCCAGTAAATCTCGAAAACTTTTAGACATAGTGCTACGAAGAGCACGAAGGAAGCACAGGACAGTTGGGCGGGTCAGTTGCCCGGGAACGAGTGCAAATGCTCGAACGCGTACTCCTTCCAGGAGGCGGGTAGTTTTTTGATGACACCGGTCTTGTGCATGAATTGGGCATACTTCATCAGCCCCGTCGGATAAATGACGAACCGGACGCCGGGCTCTTTCATGTAGCCGAGGGTCGTTTCCGGGGTGTCCTTAGACTTTTCCGATTCCACGAAGACCTTCGCTGCTGCCAACGGAGACTTGTTGATGAAGTCCAAGGATTCGACCAAAGCATTGTAAAAGCCCTTCACAAGCTTCGGGTTGGCCTTCGCCCATTTCTCTGCGGTCCAGACGATGTTGAATGTATGCGGACCACCCACAACTTGATATGAATCCAAAACCTTATGGATTCCACCTGCCTTGAGTTCCTGGTACTGGAACGGTGGCGAGGTCAAGTGGGCGGTGATCTCCCGCTTCGAGATGAGCGCTGCTCGAGCTTCGGGATGCGCCATGGCAACTATAATATTGTCGAGCGCCTTCGGATTGCCCAACTCTTTCTCTGCCGCCATCTGAAGAGTGATGTGCTGGATCGAACCGGGGGCTGGAAGAGCAATCTTATCGTTATTTGTGAAATCCTTGAGGCTCTTGATCTCTGGCTTGTAAGTGTTGAGGTAGAGCGGCATGTCGTTCAATGTCCCGATGGTCTTCCAGCCGAGCCCTCTGTCCACCGCCAGAATGAAAGGCGCCAGGCCGCCTGAGCCAACGTCGAGCTGGCCAGCCAACATAGCATCGCGAATCGCAGGGCCGGAGGTGAGCTCGTTCCATTCGATGCCGACACCGGGCAGGTGCTTCTCGAGCAGCCCGTGAGCCCGCATTACAATGAGGCCAAGATAACCCAGCCCAGGCTGTTTGACGATTCGGATCACCTTTGCCTCCTGAGCGTCAGTTTTCGAGATTGCCAGGAACAGTCCCAGCGCGAGCACCGGGATACCGCTAAGGATTCGTCTCAGCAGTGCAATCATGATCGCTCCTTCGATGGAACAGCATTCGGCAAAATGTCTGTGTATTTTGTGAGAGAAACTATCTGATAGGCCTCTGTAATGTCAATCGACGAATTTAGCTTATTTAAATTTAGCTTATTT
>DASTOD010000128.1:0-10079 GCA_035762645.1 Binatia bacterium | reverse complement strand
AGATTTCCCGGGCGGAGATCATGGCCATGGGACATGGCGGCTTGCAGCGAAAACATGACCATTAACGGAATAGGCGATGGAAAATGGAGGATGGAGGATCGCCATCCTCGATCTTCAATCCTCAATCCTCGGTTTTGGAAGGGAAAGAACTATGGACGTTTTGCGAACTCTCAAAGAGCGCTGTGATCCAAAATACGCGGCATTAATCGTCGTCGACGTGCAGAACGATTTTGTCAGCCCCGACGGGAGCGCCGGCAAACGCGGCGAGGATGTCAGCGCCTCTTTGGCGATGGTGCCGCGTCTGATGCGCCTGATCGACGAGGCTCGCCGGGTCGGACTCACGATCGTTTATATCAAAACCACTCACAGCGAGTGGACCGACACGCCGTCGTGGATTTACCGCAGTTCACAGAAAAGCGGCTTGAATACGTGCCGCGAAGGGAGTTGGGGAGCGGATTTCTACGAAGGCATTTCTCCCCTGCCGAGCGAACGGGTGGTGATCAAGCACCGCTACAGCGCTTTCATCAATACCGATCTCAATACGGTACTCAAAGCGCGCGGCATTCAGAGCGTGCTGGTTACTGGCGTGGCCACCAATGTTTGCGTCGAGACGACCGCCAGGGATGCCTATATGTTCGATTACTACGTGACGCTGGTGCAAGATTGCTCGGCGACTTACGATGCAAAGCTGCACATGGCCACCTTGGAAAACATGCGGCGCCATTTCGGCCTCGTCGCCTCTTCGGAAGAAGTTATCGAAACCTGGAAAGGACTGCCGCAAAAGGTCGCGGCGGGGTTCTAGAGAGTAGCTCAGCCCCCTCTTTTTCTCCCCCGGCACGGGGGAGATTTGAGAGAAGGGGGCCCTTTTTATCACTTCATAAAGCCGGCGTTGATTTGCTCTAGCTGCTCGGCGGTTGGTTGCAAGTCTTCCTGCGTCAGTTCAGACAGAGGCGTATCGCAGAGATCCAGTTCTGAAGCAAAGTCCGCGCGGTTCGGATTGTAATAAATCAGCCCGGTCAAGAACTTCCCCTCGGCGATGGCCGCATGGATGGCTGAGATGGCCTGCGCTTTGTTGGTCGGGTCGTAGTCCTTACTCAGCTTGTGCAGGATGATACGCGAGCCGTCATGCAGGACCACCTCGTGATCGGTTCCTTCGTCATACTCCGCCTCGATATTCTCGTAGGGTGGAATGAAGTCGATGTCATGGATCGGATCGAGATGTCCTTTGACATATTTAAGGCTCTTGGTCGAACCCTCATGGTTGTTAAAGGTCACGCAAGGACTGATCACGTCCAGGATGGCGCTCCCCTTGTGAGCCAGAGCACCCTGAACCATCGGCGAGAGCTGCTTGCGATCGCCCGAGAAACTCCGAGCGACATAAGTCGCGCCCAGCGTGATCGCGAGCTCGGCCATATCAATCGCTGGAATGTCATTGACCTTCCCACCCTTCATCACGGAACCGACATCGGCGGTAGCTGAAAACTGCCCTTTGGTCAACCCATAGACGCCGTTGTTCTCGATGATGTAGGTGATGTTCACGTTGCGGCGCATCATGTGGCAGAAATTGCCGAGACCGATGGCCGCGGTATCCCCATCGCCGGAAACGCCGATAGGCATTAGACTATAGTTGGCTAAATTGGTGCCCGTCGCCACCGCGGACATTCTGCCGTGAACGGCGTTAAAACCAAAAGATTGCCCCAAAAAATAGGCCGGTGTTTTGGAAGAACAGCCGATGCCGCTGAGTTTAATCACCTTGCGCGGGTCAATACTGCTCTCATAGAACGCGCGCATGACCGATGCCGAGATCGCATCATGGCCACACCCCCGGCACATGGTCGAGGGCGCACCTTCATAGTCCTTCTCTGCCAGATTAAGCCGGTTGAGTTTTGCTTCTGCCATAGTCTTTCCTTACATTACATCTGAGCTGTTTTGAGTTGTGCCGATTGGGAAGCGTCGAAAATCTGCTTCACAATCTCGCCGGCGGTCAGCGGCAGACCATTGTAGACCAGAATGCTCACGATTTTGGCGCCCAGTTCCGGGTATTCGTCTTTAATGATCGCCGCCATCTGACCGTCGCGGTTTTGTTCCACTAGATAGATCGTATCGTGTTCCGCCAGGAAATCTCTGACCTCGCTGCTCAATGGCAAGGCGCGAATCAACATGTGATTGGTTTTAAGCCCTGAGGCCCGCAGCCGATCACGCGCCTCGCGGACCGGCTCGTAGCTGGATCCAAAGCAGACGATCCCGGTCGTTACCCCCCGGGTGATCTCGACGATAGGCTTCGGGACATACTTACGGGCGGTATCAAACTTTTTCCGCAAACGGTCGAGAATATATTTGTAGTCATTTTCATCTTCAGAATACCTGGCGTCAGCGTCATGGCCCGAACCGCGTGTGAAATAGGAAGCCAGGCGATGCGGATTCCCCGGTACCGTTCTGTACGGGATCCCGTCCCCATCCTGATCGAAATAACGGCGAAATTTTTTGCCGGCTTTCGCCCACTCTTCGAGCTGTTGGGGGGTCAGACGTTTGCCCAGGTCATAAGGCTCCCGCTGGAGTTTAAGCGGCTCCGACGACCACAGGTTCATTCCGAGGTCAAGATCCATGGCGACAAAAACCGGCGTCTGGAAGCGATCGGCGAAATCGAAACTCCGGCGCGCCAAATCGAAGCAAGAGGTCATATCGTGGGGAATCAAGATAATGTGCCGGGTGTCGCCATGAGAGGCGCCGTACATCAGCGAAATATCAGCTTGCTGGGTTCGGGTCGGCAAACCCGTAGAGGGGCCGCCGCGCTGGATCATGAAAAACACGCTTGGGACCTCGGCGAAGTAAGCGAGACCGATGGATTCGTTCATGAGCGAGAGTCCGGGCCCGGAAGTAGAAGTCATCGACCGCGCTCCCGCCCAACCCGCGCCGACGACCATGCTAGCCGACGCGATCTCATCTTCGGCCTGGACGATGGCGTAGGCGTTTTTTCCGTTAATCTTTTTGCGCAGCCGGGGGAGATAGTACTCCATCGCTTCCGCCAGTGAACTCGATGGAGTAATCGGATACCAACAAATGACAGAGGCTCCCCCGTAAATCGCCCCCAAAGCGGCTGCGGTATTGCCTTCTGTAAGAATCTTGCCTTTGTTGCCGTTTGGGATCGGTTCCAGGCGAGCGATGTTTTGTTTGAACCCCTTCTCCTTCATGTATTGATACCCGGCGTCGATACAGGCAAGGTTGGATTCGATGACGGCCGGTTTTTTGCCAAAGGTATCCTCTAGGACCGCTTTGATCACCTCCATGTCAATCCCGAATAGGTACGCCAGGGATCCGACATAGATCATGTTGCGCTGCTTGGCTCGGAGCGGTGAAGCCGGCACGAGCTTGGCGATCAATTTGTTGGCAGGAACTCCCAAATACTGCACTCCATCGCGCTTTAGATTGGCGCTGAGCGGAGTGGAGTCGTCGTAAACGATCAAACCGCCGTCACGGACCCGGTAGATGTCCTTCGCCGCGGTGGTGTCATTGAACATGACGATGACGTCGATAACGTCCTTGCGGCTCAAATAACCGTCCGCAGAGGCGCGAATTTGATACCAGGTCGGCAATCCCTGAATGTTCGACGGGAACATATTCTTGGATGAACAGGGAATGCCCATCTTGAAGATGGCCTTGAACAAGATGTTGTTCGAGGACGCGCTGCCTGAGCCGTTCTCGGTGGCGACGCAGATATTCAAATCATTAATCGTCGGTGTCTCCAAAATATCCTCCTTGATTGTTCTAGGGACGGGCAGTTATTTTAACATAAATCCCTTAACAGACAACCGTTTAGTCCGGATCAGCCCGGCGTGTACTGATCATCCGAGTCGTAGTGTTCGGCCACTTCCTTCCAGGTCTTGCGCACCTGCTCATCGATATCGAACGCGCGCGCATACTGTAGGATATCCGGCATGGACAGTATACCGGTCAATTCTCCTTGGGGTCCCATGACGGGCATGTTCCTGATATCGCGCCGATACATCTCGGTCAAGGCTGCACCGATCAGTGTCGTGCTCGCCATGGTCACCAAGGGCGAGGTCATTACCTGCTTGACCGAGGTTCCCTTGGCGTCCACTTGCTTGGTGGCCACTCGTTTCAAAACATCGCGCTCGGTAAAGATTCCCGCAGGCGTCCCGTTGGCCACGATCACCACGGCTGCCACACCTTTCCGAATCATGAGATCGATCGTTTTATAAGCCGACGTGGACTCATCCACCGAGGCGATGGCCGCCGACATAATGTTTCCCAAAGTCTCGTTCTCGCTTAGTCCTTGACCCAGCTCCACAGCCAGACCGAGAATGCGCCGCATCGAAACGATGCCGACGATCTTTCCCCGCCGTCCGCGCACTAGCAGGTGGCGATATTTTCCCTTGAACATTTTGCCAAAGGCATCAACGATATGGGTGTCCTCGGGTACGGCGCGGATCGGCGAAGTCATGACTTGGCTGATCGGGGTGTTCTTCGAGTCGATGGCGCCGTTAACCACGCGCGTCAGTACATCTTTTTCGGTGAAGATGCCAACGGGAACCTCCTTGTCGATGACAATCACCCGGCCGACATCGGCCGACGCCATCATCTCCATCACCTCGAAGACCGGTTGTGCGACGGAAGCGGTGGTTAGATGGGTCGTCATAATTTCGCTGACTTTATTGGAAAGCATACGATACCTCCTGGGGGGCGGCACCGGTTCCGGCGGTGTCGACAGCTGCGGAAAATCACGTGTAATATATCACTTTTTTTTCTTTGCAACACAACAGGTTAGACCGCCGACGCTGGTTTCGAGATCACGTGCGCGAAGGATTGCGGCAAACTGGAAAAGCATGTTAAATGGAAGCAGATCGAACCAAGAGGACGGGTCGTGAGCCGCAGGCAAACCGAATTTGACCACGAGGTGGTCACCGAGACCAAAAAGAAGCTAAAAAAGCCGCCTCTCTACAAAGTCTTGCTGCACAATGACGACTACACGACCAAGGAGTTCGTTGTGCAGATCCTACAATACGTTTTCAACAAGGAACATACGGAAGCGGTCCAGATCATGCTGCATGTCCATAAAAAGGGCATCGGCGTGGCCGGCGTTTACACCTATGAAATTGCCGAGACCAAGGTGGCGATCGTCGAGAATCTCGCGAAGCAAAATGAGTATCCGCTGAAGTGCACAATGGAAGAGGCTTAGCATGATTAGTAAGGAACTCGAGGGAACTTTAAACGCAGCGCTGCAAGAATCGAGGCGCCGCCGCCATGAGTACGTCTGCTTGGAGCACCTCCTTTACGCCTTGCTCCAGGACAAAGACGCCAACGCTGCGATCCTCCATTGCGGCGGTGACATCGCCCGTTTGAAGAAATCGCTGGAGGAGTTCTTTGACACGCAGCTTAAACCTCTGCCCAAGGGCGTGGATCAGCAGCCGCAGCAAACGATCAGTTTTCACCGGGTCCTTCAACGCGCGGTGATTCACGCGCAATCGGCGGAAAAGAAAGAGATCAACGGCGGCAATTTGCTCATCGCGATGTTCCGCGAGCTCGATTCTTATGCGGTTTACCTGCTCGAGGAGCAAGGCATTACGCGTCTGGACGTGGTCAATTACGTTTCCCATGGAATCTCAAAGATCCCGACCGGCGATGAGGAATGGAGCCAGAGCGAAGAGGATCACCCGGCCGAGGAAAAACCGGGGCCCCGGGCTAAGCCTCTCGAAGCGTTTACGGTCAATTTGGTGGAGAGGGCGCGCCAGGGAACGATCGATCCCCTCATCGGGCGCGCCGACGAGATCGAACGGACCATTCATGTGCTCTGCCGGCGGCGCAAGAACAATCCCATTTACGTCGGCGACCCGGGGGTCGGAAAGACGGCCATCGCGGAAGGGCTGGCGCTGAAGATTCATCATGGCGAGGTGCCCGATGCGCTCAAGAATTCGGTGATCTACGCTCTGGACATGGGAGCGCTGCTCGCCGGGACCAAATTCCGCGGCGATTTTGAAGCCCGCCTGAAGGGAGTCTTGAACGGTCTAAAAAAGCAGCCGAACGCCATTCTGTTCATCGATGAGATTCATACCATTGTCGGCGCGGGGGCGACCAGCGGCGGCTCTATGGACGCGTCCAATATCCTCAAACCCGCGCTGGCGTCGGGGGAGCTCAAGTGCATCGGGTCGACCACCTATCATGACTATAAAAGCTACTTTGAGCGCGACCGCGCCCTGGCGCGGCGTTTTCAAAAGATCGAAATCGCCGAACCCAACGTGGACGACGCGTACAAGATTCTCCAGGGGTTGAAGCCCCACTACGAAGCGCACCACGGCGTCCACTACTCTTCGACGGCTTTGCAGGCCGCCGTCCAGCTCTCGGCCAAACACATCAACGATCGCCGCTTGCCGGACAAAGCGATCGATGTGATTGACGAGGTCGGCGCGGCGGTCAAAATTCTGCCGGCGGAGAAACGCAAAAAAACCATCGGTCCAAAGGATATCGAGAAGATCGTCGCCAAGATCGCCAAGATCCCGCCGCGCAGCGTTTCGGTTTCCGATAAAGAGCAGCTGCAAAACCTGGAAAGAGATTTAAAATTGACCGTATTCGGTCAAGACGCAGCCATCGAGACGCTGGCCAGCACCATCAAACTATCCCGGTCCGGGCTAGGACATCCGGAGAAGCCCATCGGCTGTTTTCTTTTTTCGGGTCCCACCGGCGTTGGCAAGACCGAAGTCGCCAAACAACTGGCGCACGTCATGGGCATCGAGTTTATCCGCTTCGACATGAGCGAGTACATGGAAAAACACACCGTGTCGCGCCTCATCGGCGCCCCGCCGGGCTATGTCGGCTTTGACCAGGGCGGACTGCTGACGGACGCGATCAACCGAAACCCGTACTCCGTGTTGCTGCTCGACGAAATTGAGAAAGCCCACCCCGATTTGTTCAATATTCTTCTGCAGGTCATGGACCATGCCGCGTTGACCGACAACAACGGCAAAAAGGCCGATTTTCGCAACGTCATTCTCATCATGACCACCAATGCCGGAGCGCGCGAAATGAGCGGCGCGCCGCTCGGATTTGGCGCCCGATCGAACGCCGGAAAGGGAAAAGAAGCCATCGAAAAGATGTTCAGCCCCGAGTTCCGGAACCGCCTGGATGCGATGATTGTCTTCAATTCGCTGAGCATGGAAATCATCGAGCGGGTGGTCGACAAGTTCATCATGGAACTCGACCAGCAGCTAAACGAGAAGAAGGTTTTCTTGCAGCTCACATCGAAGGCGCGCCGCTGGCTGGCGGAACGCGGCTATGATCCGGCCTTCGGCGCGAGACCCATGGCGCGGCTGATTCAAAACGAAATCAAGCGAGTGCTCGCAGACGAAATCCTCTTCGGCAACCTCCAAAACGGCGGCAACGTGGAAGTTGACGAGAACGAAGGCAAACTCGCCTTTGCCTACCATCCGCTCGCCGGCTGACGGTCCGCGCTCTTCTCGCAGCTGAAACTACCCTTTCGCCCCAAGCGGCAGTTCTGATGGAACAACTGATCGTTGGATCATTCCTTGTTCTTTTCACCCTGGAATTCGTCGTTGAATTTGCCCTCAATGAGATGAACCTGCGCTATGTTCAGGCGCGTTGGGCGGAAAGAAGAATTCCTGAGATCTTTCGCGGCAAATTAAGCTCCGAGGAGTACGATAAGTCGGTCGAGTACACGATTGCCAAAGGTCGTTTTCAGCGTTGGGCCGAAATCTACAATCGAGCCGTCACGCTCATCGTTCTGTTCGGCGGCGTGCTGCCGTTTATGGACCGGCTCTCTCGGGAGCTGGCAAGCCGGTTTTTGCCCATCCCATACGCCCAAGGAATCTTTTTTTGCTTCGGAGTCGGTTTAATCTTATCCGCAGCGAGTTTACCGATGGACCTCTACGCGACGTTCGGCATTGAATCGCGTTTCGGCTTCAATAAAACCACGGCGAAGCTCTATGTGACGGATAAGCTCAAAGGGCTGGTTCTCGGCGTCCTCCTCGGGGTCCCCTTTCTTTTCGTCATCCTCTGGCTCATGGATGCCACCGGTTCGTATTGGTGGATCTGGGCGTTTGTCTTTATCTCCGGCTTTCAGCTCTTGATCGTGATTATCTTCCCGACGTTTATCGCGCCGCTGTTTAACAAGTTCGAGCCGCTTAAGGAAGGCGAACTGCGGGACCGCATTTTGGCCCTGGCCGATCAATTGGGTTTCAAGACGAGCGGCATTTACTCGATGGACGGGTCGAAACGTTCGGCGCACTCTAATGCTTACTTCACCGGAATCGGCAAAGCCAAGCGGATCGTCCTGTTCGATACGTTGATGGACCAAATGACCGTTGAACAAGGGCTCGCGGTTCTCGCCCACGAGATGGGTCACTACAAAATGAAGCACATACGGAGAATGCTTGTCGTCCAGAGCATCTTTCTTTTCATCGGGTTATATATTTTGAGCCTGCTGCTGGACTATAGGCCGTTGTTTTCGGCCTTCGGCCTTGAACCGTCGAATCACGGCGCCCTTGTGCTATTCAGCCTGCTCTCCGGCCCGTTCACGTTCTACCTCGGACCGCTTATGAATTTTCTTTCGCGCAAGCATGAATATGAGGCCGATCGGTTTGCCGCCCAGACTCTTCGCGACAGCCGGCCGATGGAAGAGGCGTTAATCAATTTGACGGTAAAAAATCTTTCGAACCTGACCCCGCACCCGTGGTATTCCGCCTATCACTATTCCCATCCAACTCCCGCCGAACGCATCGCCGCGCTAAGCCAAGCGGCGGCTTGAGATCCCATGACTAAATATCTAGCTCTGCCTGAGCTGCGCCAGCTCTTGGGCATGGTGATCGCGGGCGAAGACAACGTGCAATCCGTTCGCGGGCACTGCGCCGTGTGGCGTCCAATCCGAGTGACGACAGAAAGCAGCGCCCCAACATTTCCATCTCTGCCCGTTGGCGGAGGATTCCGATATCTGGAGTCATGTGGATTCAAAGGAATTTCGTTGACAAATAGGACTGGTATAATTAATGTACGGATTCAAATTGGGGGCTGCCTCCTCTCGAAAACACCCCGCCAACCGGCTAACCATAAATGATGCGGTGACGACATATGTATTCAGTTATCAAGTATGGATTACCGCCCGATCACCGGATAAACCGTAACAAGTAAAACCATGGCAAAGAAACCAATAACCTATCAGTCTGCAGGCGTGGATGCGCCACGCGAAGAGTTGGTCCTCCAACGAATAATTAAACATTTCCGAAAAACATGGCCGCAAAGCGACGGATTAGGATCAGTAAAGCTCGACATTGGTTACTTTGCTAATGTTATCGACATAGGTGGAGTAGGTCTCGCTATCACAGCCGACGGCGTCGGCACAAAGCTGCTTATCGCTCAGTTGATGCAGGATTACAAAACCATCGGAATCGATTGCGTGGCCATGAATGTGAACGATCTTCTGTGCGTCGGAGCTAAGCCAATTTCGATGGTTGATTATATTGCCGTCCAAGAAGCGAAACCTGACCTGTTGGAAGATATTGCAATAGGGCTATGCGAAGGGGCAAAGCGGGCAAATATTTCAATTCCGGGAGGGGAAATAGCTCAATTACGAGATGTAATCAAAGGGCACAAAGAAGGGTACGGCTTTGACTTAGCAGGTATGGCGGTCGGTATTGTCCCGCTCGATGGGATTATCGTCGGGCAAAACATCCAAGAGGGAGACCTGGTGATTGGTATTGAAAGTAACGGTGTCCACAGCAATGGGCTTACCTTGGCTCGCCGTGTTTTTTTCGAACAAAACACTTTTACTGTCGATGCAATGTTTCCATCTTTAGAAGCTTCACTCGGAAAGGAACTACTAAAGCCGACACACATCTATGTTAAAGAGGCGCTCGATATTCTGGATCAAGGAATTCCTGTAAAGGCTTTGGTGCACATCACGAGTGATGGCTTTCTCAATTTGACACGTGTAGTTGCAGAGGTGGGATACATCATTGATGAACTGCCAGAGCCTCCACAAATTTTCTCTCTCATTCAAAGCTATGGCAATATTACCGATGAACAAATGTTTACGGTTTATAACATGGGCATTG
>DASTOD010000127.1:0-4490 GCA_035762645.1 Binatia bacterium | reverse complement strand
TCCGGGCCGATCTCTTTGATTGTGCGGATGGTTTCCATCGGGTCAGCCACAGGCTGGTAGAGACTGGGAATCATCGGCTGGCAGTAAGTGCCCACATAGACACCCAAATCGCGGAGCTGTTTCATCTCATCGAGCAACAGTTTATTAAGCTCGAGCAGCGGATGATCCAGGGTCGCCCGCACGCCGATCTCTTTGGCCAGCCGGGCCAACGGCAGAAGCTCTTGAAAATCGGTGTGGCCGAAGCCGATTCCGACTTTTTTCTCCACCGCCATCTCCATGATCTCCTTCACTTCGGGCAACACCTTGCCGTCTTCCGCCACCAGCCGCACGCCGCCTTTTTCCGGATGTCCCGCGCCGCGCCAGAAGCCGAGCGAGGTGAAGGTCGGAAACCAGATCATCTTGAAATTCGGATACTGGAGCGCCACGCGGATATACTCCGGCCGCATGCCGTGACAGGTGCCGGCGCCGCCGTAGACTTCGACCCGATGTTGCAGCTCGCCCCGCTCAACCAGCGAGTCGACGTGTCGCTGCGCCAGATACGCCGAAGTCGCGCTCACGTTCCAGTGATCTTTAAAGGCGATCGCACGCATGCCGCATTTCGAGGCCTCGATAGCGATCTGGATCATGTCCTGCGATCGGTGCACGAAATCAGGATAGGCATGAATATGGCAGTCGATAGCTCCCTGAAGCAGCTCATTCTCTATCCCCGGATATATTTTCAACATCTCCGGGTTGTCCTTCAGCATCTGATAAAAGTAATCCTTCGCGTTGAGCTCCCGCACCCGCGCGACGGACAAAGTCCGGCCCACCATCAGTTGTTCCGCGGCCTCGGCATCAGCGGCAAAATCACACATGGAAATTTTCCTCCGTCAATTTTCAGTTTCGAGTCTCGCGTCTCGAGTCTCGGGTTACCGGCCCCATTCAGTCGCTTATCTCATTCTGCTTCAAAGGTGTCGCCTTCTGCGCGAATTACAAGCAAAGCAACGCGCACCACGAAGCACACGAAGGCCACGAAGGATTGGAGATCAATACTCTTGAATTTCTTGACTTCGTGCTCTTCGCGATCTTCGTGGTGAATCCATCCGCCGACATTGGTTGCGGCTCTGCCGCGCCGCCGCCTTTGTGGTCAGGTGTCGGGTTCTATGTTTGTTAAGACTCAGCGGCCCTGAACGTGCTGGTTTCGGATTGAACTCGAGACCCGAAACCCGGAACTCGAGACTGCCTAGGCGCGCCCCCATGCCTCCAAGAATTTCCTCGCATCTTCCACCACCGGCTCCGTGACCGGCACGTATGGAATGACCAAACGGGTCGCGCCGGCCTCGGCGAAGGCCGCGACTTTTTCCTTGATCTCTTGGATCGAGGTGGCCGCCACCACCGGGAGTTTATCCATATATTCGTCGGTCAATGCCCCCATTGCTGCTTTGAAACCGCCTTTTTGGAAAGCTTCGTGAATCGTATTGACTTCTCTCTCGAATCCCATGCCGCGCAGCATATCGCTGTAATGATCGGCGATATTGTAAAACGTCAGGACCTGCCGCAGCTTGGAACGGGCCAGCGCCCTGTCCGGATTCAACGAAACGCGGCTCTTGGCGATGATTTCGATCTTGCTCGGGTCCCGCCCCGCTTCTCTGGCCCCGTCGCGAACGCGGTCGGCGATCTCTTTGACCTTGGCTGGCGTCGCCATGTTGATAAACACGCCATCGGCGATTTTTCCCACCAGCTTGGTCATCTGCGGACCCAGGCCGGCAAGGTAAATGGGCAGATTCGGATAACTTGGCTTCCAGGAAAGCTGAAAACGCTTTCCGGTTTGATACACCTCACCCTCGTACTCTACGCGCTCCCCCGCCGCAACTCTGCGAACGATATCGATGTACTCGCGAGCGCGACGCAGCGGACGGTCGAATACTCCGCCATGCCAAGCCGCAATGCTCTTGTTGGCTACACCGAGGCCCAGAAGCAAGCGCCCGCCGGAAAGATCCTGCAATGTGGCGGCTTGGATGCCTAACGTCACCGGGCTGCGGCCATATATATGGTATATGGCAGTGCCCAGTTTGATGCTCTTGGTGCGGCTGGCTGCCGCCGATAGCATGACCACCGGGTCGGTGCTGTTCGACTCACCTTTCCAAAAAGCACCGAACCCAACCTGTTCCGCCAGTTCAACCAAGCCCACGACACCGGCCGCCGGATAGTGCGCGGCCGAATTTATCTCAATGTCGTAAATCATCTTAGTCGTCCCCCGTCGTTCCCGCCAGGCGGTAATCCAGGCGTTTTGCTCTTTTGGTCGTTACTTCTATCCCTGGTCACTTACCCTCACCCTAGCCCTCTCCCGCATAGCGGGCGAGGGGACAAGCGCACTTCCTCGCCAACCCCTCCAATCCTTTAACTCTCAGCGATCTTAACGACTCCGTGTTGCGCCAGTTCGGCGATGGCCGTCCTGTCATAGCCCAGGTGTGACAGAACCCTCACGGTGTGTTCGCCCACAAGCGGCGGCGGCGCGGATTTCACCCGCGATATCTGTTCATAACAGATCGGCGGCCCGACCAATTTCATTTTACCTGCCTTTGGATGCTCCAGCTCTTCGAGCAGTCCGAGATGGTTTACTTGCGCATCGTCAATCGCTTCGGCGATGCTATAGATCGGCGCCGCGGGCACATCGTTCGCTTCCAGCTCCTTCAGCCATTCTGCTCTCGCGCGGGTCGCAAAGACCGCCGCCAACTCGCGTTCCAATGCCGCGTAGTTTTCTCGCCGGCGCTCTCTATCCTTGAACCGCTCGTCATCGGCGAGATCCGTCCGCCTTACCGATTTCAACAACGCCATCCAGAACTTTTCCGGCACCGAACAGTGGATCGCCAACGGCAACTTGTCCTTGGTGACAAAAGCGAACGCGTGGGCATTCTTCACTCGAGCGGCGCGGTCCGGAACAATGCCGGTTCTCAAATACCCGGCTGCCGTCTCGCCGATGAACGAAAGCGTGGCTTGCAACAAAGAGGTCTCGATCTTCGAACCTTGCCCGGTTCTTTCACGCGCCAACAGGGCGCCGAGAATGCCGTAGCCGGCGGCGAGGCCGGTGACATAATCCGACAAGGCCACTCCCATCACCCGCGGCTCCTCGGGATCGGTGAGCAAGCCCAATAGTCCGCTCATCGCCTGCCCCAGGGTGTCAAACCCGGGTTTGTCAACGTACGGCCCAGTCTGCCCGTAAGCTGAGATGGAACAGTAAACCAGCCGGCCATTTAACGCCTGCAGAGCGTCATAGCCCAAACTCAGGCGGCCGGCTGTCCCGGGCCGGAAGTTCTCGACGAAGACATCGGCTTTCTGGATCAATTCACGGCAAATCTTTTTTCCTTCGGCTGACTTGAGATCGAGCACAAGGCTTTCTTTGTTTCGATTCAGGTGGGCAAAGTTGAAGCTGAAGTAAGCGTCCGGCGCGAAATAGCGATAGGGATCGCCGTCCGGCGGCGATTCGATCTTGATCACCCGAGCGCCGAGATCCGCCAGAAGCGCTGTGGCATAGGGGCCGGTAACGAATGTCGCGCACTCGACAACGGTAATATCCGTGAGTAGGTGAACCGGCATAAATTTATTTGCGCGGTTAATCTCCCACGGATTTCTTTAGAATGTCAACTGAGTGAGTGTTTGTTGCGCACAGGGCGCTTAAGCAAAGTAAAGTTCTCCAATTAAAAAATGTGGTGATCCTTGGCTCAGTGCAATAGATAGCGAAGAAAAAATGGGCGATCTACGCAAGAAGCAGGCGAGCCATTCTCTTGTCAATAATAACTCTTTCGTTCTCCAGGTCGAGCTTGACGCGCCATTTCTGGAGAGTAGTGGCTCCGATGATCACCGAGTCCGAAAGCCTTGGTGCTACGATGAAGTTATCGGATATCCTCACTCCATCAATATAGACATACAGAACTGCCGTCTCACGGACTCTGAGCTTGCCCACCCCGTCTCCCAGAGTGTAGGCCTCTGGAGAAGGCAGCTTTAGGGTCGTCGCTATTTTTTCAGCAGCATCCTGTCGAACGAACGAGGCGCTTGCCCCGGTGTCAAACAGAACCTCAAACCGCCGCTCACCTTTATCTCCGGCGACTCTTAATGTTTTAATGATCAGTCCCATAATCCGACGATAGGAAACCGGGACTCATCTGTCAATCTCAGTTATAACTGCCTCCTTTCAGGGTGTTCACCTGAACAGGAGCCAAAGGCCCGTTGATCACACTCACGTTGACTGGATCATTGATATTGATCTTCGCCGCGAAGGCGTCAGACGCCCCCTCCGCCGAAAAAAGGTTGTAAGGCATTCGTTATGGGAAAGTTTGACGAATCGCTGGTCCCCGTGAGATAGCGTTGCCGCAGGCAGAGCATCTCAGAGTATTTGTTCTTCACCCAGAAGATCGTACTTTTGAAATTCGATGCGGGCGGTCCGCAGGATCTTCTTGACGTGCAACGATTGCTTTCCGCGCCTCCCGCCCAACTCAGCATTCGCCGACTGA
>DASTOD010000126.1:0-3531 GCA_035762645.1 Binatia bacterium | reverse complement strand
GGCCAGAGTGCTCCGCTCGGTTACGACGCGGCAGGCGGCGCCGTTCATGATACCGATGCCTCCGCCCATAGTAATGCCGTCGGCCCAACAGAGAATGGGTTTCGGGTAGACATGGATAAGGTAGTCGACGAAATACTCCATTGTGAAATAGTCGCGCGCCACCACGATCCCGGGCTCCCTGCGCAGTGAAGTCACCAGCGACTTGACGTCGCCGCCGGCACAGAACGCCCGCGGCGACGGGGAATGAATGACAACGCAGGCAATAGTTTCTTTGTCACGCCACGTTAGCAGGGCTTCGCTCATTGCCCGCAGCATTGCGAAATCCAGCGCGTTCAATGAGCCGGGGTGGTTGAGGGTCACGACGCCTAGGGCAAAGCGTCCCGCTTTTTTTTCAGAAAAAAGAACCATGGGCCGTCCTTGTGCCTGTTTCATGACGATCACCAGATGCCAGGAAGAGGTCGTGAGCGGCGCGGGCGCGTTTCGTCCGTAAGAAAGGCGGGCGGCAGGCGCTCCGGCGGGTTCCTCATGCGTCGAGGCGGGATATTCTGGTGGTTTTACCGATCGTAATGGCGAGGCGGGGTGGCGTCAATATATCTTTCAGGATATATCCCTGGCCAGAAAATATGCGCTTTCCTGCATTTTTTTATTCCAATTTGTACGGATCTAGCGTACAAATCTGTTTGACTGTGGACATGAATTCTCACCCTCCTCGGCGCTGCCCAATGGACCAGTCGATACTGCAATGCGGAAAATGTCGATAATACAAGGACCCTCGCCTGCTGTGAATACCACGTCGCTTAGTGGCATGCCAATTGCTGACGACGTTGAATCGCATTGCAAATAATAGACACAGAGGGACAACATGGAAATTTCCGATAACGCCGATCTTGCGGAGATCCAGTGTGATAATGAGACTTTCCAGGCTGCAGTGTGCCAACGCTGTGGCGCCAAAATTTATCCGGCGGAACTCTTGAATGCACACTTGGACCGGCACCAAGTGAAGGATCTTTATATCGAAGGTGAACTTCGCAGGCTACAATTTGCCATGGCCCGAATGAGATGATGGGAGGCGGCTGGTCTAACCCGTCACCGTTCAACCGTGTTTCCGAGCAAACTCGAACAATCAACCTCCTCGGTTTGAGTTTGCAGCCCCCGGGTGTCCCCGCAAGGGGACACCCGCAAATTCCAGTTACCTAAAAAATCTCAGGCAAGCTTGATCTTAGCAAATTCAGTGATCTTGAACTTTTGCGCGGCGCCGCCGGGTAGAATAGTGAATTGGTGCAGCGTAAACTCGTGCTCATAATCGCCACGGGCAATGAGCCCATCGACCGGTATCACCGCATCGTAGCCGAAGGGCCGCACAGCGGCCGTGGCGGTGTACATTACCGCTTGGTTGCTCGCAGCGCCGCAGACGATCACGGTTTTGATCCCCCGCTTCTGCAGCATCGGCTGGAGCTCACCGCTGTAGAATTTGTCGAAGGCGGCGGGAAATATCACCGGCTCATCGCCGCGCTGCTTGAACGCATGCGGCATTCTCGCCTCCGGCGTGCCTTTGTAGCGTTCCGCCACCGTATAGACGATAAACATCCGGGCTTGGCGCGCTCTTTCGAGAAACTTTGCCACTGGATCAATCAGCTTGTAGCATGGCTCCTCAGGGTTTTCACATCGCGCGTTCAGATCCAAGACCAGTAAGGCTGTGGTGTTGGGGTCAACCGTAACATCCTGCGGTATGGGTTTGTTCGGCATATCGATTACCTCCGCTTTGTTCGAATGGGATTTTAGAACGCCGCGCGAAACGCAAAACTATCGTCCAGCGCGGCGCCGTGTCAAGCTGGCCTCCGCAATCCGCGGCTAGCGTTAAGAGACTCCCCGCGCAAACAGAGATTCAAAGCAGCCCGGCTTGACTCGGCACCGCTAAAAGTTCGATAAGCGAGTTTAGAGTTTCGGTTTCGCGTTCAACCCGAGATTCTAACCCGAGACCCGAGACAGCGTAAAGCCGCGAGGATAAATCTATGCCGAAAGATATGCGAACGTGGATCGGTGAATTGGAAGCAGCCGGCGAGCTGACGCGCATTACGAAATCCGTTCATCCGCACACCCAAATGGGCGCTCTCTTATACCAATCGAGGGAGAAGGCGCTTTTGTTCGAGAAAGTCGAGGGTTTCCCGGGATGGAAGAGCCTGGGAATGGCGCCGGCCAACTTGCGCCATGCCGCTCTTGCCTACGGCACCACTGTCGAGAAACTGGTTCCGACCGCGGCAGAGCGGGCGACCAAGCGGCACGCGACTCAGCTCGTCTCGAGCGGACCGGTCAAAGAAAAAGTCTTTAAGGGGGACCAAGTCGATATCACCAGGCTCCCCGCGCACGTCGCCGGCACGGAAGAGACCCCTTACATCGCGTCCGGTTTGATGATCGCTCGCGACCCCGACACCGGCATTCGCAATGTCGCGTTCCATCGCCTTCAGGTCAAAGGGCCGCGTAAAACCGGCGCGCTGATCGTGCCGCGCCACACGCGCCAGATCCTGGATAAATATGAAGCCCGTAATCAGGCGATGCCGATTTCTATCTTCGCCGGTCATCATCCGCTTTATTACATGGCGGCGGCCACGACCGGCCCTTTCGAGCTGGACGAACTGGAAGTGGCGGGCGGTCTGATTGGCGAGCCGGTCAGGGTCGTGAAGTGCGAGACCAACGACTTGGAGGTGCCTTACGACGCAGAGATTGTTCTCGAAGGGCGAATCCTGCCGAACGTGCGTGAGGACGAAGGGCCGTTTTCAGAATTTCACGATTACTACATCGCCGGTATGGGCAAGAACCCCGTCATCGAGATCGATTGCATGACGATGCGGCACGATGCGATCTTCAAGGCCATCCAAAACGGATCGGAAGTCGAAGGATGCATCTTTCACAAAGTTCCTTTCGGTGTCGCGGTCTATAACCACATCAAGAACATCGGCGGCTATGTAAACCTACACAATTTGCTCGTGCTCCCCGGATTGTTCGGCATCGTCGTTCAGATGACGCCGCGCTTCTACGGCGAAGCGAAGCAAGTGCTGATGGGCGTGCTGTCGAGCCCCATCTTGCATCCCAAGGTGGCTATTGCGGTCGACGAGGACGTTAACATCTTCAACCATTGGGAGATTCTCTGGGCGATTAACACGCGCTGTAATCCTCAAGATGACATTGTCGTGATTCCCGGCACGCGACTCCATCCCATGGACCCGACGGGCTTCGAGCCCTTCCCGCCCGGGGGTCCCTACTGGCACCGAGTCGGCGGTAAAGTCATCATCGACGCCACGAAACCGCCGCTCTGCGCCGGCGAACAGGCGCGCAAACCCTTTCAGCGGCTAAAGCCGATGGGCTGGCCAACCGTCCGGCTCGAAGACTTTATTTGAACACGAAACCCGAACCCGAGAGCCGAACGGCGACGGCCCGGGTCACGCCCCCTCGATACGCGCTGCCCGCGCTACTCGGGGAATCGGATTGATCCCGGCTATCCTGAGTAGGCAGCGTTCGGCGCTGCCGTATCGA
>DASTOD010000125.1:0-5806 GCA_035762645.1 Binatia bacterium | reverse complement strand
GAGGAGAGCCAACTGGTAGAACCTCGTCGGGGTGCCGTCAATCATTTTCTTGACTAGCGCGCCAATCAGACAGGGGCCCTGATACGGGTAAACAACCTTGTTTCCAACGTTTAGTGTCACTTAATTCTCCTTCCCCGGCTACATAAAGCCTTAACTATACTAGTTTCTCACGGCCCCAAACTACGGGAATTGCTACCGGTACTCGATAATTCATCCTGGTGATCGGGATCGACAGGCTATTTAGGCGTCGGAGGTAATCGAGGGACGGAATCGCGCCTCTAGGATCTGTCGGTCGGGAGGTACGTTCTGGATCCCGTACTTTCATAGTACAAGAGCCGTATGGCGCATCAATCGCTCACTGTCTAATTTTGAACCATTTTGCAAAAATAGTTTGCCGACCGGCCCAGCGGCGCAGCCGCGCTAGGCGATCTGAGCTAGATAATCGGTGAGGTTTTTTTCTTTGATGATGAGAAAGTGATCCATGTTGATCTCAATCAGTCCCAGGCTACGAAATCTTTGCATGAATACGCTGATCCGAGGCCGCGTCGTTCCTACCATCTCGGACAATTCTTCATGGGAGATCTTCAGCTCGATGCGAATACTGCGAGGATCTTTCTTGCCCAGTGTACGGGCCAACTGTAACAACGTCTGGCCGAGTCTCTGTTCGCTATCCACCGTCACCAGATTGGCGATGACCTGCTGCTGGTCGGCAATGCGCACCGCCAGATAGCGCACGAAGCCCTCCGACAAGGAGTCGCGGCTCAGGCGCGCAAAGAACTGAGAACAGGGGATTTGTTTTAACATCGTTTGTTTCATCGCGGTGGCTGTTTCCTGGCGCGCGCCTAAGCCGGATAGACATAGCTCACCGAAAATATCTCCCGCACTGTGGATAGCAAGGAGGCACTCTTTACCTTCGGGCGAGAGCATGAGCAGTTTGATCTGGCCGCTTTCGATAAAGTAAACCATCTCGTCTTGATCGCCGCAGGTGTAAACGTTGGCGTGTCGCGCAATCTTGACGGCCCGAGAATTTAAGGTCTCGTGTTGCAATGACTCACGCATCTGTTGCTTGAACTTCTCTGCTTGAGGAGTCTGTTGAATCAAGTTTGGGTATCCTTGGCTTTAAGAGTCGAACCCGCGCCCAGACGGAACCCGTTCCGGCCCTACTACCGAGTAATAGAGCAGGTTGTGTGCCAGACCTTGGGGTGAGGGATAGGCCTGGATTTTCCAATAGATTTTTCAATGTCTCAGAGGGAAAAGAGGGAAGGTTCGTCGAAAGAGTCGAAACCTTCGACCAAAAGGTCGAATCAGGAAGTAGATAGTGCGTCGAAAATATTAATGCTGGTACTTACCTCCGGAAAAGTGGCGGTCAACGTTTTTACTTCTGGGGGATGCCTTTTTCAGAATAGCGACCAAAACTAGACGGGCGAGGCTATAAGCCTCTTTCGTGTCATGGGAATATTCATACGCCACCTCGCTGATGGTCGCTACAAGCTCCCCCAGGGTGGTATTGATCCTGTTGTTATTACGGTTTGTTTTCATACGACTTGTCCTTTCACTTAAACAACAGGAACTATTGGAAGCTCCTCACGTAGCCTGCTTACAGTCATACGCACGAAGTCTACGCCGACGGGGAAGGGGTTGCTGTCCAATATTGGACGCTTTTTAAAAAGAATTATCGCCCGGGACCCATACCGCTGCGCAGCCGGTACAGGGAAACTGACGAAGACGTCATGAAAAGCCTGTGGCCGGTGGCAACGTGCCGTTACGGCAGCGACGACGATATATACTCTGCACCGCTTACGCGCTGCAGGCGGGAAAAAGTTACGCAACTTTATCTGGGCATAGAACCTTAAGCAGTCGGTCCACCCGGTCTAGCCGCTGGGATATTTTCCCTCGGTAAGCACGGGAGTCTGTTTGACGCATCTCTGCGTGTAATTCTTTCTGCTCCCGTTCAATTAATTCGATTACCAGGGCCCATTCTTCTTTGGTCAATGTAGGTTGCGTGACTTTCACATCCATAAAACCTCTCAAATAGGTTGCACCTTCTGTTCTGATTTGGTGTAAGGCTCATGCAACTTGACTGGCGCGGCCTGAGGCTTCCGTACTTTCAAGTTGAGCATTTCCACGAACACGGAGTATGCCATTGCGAAATAGATGTAGCCTCTGGGGATATGTTGATCAAATCCGTCGGCTATCAAGGTAACACCGATAAGCAGAAGAAAGCTCAGGGCTAGCATCTTGACGGTTGGATGGCGCTCAACAAACTCGCTGATGGGGCCCGCGAACACCATCATAAACCCCACCGCAACGATCACAGCGGAGATCATGATCCCAATGTCATCAACCATGCCGACGGCCGTGATAACGGAATCTAGGGAGAAGACAAGATCCAGCAGGAGTATTTGTGTCAGGACACTAGCAAACGACGGTGTGACGCGCGCCGACAAGTGCCCCTCATCGCCTTCAAGCCTCTGATGAATTTCATGGGTGCTCTTCCCCAGAAGGAAGAGACCGCCGACGATAAGGATAAGATCTCGACCGGAAATCTCTTGCCCGAAGGCCACGAACAGCGAGGCGGTGAGGCGAATTATCCAAGACAGCGAGAAAAGAAGCACGATGCGCATCAACATCGCAAGTCCCAGACCGAGAATACGCGCCGAGCGTTGCTGATCACTCGGCAACTTGCCTGCCAATATGGAAATAAACACGACGTTATCAATGCCAAGAACTATCTCGAGAGCAAGGAGCGTAGTGAAGGCTATCCAGGCTTGCGGGTCTGTGAGCCAGCTCATTTTGTAGATCTCCTACGGACGTTTCGGGTTTACCGGACAAACGCGTCTCGGGCAACGCAGAGACATCGCGTGTGACAACCTAACGGTCACCAATCCTAAAGGAAGAGTTAGCGAGGTGTCCAGTTTTTCTTAATGAGAGGAAAGCAGAAAATTAAACGGGCATTTTTCGGGTTTGTCATCTTTATAGGACAAAGTCTCTTATAGATGCTCGATCCAAGACTCAAGTGCTTCCGGTCTCACCCCAGGACGACGCTAACGCGGCGAGTCTTGCCGTCACGGAAAAATATTGCGCTGCTCGCGGCAGTCAACAGGCGCTCTAGGGAACACTTGATTTTCTGAGTCGCAAAGGATCTAGCCATTTACCCGGTCTGATGACTTCCTATTAACTTTTCGTTCCTGTTTGACCTTTGGAAAAACATCGCTCAAGGAAGGCTCCCAGCGGCCCGCGCGCCGCCTTTCTTAGAATCCCCTCCAACTCGCCCTTGTCCAGCCAAATCCCTTCACAGCTTTCGCAGCGCTCCAGGACGAATCCCATAAACCTGTACTTCTCAAGCCTTCCTGGACACATTGGACAGTTCACTATCTGTCCTGCCCGCCTGGCCGCTTCAACCTTCTGAAACTCGGCCTTCATCCCTTCAATCAGTTCGTGTTCTTTCGCGGCGAAATACTTGTCTTCATTGGCTCGCTCGTCGAACTTCAGTTTTTCTCCCGAGCGGCGATCCTTTTCGTTCTTCATGACTCGGTCTCCTGAGTTTCTTCAATCGTCATCCTTAACGCAACTTGGGGTTTCATACCTTGGTCTGTTCCTGGTCGACGTTCCCCTCATTGTTTTCAGTTCCGTGTGTATCTGTCGATTTCTTTTTATCCTTAATGCTGTCGATGCTCCTGACTTTTAGAATCGCTTGCAACGCGGGCCTGTCGACGACTTCTTTTTCCAGCAGCAGCTTCGCCAACTCTTCCAGTGCCGCGCGGCGAGAGATTAGGAGGTCTCGAGCTCTGGTATGAGCTTCGGTCAGTATTTGTTTTACCTCTTCATCGATCAGCCGGGCGGTTTCCTCGCTGTACTCTTTGGGACTGTGAGTCGGCACCATCAGGAACGTGGCAGTCCTCGCTCCTTCCAGAGAGGTTAGGCCCAGTTTTTCACTCATGCCGAATTGCGTGATCATCGTCCTGGCAATCTCCGTCGCTCGCTGAAGATCGTTCTGAGCGCCGGTTGATATGTCGCCGAAAATAATCTCCTCGGCGACTCTTCCTCCCAGAAGAACACAGATGCGCGCGAGCAGCTCAGAACGGGTCAGGAGATATCGATCTTCGGTCGGCAGTTGGCTCGTATAACCCAAGGCAGCGACGCCCCTCGGGATAATCGAGATCTTGGAAACGGGATCGGCGCCGGGGACCAGCTCGGCGACGAGAGCATGACCCGACTCGTGGTAGGCGACGATCTTTTTCTCCTTGGGATTAATGACGTGGCTCTTCTTTTGTAGTCCTGCGACTACTCTTTCGATCGCCTCGTCAAATTCCGCCATCTGTATCGACTCCTTGTCCTGACGTGCCGCCAGTAACGCAGCCTCGTTGACAATGTTGGCGAGATCAGCGCCGACGAAGCCCGGGGTTTTGGCTGCCACAATAGCGAGATCCAGATCCGGAGAGAGTTTCACCTTCTTCGCGTGCAGCTGCAGGATTTTCGTGCGTCCCTTGATATCGGGACGATCCACAAGAATTTGCCGGTCAAATCGGCCGGGGCGTAACAGGGCGGCATCCAAAATCTCCGGGCGGTTGGTGGCGGCCATGATGATGACCCCTTGGTTCGGATCGAAGCCATCCATCTCAGCTAAGAGCTGATTGAGGGTTTGTTCCCGCTCATCGTTGCTCGTGAGCATGTTCACTCCCCGGGTCTTTCCGATCGCATCGAGCTCATCGATAAATATGATGCTGGGGGCATGCTTGACTGCTTGCATAAAAAGGTCTCTTACCCGCGCCGCTCCGACACCGACAAACATCTCGACAAAGTCAGAACCCGAAAGGCTGAAGAAGGGAACGCCGGCCTCGCCCGCGACTGCGCGAGCCAGCAGGGTTTTCCCCGTACCCGGCGGCCCCACGATCAAAACGCCCTTGGGAATACGCCCACCCAATCTTTGGTACTTATCCGGATCTTTTAGAAATCCGACAACTTCGGCGACCTCTTCCTCGGCCTCGTCGATGCCCGCGACATCGGCGAACGTGACGCCGGTTTTTTTCTCAATGTAGACCTTCGCCTTGCTCTTGCCGATCTGCATTAAGCCGCCGCTTCCTGCTCCCATCTTATTGGCAAAATAGCTCCACAGTAGAAAAAATATAACGACGGGAACTACCCATGATAGAATGGTCGAAAGCCAATTATTGGTCACCTCTCCCTTGAAAGGTACTTTTGCCTTTTCAAGCTCGGCAGTCAGGCCGGGATCCTCTACTCGCACTGTTTCAAACGATAAAGTTTTTTTGCCTTCAACGATTTCCCGGGAAATCTTTTTTACTTTCTCAGGCGTGAAAATTTCGTTAACTGCCTCTCCTTTCATGTTGCCTTCAATAACCGTCTCGCCAATTGCAACATCAGCGATGAGGCCCTTATTGAGTAGTGACTTGAATTGGCTATACGGGATGATCTCGACATGGGAACGGCTATAGTAGTTGTGAATCATCAGGATCGTGAAAAAAGCCAGAATGAAGTAGCCGACGGAAAGCCGCCGCTGCTGCTTTACCATCGGCAGCTTGGTTTTCTTTCTCGCTTCGTAATTGGCTCGCAGATCGCCGAGGAATTTCCTTACAGACTCTCGCGGACCGATTCTCAGCGGCATTGTTTCGATCGAAACTCTCCTTACAGAGCGACGAATCGGCATTTTCACCTCCTCCGTCTCAGGTTTGAGGGTACGCCGCCTCGAGAGGGGGCGCTGTCTAATATTGGACGGATGGGAAAGAATTATCGCGAGGGCCGGCACAGCATGGCAGCCGCTCTAGACAAGTTACCCGCCAGCCGTTCG
>DASTOD010000124.1:0-9205 GCA_035762645.1 Binatia bacterium | reverse complement strand
GCCGACCGCCTTGAGAAAATATTGCTCTCGATGCACGAAGATGACCTGGGGCGGAGAATCTTAAAAAAGACCGACGAGACCACAAAATTCGACCTGCCGCCGGAGGGTGAGGCGGGGCTTCGCCGAAGGCTTGCGGAAATCTTTCGCTCTCCCGAAAAGAACTAGCCAAAGAATTTGAAGTATGGAATGAAGAACAGATCGGAAAAACTGTATCTCGCGCAAAGACGCAAAGCACGCCAAGTTTGGAGAAATAAGAAGATATTTTTCTTTGCGCCTTGGCGTCTTGGCGCGATAATTTTGTTGAAGTGGTTTTGTTCAACATTTGAAAAGTTAGAATCTAGTCTGGATTATAAGATTATTTTTCCAGCAATCTTTTCATGCGCTCGATGACGTCCGGGGGTTGCGCTATGACTTCGCGGGCCAGTGCTTCCAGCTCCTCACCGCCGACGGGATCGATATCCAATTTCCTTTCTCTGGCTTGAGCCTGAAAATCCGGGTCGGTGAGCGCTTTTCGGAAAGCGCTCTGAAGAATGTTCGCGCGCTCCGGCGGCAGCCCCGGTGAACTGACATACGGCCGGCCGAAAGCGCCGACCGAAAGTATGATCGTGGCAAGGCGTCTTCCCGCGTCCGGAGTCTTGTATTCATTCATGAGTTCCCAGATGGTCGGAACCTCGGGCAACCTCGGGTCCCGCTTTTTGCCGGTTTGTATCAATACGCGCACAAATCCGTTCTTGAACCAGCCGATGAGCGGTTCGCGTCCGAATAAGGTTTCCAACGAGATGCCGCGGCAATGGACTTCTTCTCGCTCGACGGCCAAATCGACTTCGGGACCATCCTTGTAGCCGGTCAGCGTATTAAATTTTGCCCCGAGGGTTTCCTCCAAAAGATTTCCGGTATAGTAGCCTGTGGAAGAGGTTCCGGTGGCGCCGCATTTTGGTGGAACGGCTGCTTTGCGCACGTCGTGGATGGTTTTGTAGGGAGTGTTCGCGCGCATGTAGATGATCTGATCGACCTGTGTCGGGGTGCCGAGCCAGGTAAACTTCGGCCAATCGAACTGAACCTCTTTACGCCCGACGAGCTGATCGAAATAGAGTCCGGCGCGAATCCCGCCTAGGGTGAGCCCGTCGGGCTTGGCGACTTTGTAAACGTAATTGGCGGCGATCATCGCGCCGGCGCCGGGCATATTCTGCACAAGGATATTAGGATTTCCGGGAATATACTTGCTTAGGGTGCGGGCGATCATGCGAGTCCATGTATCATCGACGCTACCCGCGCCGTATCCGGCGATGATTCTCACTGTTTTGTCTTGATAGAACAGCGCCTGGGCCAATGTGTTGCCCGGGGAAACAAGGACGAGAGCAAGAAGGAAAGTGATGCTTTTCATAGCAACCTCCCGTGCGTGCTTTGCTCGCGGCGATCATACCGAGTTTGCCGCGAGGCATACAAGAGCGCTGCGGCCTGCGCTCGGTGCCTCTGGTTTCAGGTTTGGGAGCGGAAAAACTCGGAACAATAAATTCGGACGCACTGGATCGCAGTAAATCGCCTTGTAGTTTTCAACCGATGCTTGATACAAGGAAGGTGTGCGATCCTCGAGCCGCGCCGAGCAAGCAACCTCTGAGTCAAAGTTTTTTTACGGCTGGACGATCGTCGCCGTCGGTTTTCTCGCGCACATCGCCTCCGCTTTCTCGATATCGAGCACGCTGAGCGTCTTTCTCAAACCCCTGTCCGCCGACCTGGGAATCTCCCGCGGTGTTTTTTCGCTTATTCGCTCTGGAGAGATTCTCATCGGCGCGGTTGCGGCCCCGATGGTCGGCACTCTCATCGACCGGCATGGCGGGCGGTGGCTCATGGCCGCCGGCGGTTTGATTTCGGGGGCGGGCCTTCTGCTCCTCGGCCAGGCGAAGGATTTTTGGCAGTTCCTACTGTTTCGGTGGCTGCTGGTGAGTCCGGGCGACGCCCTCATGGGCTCGTTGGTGGTGAACGTCTCTATCTCGCGCTGGTTCGTCCGCCTGCGCGGACGCGCGCTCGCCGTTGCGAGTATGGGCCACGGCCTGGCTAAAGTCGGAATGCCGCTCCTGGCAGCATCGCTCATCGTGTACGCAGGATGGCGCACGGCTTGGGCCGTCTTCGGCCTTCTCACGCTGGGCCTCGTCGTCGGCCCTTCCTCGCTCTTCATGCGCGGGCGTCCGGAGGATATCGGCCTGCTGCCGGACGGAAGATCCCGCGAATACGAAAGCGGTGCGGCTGCGAGCCAAGCCGGTTCAGGGCGAGCGCGGAGCGCAACCGTCGACGTCGCCTGGAGCCGCCGCGAAGCGCTGCGCACCCCGGCCTTCTGGCTCATCGTCACCACCTTCGGCGTTTCGCACGTCGGCGTCAGCGGACTGAACCTTCACGTTTTCGCTTTTGTCAGCGATCAAGGCCACCCGGCGATGGTGGCCGCGCTCGTCATGAGCATCATAGCTTTCATGCAGTTCAGCACGCCCATTGTCTGGGGGCTTCTCGCCGAGCGCTCCGATATCGGCAGGCTCATTATGGCCAAATTTCTGATTCAAGCCGCCGGGATTCTATGGGCTCTCTCCGACCCCGGGCTGCTTTCCCTTTACACCGGCTTCTTTCTATACGGCATCGGGATGGGCGGAACCTCGATCCTGGCGGAAATGATCTGGGCCAACTATTTCGGGCGCATCTCTCTCGGAAAAATCCGCGGCATGGGCGCTCTCCTCACGCACGCCTTCTCCGCCGGCGGACCGCCCTTTTTCGGTCTGTTGTTCGATGCCACGCAAAGCTACTTTCTCTCCTTTAGCATCTTTATCGGCATGCTATTCGCCTCGGCTTTCCTGAGTCTCTTTCTCCGGCCGCCTAAAAAGTCGCTTAATTACTGATCAATGTCTCGGGTCTCGAGTCTCGGGTCTTGGGATCAACTCGAGACTCAAGACTCGAAACTCGAACGCGAAGGCAATTTGCCGAGCGCGCGTTGACAGCTTTGGGCGGCGGGTGTTAAGAGGGTGAAGTCGTTGCCAACGGAAGGAAGAAAACAATGATTACAACACAGGATCTGAAAGGGGTCATGGCCATGATGCCGGCTTTCACCACGCCCGAGGGGTTTTCCCCGGGCGCGACGGATACCATCAACGCAGCGGAGCTGGAAAGAGCGGTGGATCAGATCATCCGCGACGGTGTGGATATTATTACGACGACCGGCAGTTTTGGCGAATGCCACACACTTTTATGGGAGGAGAAGAAAAAACTCACGGAAGCAACGATTGTGGCCGCGAAAAAGCGCGTCCCGGTCTTTATCGGCTGCACCACCCTCAACACGCGCGAGACCCTGCAGCAGGTAAAATTTGCTCAAGAAGCCGGCGCCGACGGCGTGCTCTGTGGCGTGCCTTTTTATTTTCCGTCCACAGTGGATAATGCCGTGCAGTTTTATCTCGATCTGGCCGACGCCTTTCCCAGGCTTGGCATCGCCATTTACCACAATCCTCACCTGCATCGGATCACGATTCCGGTCTCCGCATTCCATAAGCTCGTTAGTCGTCCCAATATCGTCGCCATGAAGGACAGTCATCGCCAACCTATTCAGTTCATGGAGCTCATGAAAATCACCAAGGGGAAGATGAGCGTTTTTTGCAATCAAAGCCAGTGCTACCCCTACATGCAATTCGGGGCTGCAGGGTGCTGGTCGATTTCCGCCTGGCTCGGACCGTGGCCGGTGCTGCGGCTGCGCGACGCCTGTTATGCCGGCGATTGGGAGACGGCCAAAGAGATCTGTATGGACATGAATGCGGCGTACAAAGCCCCAGGAAGACCGGGAGATCTCTTCTGGCGAGAAAACGCGCATAAGCTTTCGATGAATGAGGCTGGTTATTGCACGCCCGGGCCGCTCCGTCCGCCGTTCCGCGTGGTGCCGCAGGAGATTTATGATCACGCCAAACAAACGGCGGCGGACTGGAAGAAGCTGTGCGAAAAATATCCGCCGAAAAAGGCGGCCGCAGCCTGACCGGTATTCCAAGAGGGCAGCCGTTCAAAGATTTGCAAAGTTCCGAAACCAAAAGGCGAGTCGTTGCAAGCGCGGTCAATGGGTCTTTGCCTTGTGGGCTGCGGCCCCCGGCCACCCGTACACCACCCAAGGGTGATTATTCCATCGGTCCGGGACCGAACGTAACCTTTATGTTCTTGTGCCCGCGCTTTCCATGACTCGTCCCTTGGCGGGCATAGTTCTAATTATTGGTAGGCATAGTTCTAATTAATAGAGATGAAGGGCTTAGTAGTCTAAGGTGGGTGTTCGGCCCGACTTGAACCGGGAATGCAGCTGAAAGGGTGAAGCATGGATCGTCGGGTCAGAATCTGCCTGGTGATTTTCGGGCTCTTTTCACTTGGCGCATCGCCGCTCTGCAGCGCGGAGATCTTCCGCGTAGGGTTTCCGTCGCTGGCGACCGGCTTTGCCGCCTCCTGGGTGACGTCGGAGAAAGGCATATGGAGAAAACATGATCTCGACGTCGAGTTGATCTATTTGAGAGGAGGCGCCACTACGGTGTCGGCACTCATCGGCGGGAGCGTCGATTTCATACTCGGCTCCGATGTCGGCACTGTCATTGCGATCTTACAGGGGGCCGGCCTCACCAAGTTGGGCGTGACGACGAACACCCTCGGATATTCCATTCTCACGCAGCCGAACATTAAAAGCATTCAGGACTTGCGCGGAAAAATACTCGGCATTACGCCGGGGCGCGACGCCGCCTATGCGCGGCTGTCAAAAATTTTGCGGGAAAATGGAATGGACCCGGCCAAGGACGTTAAGTTTCTCCCCTTAGGAGGAGGGCCGGAAGGCCGGCTTGCGGCGCTGAAGACGGGGGTGATTCACGCGACCATGTTTACGCCGCCAACGGATCTCATCGGCGAGCGAGCCGGATTGAAGGTTCTACAGAAGCTGGACGTGGCGAACGTGGGCGGCGGTTTGAGCACGACGACGTCGTTCCTGCAAAAGAACCGATCGCTGGTGATGCGGTTTTTGAAAGGCTATATGGAAGGCATTCAATACCTGAAGGCCCACAAGAGCGAAAGCCTGAAAATTTTTTCGAAATATACGCGCAGTCAGGACGCGGCAATCATGGCTCACCTCTATGAGGAGATTACAACTCGCGTCGAGCCCGGTCTTCGGCCGCACCGTGACGCGGTTCGCGGCCTGCTCGATCTGGTCGCGTTGGATTACCCGCAGGCGCAACGTTTGAGCGAGAAAGATCATTGGGACGTGAGCTTGCTGGATGAAATTCAAAAATCCGGCTTCCTGGACCAGGTCTCGAAGTGAAGAGCAGATCGTGTTTGTTTGGATCGCGCCAAGACGCCAAGCGCGCTAAGAAATCCTCTTTTCATCCCTTTGAAAAAGGGGGAAGAGGGGGATTTAAACTTTGCGCCTTTGCGCGAGATATTTCGGTTTGGCGGCAGTTGGCGCGCTAGGGAGGCGGTCATGAATGGGCAAAGATGGCGGATTTTGGTAATTGCAACGATCCTCCTCGCCGGCGCCTTGGAGTCGAGCGCTGCGGGACAGACGCGCGATGGACTGGAGACCAAAACGATTTCTTTAGGAATCGTCTCGGAAACACATCAGAAGGAGATCGAAGAGCATTTTCGCGATTTCGTCCGGTATGTGGCGCGAAAGCTCGTCTCGGCGCCCTCCATCGAGGGTAGGGTGGTGATCGCCCCCACATTGCTCGAACTGGTCAAGCTCCTGGAACAGAAACAGGTCGACTTCTACATGGAAAGCCCTTATCCAACATATCGCATCAACCATGTGCACGGAGCCGGGAAACTACTGCTGCGGCGTTGGAAGGGCGGCAAAGACGAGTATCAAAGCCTGATTTTTACGAAAAGAGACGGCGGTATAAGGCGTCTGGAAGATCTCCGGGGCAAGGTCATCGTCTTTGAAGATCCAGAATCGAGCTCCGGTCATTTTCTTCCGAAGTTCTTCCTGCTGAGGAAGGGATTCAAACTTGCAGAGAAGACTCGACTCGAATCGAGTGTTTCGCCGAACGAGGTCGGTTATATTTTTGCCCATTCTCAAGCAAAACTGGTCGACCTGGTTCTCACAAGACAAGCGGCGGCTGGGGCGTTCAGTGACGACGACTACGCCACACTTGAGGAGCAGCGGAGATCGGAAGTCGCGGTGCTGGCGCATACGGATAAGCTTCCGCGCCATCTTCTGTCGATCCGAAAGGACTTGCCTCTGGGGTTAGCCGCCCGTCTTGAGGAGGTATTGCTGTCGATGCATGAGAGCGATGAAGGCCGCGCGATCTTGCAAAGAACCGACGCCACGACAAAGTTCGACATGCTGCCGGGAGGGGAGGAAAGGGTCAGGCGAAGGCTCCTGGAAAGCTTTTACTCTCCCGAGAAATAGCTAAGGCGTTAGCCGTCCCTCCTTCCTGAGTTCCTGTTGCGCTTGCTTGAGCGCGCGATCACTGATGACGCGGTCGAGAGTAAATTTCTTGTCGACGATGCCGCTACGGATGTCCTCGTCCAACATGATCTGAATTCCGTCGGCCGCAATGGAGAGATCTAAAGTATAACCTGGAATGAAGAGGTCGTAAGCTCGGTTGACGATATCCGGCTCGCCTTTGAGCCCCCCGGCGTAGCCGGTTTTTAAGGCCTCTTGCTTGTTGTTCTTCGCGAACTGCATTCCTAAGATAACTGCCTTCAAAAATCGTTTTGTCGTCTCCGGATATTTTTCCAATACTTCGCCGCGGGTAACGAGAACGCTCTGAGGAATCCTCAGAGCTTCATTCAGGTTGACGATCATCGGATAGCCCTTGTCGAGGAGTCTCACGGCGTCTTCGGCGGAAAACGGCGCGGCGGCGATGAGTCCCCTCTCCAGGGCGACCGCGCGTACGCTCGTGCCTCCAATGGCGCGCAGGATCACATCCTTGTCAGGATCGAGATTGTTTCTCTTCAGATAGATCCTGATCGCAAAATCGGAGAAGGCGCCGGCGCCCGTGATACCGATGATTTTGCCGCGCAACTCTTCAACAGATTTCGCCTCTTTACTGCCGAGCAGCGTGTAATTCGTGTAATTGGATTGAGAGGCGATGATGTGAACATCCAGACCTCTGGCTCGGCTGCGAATGGCTGCCTGCGCGCCGCCAATGCTGGCGAAATCGGCATCGCTTGAGATCAGCGCCGCCAGGGCCGTCGGACCGCCGCGGACGAAAATCGGCTCGACCGTGAGTCCCTGGTCTTTGAAAAATCCTTTGGCGATCGCGACTCGAAACGGAAGCTGGTTATTCCAGGAAAGGCTTACAAAGACGACTCGTAAGGCTTTTTTCTCCTGAGCGAAGCTCAGCGACGCTGTCATCACCAGAAAAAATACGATAAAGAGCGCCAAAGATTGCCTGCTAATTTGTGACACGTTCATGGGCACCTCGTAAACACGCATATGGCGGATAGCTTATGGCACAGTTGGCTTCTAGCGTATGGCTTATGGCGTATGGTTCGATCTATATGCCATAAGCTATCAGCCATATGCGGGTTTTACCACGAGCATATACATAAATAGTCGGTGGCGCGTGAGAAAGGGTGAACGTCAAGAGTTGTGCAGAGCGGGCCTCCCGTTCTAAGATCGGTTCCGAAGTCGTATTGCTCGTCGCGCGAGAAGTGTGGCCGGCTCTGCGGAGGTGCAATGCATTATCGCGATTTACGCGGATGGGTCGAAGCGGTGGAATCCTTCGGCGAGCTTCGAGTCGTCGAGGGCGCGGACTGGAACCAAGAAATCGGCGCGGTGGCCGAGGTGGCGGCGCGCTCGGAGCCGCCTCCCGCGGTGCTTTTCGATAGAATCAAAGGCTACCCGGCGGGCCGGCGCGTGCTAGCCGGAATTCACAATCCGACGCTCAAGCGACAGTGTCTCACGAATCATCTTCCACTTGACTACACACGCGATCAGTTCATCGACGCTTGGAAAAAGCGGCTCAATCATCCCACCTTCATTCCTCCACGAGTGGTCGGCTCGGGACCGCTGATGGAAAATGTGTTCGAGGGAAAGGAAATCGATCTTCTTTCTTTGCCGGTTCCCTTTTGGCACGAAGGTGACGGCGGCCGCTACATCGGCACTCTGGATGTCACGATCAGCCGCGATCCTGACGAAGGCTGGGTCAATTTGGGCTGCTACCGGGTGATGGTGCACGACCGCCAGACGCTGGCGCTTTACATGTCCCCGGGGCACCATGGCAACATTCACCGGCAGAAGTACTTCGACCGGGGAGAACCGTTTCCAGTGGCGATCAGCTTCGGGCCGGATCCTCTCCTGTGGTACTTCGCCCAGATGGATGTCCCCGCGGGAGAGTCCGAGTATGATTACGCCGGCGGCGTTCGCGGAGAGCCCTTCGAAGTGATCTTGGGCGAACATTCGAAACTGCCGATTCCCGCATACTCCGAAGTCGCGGTCGAAGGCGAGGTCATAGCGGGGACCGAAGTTCCCGAGGGGCCTTTCGGCGAGTTCACCGGGTATTATGCCGGCGGACGCCGGAGTGAGCCGATGTTGAAAGTGAAACGGCTCATGTACCGGAATAATCCGATCATCACGGGAGCGCCGCCCTTTCGGCCGGCGCCCGGCGCGGAGAATAACCTCATTCGCGCCGCCTATATTTGGGATTACCTCGACAAGGCCGGGGTGCCTGACGTGAAAGGCGTTGCCTACTATCAGACCCGCTTGCTTGTCGTAGTCGCGATACGGCAGCGCTATCCGGGTCACGCCAGGCAGGCGGCCATGATCGCCTCGCAATGCCGCGCGGCGGCGCTACTAACACGTTTTGTCGTCGTGGTAGACGATGACATCGACATTTGGGACAGCAACGAACTTCTCTGGGCGCTATGTACTCGGGTGGATCCTGCCAAAGATATCGATATCGTGAGACGCTGTTGGAGTAATCCCATCGATCCGATCATTCCGCCGCAGGAGCGAGGGTTTCAGTCCCGCGGCGTCATCGACGCGTGCCGGCCCTACGAATGGCTGCATGAATTTCCGAAAGTGTCGGGCGCAAGTCCGGAGTTGAAGGCTAAAGTCCTGGAGAAATTTGGCGCAAGTCTGAGAAAGAGCTGAGAGGGATAGACTGCAATGACCGGGGAAAAGCTGATGGTGCCGCAGCGGCCTTTGCGACGAGCAAGTGCGACACTCGTCGGTCTGATGCTCTTTTCACCGATTCTTGTTGACGCCCAACAG
>DASTOD010000123.1:0-5982 GCA_035762645.1 Binatia bacterium | reverse complement strand
TCCGTCAATGTCTTGATTACCGGGGAGAGCGGCACGGGGAAAGAATTGGCCGCCAAAGCAATTCATTACAAGAGCCTGCGGGCGCGAAAGCCGTTTGTCGCTTTGAATTGCGCGGCTCTGCCTGAGACTCTGGTGGAAAGCGAGCTATTCGGGATCGAGAGGGGTGTCGCGACCGGCGTGGAACGGCGCACGGGCAAGTTCGAGGCGGCGGATGGCGGAACTTTGTTTCTGGACGAGATCGGCGATCTGAGTTTGACGGCGCAAGCCAAAGTTTTGCGTGTTCTCCAGGAACGGGTAGTCGAACACGTCGGCGGGAGAAAGCCCATTCCGGTCGACGTGAGGATTCTGGCGGCGACGAACAAAAGTCTAGAAGCGGAAATTAAAAACGGAAGTTTTCGTGCGGATCTTTACTACCGTTTAAAAGTAATTCACGTTCAGATGCCGCCGCTCCGCGAGATCAGGGAGGACATTCCACATTTGGCCGGCTACTACCTGGCGAATTATTGCCGCGAAATGAGCCGGGAGCCGATGAATTTAGCTCCCCCGGCGGCGAGCGCCTGCATGCGTTATGATTGGCCCGGGAACGTTCGGGAATTGGAAAACGAGGTGAAGAGGCTCGTGCTTTCGGTTCCCGGGAACACGATTGCGCCAGAGGATCTATCGGATCCGATTCGCAAAAGCAGCACTGAGGCGGTCGGCCAGCCGGTCGCCGATCCGAGGTTTCTCAAGGATATTGTGTCCGATTTAGAAAGACGGATGATCCAAGAGGCGTTACAACAAACCAAGCATAATCAGCAGCATGCGGCAAAAGCGCTCGGCCTAAGCCGCCAGGGACTCATAAAGAAAATGCGCCGGTATAACATCCCGGCTCGTGATTCTTGAATTAGCCTATGACATATAGCTTATGGCATATAAATAAAAGCCGGCATGTGGCATATCGCTTATGGCAAATACATTATAGCCATATGCTATTAGCCATATGCCATAAGCTACCCGCCATAGGCCAAACGTCAAGCCCTAAACAGCTCCCCCATCCGCCGGCCGAAAAATCGCCCGGCGATGAAAAGACTTGCGGCCAAAAGCAATAGACCGAGCATGCCCATGGCGCTCGCGATGTAGGGGCCGTCTGCAATTCGTCCGAGAAGAGCATAGATCGCCTTTGTGATCGGATAATTCTGTTCTTTCAGCGCCAGTATGAGGCTGTCGCTTACCTCTAGCATCGCAAACGAAAACGCTAGAACCGCACCCGCCACAAGATTGGCCAATACCAGTGGGAAGGTGATCTGATAAAGCGCTTTTAGAGGGCTGGCGCCGAGGTTCATGGCCGCTTCCTCGAGCGCGACGCTGCTCTGTTGAAAGCCGGCGTACGCGGCGCGCACCATGTAGGGAAGGCGGCGCACCGCATAGGCAATAACCAGCAGAGGGACAGGATCGATCCGGGCGTCGAGCGGCGTTGCCGAGAAAGCCGCCACGTAGCCGAAGGCTATGACAAGCCCCGGGAGCGCCAGCGGAAGCATCGCGAGCGCATCGAGCACATCGCGACCGGGGACGCGCTTGCGCGCCAAAAAGTAGGCAATGGTCACGCCGAGAACGATGTCGATGATCGTGCTGAGACTGCTGAGCAACAGGCTGTTTTTTATGCTGAGAAGGGTGAGGTCGTGGGTGAATACCTCTTGATAAAATCGCAGCGTGAATTCGCTTGGCACGACGCTCAAAAACCAACGGCTGGCGACCGATGTGAGCAAGACGCCCAGGTGCGGGATCAGGGCAAGGGCCGAAACGGCGAAAACCACGCCGTAAATCAATACGGTCAATAGCGCCGAGGCGGGGCGCACGCCCGAAACCACATGTCCGCGGCCCAACATCTCGTAGCGCGCGCCGCCGATCAGGCGTTTGGACAAATAGAAGAAAAAGAGCGTTAGGACGATGACGGCCACGACGAAGGCATAGCCCATGGGATTTTGATGCAGGTCGGTCACCATATTGAATATCTGGACTGCGATCAGTTCGCGATACTCAAAAACGAGCGGGGTGCCCAGGTCGGTAAACGCCCAGATGAACACGATGATGGCGCCGGCAAAATAGCCCGGGAGCATCAAAGGAAAGGTTACGGTTCTAAACAGTTTGAAACCGCTGGCCCCCATGTTCTTTCCCGCTTCCTCGAGGCTGGGATCGACATTCGCGAGTGCCGCCGCCAAATTCAAGTACATAATGGGGTAGAGATGCAGCACTTCCAGTATCACCACGCCCCAAAAACCTCCGCCCAACCAGTCGATGGGCTGATCGATGACCCCCATCTCGAGCAACAACAGATTGATGGATCCAAAGCGGGCGAGCAGTTGACGCATTCCGATGGCGCCGACGAACGGCGGTAATACCATGGGGATCAAAATCAGCCCATTCAATAGCCCCTTGCCGGGAAAATCGTAGCGGACCAGGAGAAAAGCCAGAGGAAGGCTGAGCAGCGTGGTAAACAGGGTCACGGCCAATCCCAAATTGACGCTGTTGGCCAGGATGACCGTGTAGTTCGGGCTGGACATCATGAGCTTGAAGAAAATCAGAGAGAAACCTTCGGCGGTGAAAAAAGCACCGGAAAAGACATAGGCGAGGGGATACAGCATGAAGACGATGAAGAAAAGCCAGAGGAAGATGAGGACCGCTGTATTGGCAGAACTTAAATTGTAGCGCCGCAACCGCTTAATCACCACGCTCCTCCCGCGGCAGCACAACTATATCTATTGCAGCGATTTGCAGCACGACCTGATCTCCAACGTCAGCCTTTCTCGTTGTCGGGTTGTATTCCACAGCGTGTACCAAGGTCCCATCCGCCAGGCGCAGGGAATACTGTTCGCTGTCGCCGAGATACATGATGCTTTGGACTTCGCCGGTCAAGTAGTTGATTCCTTCTGATGGCATGACCTCTCCGGAACGGGCGGCGCGCTTCAAGCGCACCGATTCGGGCCGTACCGCGCAAAAAACCAGATCACCCCGCGCCGGCCCGTTGGCGCCGTTCGTGGCCCAAATCATCCCCACCTGAGTTTTAATCATCAGAAGATCGTCTATGGCTTCCAACATTCCCGGTATCAGATTGGTCCCACCGATGAACTCGGCCACAAAGATCGATTCAGGGCGGGTATAGAGCTGGCGGGGCGTGCCGACCTGAACGATTTGACCATGCCGCATAACGGCGATGCGATCCGCCATCGACAAAGCCTCCGCCTGGTCATGCGTGACGTAGATCATGGTGCGAGCGATCTTACGGTGTATCTCTTTGATCTGCGCTCGCATTTCCAGCCGAAGCTTCGCGTCCAGGTTGGATAGAGGCTCGTCGAGCAAGATGACGTCCGGCTCGATGACCAGAGCGCGCGCAAGCGCAATTCGTTGTTGCTGGCCGCCCGAAAGTTGATTGGGCAAGCGCGTAGCGTAGGCCTCCATCTGAACGGTTTCGAGAGCGCGCGCCACCCGTTTTTTCTTCTCGCCCTCAGACACGCGGCGCATCTTGAGCCCATAGGCGACGTTATTCCAGACGTCCATATGCGGCCAGAGCGCATAGTTTTGAAAAACCATTCCGGTGTTGCGTTTGTGAGGCGCGACCCTGCTTTGGTCGCGCTCGTTTAGGAAAATTCGTCCTTCGTCCGGAAGATAGAATCCCGCGACTAGACGCAGCGCCGTCGTTTTGCCGCATCCGGACGGCCCCAGGAGAAAGAATAGTTCTCCGGGCCCGATTTCCAGAGTCAGGTTGTCGGCGGCCCTGGATTGACCGAGGACCTTGGTGACATGGTCGAATTTAACGCTAATCATCAAATGGACCCGGTATCAGTGTTTTTTCTTCAAGCTGTATACGAGCAACCCGAGCGCCATCAAGGAAAAGGCCAACAGGGTAAACCACTCTGCGCGTATCACGGGCGGCTTTACCCCGGTCTGATATTTAGCGAGGGCAAAGTGTGTCCAGTCGTTGACTTTTTGATTTCGAAAGGCAGGATCTTGCCACTTTTTTTTCGCGAGTTCTAGAGCCTCGTCCGCGGTAATGGGCATTGCCGCCAGCCTTTGCCATTCCGGCTCGGTGACACCATCGGCCAAAGCCGCCTTCCACGCGCGGCTGAGGTGTTCCTTTTGGTCGATCACCATGGCGCCGATCAGATCATTGACGATCGCCCAACGATCGGAACCTAGCTTTGCATCAAACGCAAAGTCCGACTGCCAGGAAAACGGGTTGAGCTTTACCGCCGCCGTCTGCGGCAACGCCTGATAGAGCGACGGGAGTACGCTGAACCGGTTAAGATGAAAACGCTGCGGGCCATCCACCGATCCCGCGGTCAGAATCCAGAGCTTCTGGCCGGCGTCAGACATGACAAAACGGATGAAGGCCTCCGCCACACTTCGGTTGGGCGCTCCCTTGAGGATCCCGATACAATCGGGATTGATAATCGTCAAGTTGGCCGGCATGACAAAGCCGATCTTATCCGCCCCGGCTTCTTTGACTTGCGCCCAGGCATAGAAATCGATTGCCAGGCCATACGCCACTTCCCCGATGGTCACATCCTTGGGGACTTGACTCGCTGAATTGGTGAAATTACGCACATTGGCGCCCAGCGCGGTGATGATCCGCCAACCCTTTTCCCAGCCGTACGCCTGCAGAATGATCTCGTACGCCATATGAACACTGCCGCTCTTGCGCGGATCGGAAGAACCGACCCAACCGAACGTTGCCGGCGATGCTAAGTCCTCCCAAGTGGTGATGACGGGCAGCTTGGCGAGTTTTAGTACGACCTTGTTGTAGACGATGCCAAATCCCGCCAGGGTGGGGCCATACCAGGTGTGGTCCGGATCATATAAAGGTATGCCTCCCAAGCGCGGCGGGATTTTTTCCAAAAGGTCACGAGGTAAGCTGTAGGTCTCGAGGAGGTTCAGTTTCTTTAAAGCCAGATAAGGGTCCAGGCCGCCGCCAAAAAAGATATCGATGCCGATACCCGCTGGTTTGTTCTTGAATTCCGATCGGATAAAGCGAAGCGTTTCCGACGTGCCGCCGACATCCATCCACTCGAGCTCCACAGCCCGCCCAGTGTCGCGCTGGTAGTGGGTCTTGAAGGCCTTTTCGAATTCATACTTGATCCCCTCCCAGTGAGGCGAAAGCAAGACGAGCTTATCGGCCGACCAGACATTGGTAAAACTAAACAGCAGCAAAACCAAAACGATGAAAACCCGGGAAGGGTTTCGTCGCTCCGGGCCGAAACCGGCCATAATACCCCCCCAATGGGCGCAAGCACATCGCACTACGCGCAGGAGAGCAAAGCGACCCATGCCCGCGCCAAATCATGGATGATGATCTGCCAACGATCACCCGCCGAATAACTTTCGGCTGGGAAGTGTATATAGCAGTAGATCTCGGAAAGTGAAAGGGCGCCGGGAGAGAGAGCTCTCTCGAACTTAACCCTTGCACGGAAGCGCTCGGGAGCCCGGTCACCGGAGCTTGTACACGCGCCGAAAATGAATCGCTACCGGCTCGTGATTACGCCTGCAACTGTTGCAGGCGTAACAGAAGCACAGGAGAGAAGTTGGAGCGCCGCAGCGAGCCCAACCAGGGCCTGATGCTGTGCAGGAGCCGCGCCCTCATGCCAGCCCGCATCATGATCAGATGCGCGCCTCCGTCATTGGTGTAGTTTTTGATTGCCTCTCTCAACGCGCCCCGGTAAATCTCGACCTCCACCTCTATTCCTCGCTGTTGCAAAGCGTAGCGCGCGTTCGAGATTTTCTGTTCGGCCCATTCTCGCTGCGCTTCCCAAGAATATTTCGCGATGATCTCCTGGCTCGCCGCGATCGCCTCTCGCGCGGACTCCGCGCTGATCCAGTGATCTTTCAGATGGCGCCACGATTCGGTCGAGTTGCGGATAAGGAAGACAACTTTTGTCCCGGGCCGGGCGACGTTCTCGATATAAGGGACGAAATCTTCGACCCGATCACCCTTCTTGAGCGAAACCAAAA
>DASTOD010000122.1:0-2952 GCA_035762645.1 Binatia bacterium | reverse complement strand
GTTTGGAGTTGAGCCAGCTCTGCCCGCTGATCTCCGGCGCAGGCATCCCGACTCGCGCATTCGCGGCTGAAAACACGGCCGCGGCAAATGAGAAAACCAGAACAGTCCCCAGAAGCGAGGTGAATTTGTTCGCGATTCGACGCATGGTCACTCCTATGCTCCCACACCAGGGGACACGGCTATCGAAGGGTCGGCCCGCCGCTCCCAGGAAAGCTGTATAGGCCGTTAACAGCCATAAAGCGCTTCCTTTTCAGCCAGCCAGCCTCTGTACAGCTACATAACGAAGATGAAGGAGAAAGGTTCCCGGCTTAACGGCCGGCAAAGTCTCTCTCTTTATTTCCAACATCATCGGGACCTCGGGAAGCCAGTAAAACGTTATCCTGCTTAGACAGGACCTCTTCTATTGGCTAGAATGCCCGCGTGGCGGGGGAGCGAAAACCGGCAAGCGCCGATCAGGACAATTTTGCGCGTGAAGCAATGCTGCATCTCGACCATTTATATCGTGTTGGATTCCACCTGGCTAAACATGAAGACGAAGCCCAAGAACTCGTTCAGGAGACCTTTGTCCGCGCTCTGACTGCTTACGACCAATTCACCGTCGGAACCAATATGAAAGCGTGGTTGACCAAGATCCTGCATAACCTCTTCTTTGATCGCTACCACCAGAGGAAAAGATGGGTTTCATCGGACGATCCAGCCTATAAGGAATCGGATTCTGAGCAAGCATTGCCGGGGCGGAACCCCGGACCGGAAAGCCATCTTCTCGCGAGGGAACTAAGTGCCCAAGTCACGGATATCTTGAGAAAAATCCCCGCAGAATTTCGCGCGCCGATCGTTTTGGTGGACATGGGCGATTTCACCTACGAGGAAGCTGCACAAATCCTGTCATGCCCGATCGGCACGATTCGTTCGCGGCTTTCTCGCGGTAGAAAACTGATGCAGGAGCACCTCGGGCCATACGTGAGGATTGAAGAAAAGGACCGCAAGCGAAAATGACCTGCGACGAAGCCCGAGAACTTATCACCGCGCTGGTCGATCGAGAACTGATTGAACCCGAGCGGTCAGCGTTGGAAATGCATTTCAAGGAATGCAGCCATTGTCGGCTCGCTCTGGAAGAGGAGCAAGCCCTCAAGGAAACGATCCGAGCGGCCGGCCTCAATATCCGCGCGCCTCGTGAGTTCCGGGACAGGATTCTTTCCGACCCGCGTATCTTTCCCGAAAAGAGGCGATCGGCGCGGGCATGGTGGGGCGACCTTTGGCCGACGGCGCGGGTTCTCCGGCCTGCTCTTGCCATAGCAATGGTTTTAGTCCTGGCGCTGCCGGCACTGTATTTGTTCAACCAGACAAGCCAGCCGGTCGCTTACGCTGCCCTGGAAAGTTACGCGCTTTTCCAAAAGGGCAATCTTCCCGTGATCCGGGCCAACAGCGAGGGGGAGCTCAAGGCCCAACTCACGCGCGCCGTAGATGAGAGATTTGAGCCCATGGGATACGACCTGTCGTCGATGAATTTGCGCCCCGTAGCCGGCGCCGTGCGCGAGTGGGCGGGTCGAAACGTTCTTGTTGCCATCTATCAGGGGGAAGGAGGCTTTCTTCTCTGCTACACATTTCTGGCATCGGACAGCGACCCGCCGGCGCACGCGGCGAGATTTTTTGACGCGGAAAAAAAGATGGATTTCTACGCTTTTTCCCGCGGCCCGGTCAACGCCGTTCTTCATCGCGAAGGCGATGTAACCTGTATTCTGGTTTCAGAGATGCCCATGCACGACCTTTTAGCGCTCGCCAGGTCTAAAGCTAAGCCGCACTAAACTGTCCGCCTACAACAGTTCTCATCGGTCGGTGCGTGGAGAAGTTTCTGGGTCGCGTCTTCCGCCCAACGCCTCATCTTCGGGCTGCCACTTACCCCTAACGCCTCACCCTTCACGGATGCTTATTCCCGTTGACTTTGGTGGGTTTGTCGATGCCAAGCCAGTAAACGCTTGGACAATTTCATAGCGACAGCTCGCTTTTTCGGGGACGCTCTGCAATTGAGAGACAACTTTTTCCGCCTCGCTGAACGAATAAAAAAGGCCGACGTTGCTGACTTCACCATCTTCGCGTATTTCATTGACGTAGAGCTTTTCCACCGGTCACTACCAGGATTTTGGCGTTTTGTAGCCGACGTGCTTGCGCTCCTTCATGAAAGCCCTGTAGGTCTCGGGATGAGATTTTACATTGTACGGGCAAACATCGACGCAGAGGTGACAGTACTCGTCACGCAGCCGGGAATAGGGATAACACTTCTCCAGATCGATGAGCCAGCGTTTGATGCCATGCGTCATGACATGTTCCTTTGGAATGGCATCACCGGGACAGTTGAGCTGGCAAACATTACAGTTCATACAGAAGTCCTGGACGCCGAACTCACGCGCCTCATCCTCCACAAGAGGCAAGTCGGTGGTGACAAAGCCGGGCCGAAAACTGGCGCCGTATTTTTCATTGATCAGGCTCCCGTGTCGCCCTAACTCGCCGAAACCCACCTGATAGAAAATCGGAATCGCCTGGACCTCGCTGGCGCCATTGTGGTGAGCGCGAGCCGGATAGCCGAGATTGCGCACGTAGGCTGCGAGATCCGTCGCGATCTCCGCACACTTGGCGTAAACCCGCATCGCTTCTTCTTCCACGGCGTTCGCGCCGTGGAGAACTTTTTCATAATCTTCAGCCACGCAGGCAACGATCACGAACTGTTCGGACAGCTCTGCGCCGAGGTCGATCATATGGGGTTGCAAGCGGCAGATCCCAACCATGTTGGCGCCCAACTCCATGGCTTTAGCTTTGATCTGTTTAGCCATCTGCGCCGGATCGCTGCCTGCGACGCGTTGCGGGTTGACCGGGCCGTCGCGATACGGCGCCAGTTTCACCCAGCTATCGCGGTATGCTTGGACTTTAGGAGTCGCTGCCGTATAGTGCGGCGCC
>DASTOD010000121.1:0-25666 GCA_035762645.1 Binatia bacterium | reverse complement strand
GTCGGTGGAACCGGACGAAGGGCCGGCGCGCCACACGATCGAAGAGCTAGGGTGCGATCAACTCGTCTTCTCGACCGATTATCCGCATGGCGATTCGAGATATCCGCACGCCGTGGAGAGTTTTCTTAAGCTGCTGCTCTCGGATGCGGACAAGCGCAAGATTCTGTGGGACAACTGCGCGCGTTTCTATGGAATTGAAAAACCACAATATCTCTCGCACGAACATGCAAAGGATGCGCCCTCCTTCGTCCTCCCCCACGTTGTGGGGGAGGAAAAAGGTGGGGGTTGAAATTTCAAAAGGGAGAATACTAATGGAAACGCCGATAGAAACTCAGGCCCGAACCGAAAATGCGCTTGAGCGATTCGTCAGAAAGACCCGCGACCTCTTTGCCAAAGAGAAGGACCTGGACAAGCGCTGGGCGGCCTTGAGGCCGATTCTGGCGGAGCTTCTCGCCGATCCGGAAGTTCTCGAAGCTTCCAAGAGTTGGCCTGATTGTGTTCCGGCCGAAGGACGCGCGGAGAATTTGCTCTTTTATGTCGATCCGGACTACGGATTCGCGATCAATGGCCTCACCAAGGGAGACGCGCGACAAGACCGCCGGGCGCGTATTCACGATCATGCGCATATCTACACACTCTACGGAGTGCTCGACGGACACGAGCGGGTCGTCCGCTATGAGCGTCTGGATGACCGCTCCAGGCCCGGCTACGCCGAGATCCGGCAGTCCATGGATGTATTGGTCGGCCCCGGAGAAATCGATCTCGTCAAACCCTATGAGATCCACACCGAGATTACCGTCGGAGAGCGAACCGTGGCGGTTATCGTACGCAGTCAAAAAGGCGGCGACTTCAATCAGGGCCGTTACGTCCCCGAGAAAAACGAGTACTACGAGAGTCTCGGCCCGCGGCAGACGCCCTGTGAAATGCTACCTGGCGCCGGCTCAGACAGAAGCGAAGATCGAGCATAGGTATAGAGGATCGCATCTCGACCTTCGATCCTCGAACCGACAAGGAGAGTTGTCATGGCAAAAGATTTCGTTGAGGCATCGCTCAACTATCTCGTCGACACGGGAGAAAAACCGGCGACTTATTCGAGGCAGCTCGGTTCTGAGCGCAAAGGCAAATACCAAGGGTACACGGTAAACATTTACAACGGCCGGCCCATCGTCGATCAGTTCTCGCTGGAGCGTGAAGGATTTGTTTTCGTTAGGCATGACACCAAAATGCGCGATTTCTATGATGAAGACGAGGTTCAGTCAGTGTACTACCAGGAAACTGAACAATTGGTCAAAGAAACCTCCGGCGCGAAGCGGGTCTTGGTTTTCGACCACACGCTGCGCTCCGCCGATACCGGAACACAGAAAGAGAAGCTAATCAGCGGCCCGGTGCGTAACGCCCACAACGACTATACCGAATGGTCCGGTCCGCAGCGGGTGCGCGACTTGTTGCCGGGTGAGGCAGATGCGCTCCTGCAAAACCGTTTTGCGGTCGTCCAGGTGTGGCGGCCCATTAGAAAACCCGTGCAGAGCGAACCGCTGGCGATCGCCGATGCACGCAGCTTGGGCACGAAGGAACTGATCGCGAGTGCGCGTGTGTACCCGGACCGGGTTGGCGAAACTTACCACATGACGTTCAATCCCGATCACCTTTGGTACTACTTCCCGAATATGCAGCGAAACGAAGCGCTCGTCTTCAAGACCTTCGATTCGGCAAAGGATGGGCGAGCACGCTGGACCGCGCACTGCGCCTTCGACGATCCTACGAGTCCTCCGGATGCTCCGCCGCGCGAAAGTATCGAAATGCGCACGCTTGCCTTCTTTGCTCCCGAGACCGCATAACAAATCGAGAATTGAGGATCGTTGGTAGAAGATAGCCATCTTCAATGGTCCATTCTCGATTCAACTGGGATCTCAGCTGCTTCGCATTGGTAAAATCAGTCAATGCCTAGCCATTGATTACCAAGGCGAAGGCGCAGCCCATGGCTTGACTTCTCACGTGGGATCGCATTGATAAAAGGACATGGACAACACGCTTCGACAATTGCTGACGCTCGTCGAGAAAGGCAGCGTTGAGCAGCGCTGTGCCTGCCTGCTGGTTTTGGGCGGTCTCAAACTGGATAGTTCGCAAATCGTTAAAACGGCCGCGAAGCTGCTGAAGGATCCCAACCCGGTTTTAAAAGATTATGCCGTTCGCTACTTCGAGGGGATCGCGCCCAAGAATGCGGTTGCTCCGCTCCTCGGCCTCCTCGAAGATCCCGAGAGAGAGGTTCAAGAGCGCGCGATCCGAGTGCTGACCCGAGCCGGCCAGGCAGCGGTCCAGCCGTTGCTGCAAAATCCGTCCGCCGCCTCGCGGTCGTGGCAATTAAGCGCCGCTCGCGTGCTCTCGGCGGTACGCGGCAGATCGGCTTTCAAAGCGTTGCTGCAGATGCTCTTATCCGGCAGCGATGAGTTCAATAGAGTCGTCTGTGACTTGATGACACCGGCAATCCGTGAACTCGATGCGAAAGACCAAGATCTGCTTTACCAGGACCTCGAGAATTTTGCCGCGTCGCTGGATGTGAAAGAGCAGAGGCCGGCTTTGGTGTCTGTGATCCGGCTATTAGGGCAGCTCGGGCGGACCCAGGCGCGGCGATGGCTCTTTAGATTTATAGGCGTCGAACATCATCCCAGCGTCCGCTCGCACGCGGTGGCGGCCTTATTCCACTGTCTACGACAACAGGAGTTGCGCAAAGACGAGCACGTGAAGCTGTTTGCGTTGCTCGAAGAGGCGGAATTTTCCGAGGTCAGCCGGTTGGCCGTGGAGCTACTCGACGCGCATCCGCTGCCGGAGGACTCGCGGGCGGTGCTTTCCAGACTTCTCGCCAGCCCTCATGCAGAGGTCCAGAAGTTCGCGCTACGAAAAATGGGGGACGTCAGCTCGCCGGCCGCGGTCCGCACTCTGATCGAGCAATTGGGCGATCCCGATTACCGGAGGCGTGAAATTGCGGCGCGCTCGCTGCGCAAGATTCCCGAAGCCCGCGCCGCGCTCATTAAAGAGCTGGTCGCGTGCAATGATGCCAGCAAGGCGTGGAGCATCGCCGAACTGCTGCCTTCGTTCGAGGGCAGATGGCGGCAGGACGTTTTGGATTCGTTATGGAAGCGGCTGCAGGCGGCCGTTGGAGCGGAAGACCGCATTCAAACCGCTCTCATGCACGTGCTGAAACAAGCCGACGGCGAGCAGGCGTACGAACAAGTGGCGGCTCAAGGCGCGCGATTGCTCAAAGCTAAGAAATACAAAGAAGCGGCCGCATTTCTGGTGCTGCTAAAGGAGTTTCCCGAGATCCAGCCGGAGAATAAATATCACTTTGCCCTGGCGCTGCTCAAACTTCACTGCCACACGCTGGCGACCCACCGCCAGCACCCGGCGGTCGAAACGCTGACTGATCTTTACCGGAAATCGACCTACCCGTTGTTCGAAGCGCTCAAAAAGGAAAGGAGTCTCGCCCCGGAAGAATTGTTTGCCGTGGGATTCAATCTGGCGGAACGCTCCGGCGAAGAGCGCAACCTTGGACAAGAACTGCTGGAGCATGTCGCCGCCAAATTTCCCCGCAATAAGGTCGGCAAGAATGCAAAGAACAAGCTCAGGCTCCTCGCGCGCTGAGGTCGGATTGCGTGCGATCTTCTATCGTCGATCTTCTCTCATCATTTCCCCCGCAGCCCCAGCTCCGCTTGCACTTCTTTCAGAACGGAAAAGTCTACCAGCCTGGAAATCGGCGGCGGCTGTTTGAGATTCAACGGTTCGGCAATCGTGAGTTCGATATTTCTCCGCAGAGACTCTTCGGTCGCGCCACCCGGATTGTTGCGATCAATGGCTTTCACGGACACGTTGAGCGCGTCCTCCACGACATCGCGCGGATGATTGAACTCCTGAAGCGCGATCCGAATGGTGTCCTCTCTCTTGTCGACCATGTGGAGCAGGCTTTTCACCATGGCGCGAGTCCACCGCTTGATCTTGTCGCGCTCCCGCGCGAGCTTAGGGCCGGCCGTTGCGTATCCCGCCCACGGCCAAGGGCCAAGGTCGGCGAGCACGGCAAGCACATTGAAGCCCTTTTTCTTTAACAGAAACGCCGCGTCAGGATTGAGCGGCCTCGCGTGAATGATCCCCTGCTGCATCGCCAGAACCGCGGTTTCAGCACCGCCGGCCAGGAAGAAGGTGACATCCTTTTGCGGATTCAACCCGTGATGCTCAAGCACCATTTTGGCCGCAAGCTCGGTGGTGCTGCCGGGAGCGTTGTTGCCGATCACCTTCCCCTTGAGATCCTGAACCGTTTTAACCGCTGGAGCGCCCATCAGAACGAAGGTGCACCTTTGATAAGGGAAAAAGATCGCTTTTAGATCGGCGCCTCTGGCTGCGGTTCTCATAGCCGAACCGGCGGAGGCGGCAACATCGAGCTCTCCCGCGATGAGCGCGGCAGTCGTGACGTTCGACCGAACGACGATCCACTCAAGATCGAGGCCTTCGTCGGCGAAGTATTTTGCCCGCACACCGACAAAAAGCGGCAGATAACCGAAATCCTTGGTGGTTAAACCGACCCTGAATTTTTCAGCGGCGGAAGCTTCGCTCGCACAAATAGTGCTGAGAATGAGAGCGATCAGTATTGAAGACAATTTAGCCGGCGGTAATAAAATAGCCTTTGACACTGCTCTCTTCCTCCTTTCGAGAGGAGTTGCTCTGCCGCGCTCCGAGGAGAAAACCTGGAGGCAATCATTGCCGCGGCAGGTAATCGCTCAAAACCACATCGATGACGGCCAACTTTCCGGCCGCGTTCCGTTCCAGAGCCCGGCTGATTGCGGGTTGAATCTCGGTTGGACTGGTTACTCGAACACCGTACCCGCCATAGATCTCCGCATACAGACGGTACTCGGGGTTGGGGGAGATGGGACCGCCAAAGTGAATCCCGGTTTTTTTGGCAGCGCCGTCGGGATAATACCTGAGCAGCCCCCTTTCCATCGAAAGATAGCGCTGGTTGTTAAACACGACCACGGTGATGGGCAGATTGTATTCTTGAGCTAAACCTAAGCATGACGGCACCGGATTATAATGAAACCCGCCATCGCCGATCAGCACAAAGACCGGTTGTTGTTTGAGAGCCAGCTTAACGCCGAGCCCATAGCCCAGACTGACCCCCAAGCCGCCCGTCACACGAGCGATATACGACATCGGTTGACTGCGCGGAATCATGTTTTGGATCAGCGTTCGATGCACGGTTGTTTCTTCGACGACGATCGCGTCTGGGGGCAGGGATTCATTCAGCGCTTGGCAGAGCCAGCGCGGATCGACGGGAATGTCATTTTTATGATCTGTCGCCTCGCGTTGCATCGCTGCGAACCGGGTGTCGTGTTCCTGATGAATTTGCCGCGAGCGCTCCGCGTAAACGGCCCGGTTTCCGGCAAATCCTTCCGATGCCTTTACTCGGGCCAGTAGCCGCGCCAAGGTTACCGCCGGGGAAGCAACCAAAGCCAAGTCGATTTTGTAACCCCAAAAGGGCAGCCTCGAATAGGGATACTCATCACCGAGGAAAACCACTTTAGCGTCGATATGGGGTCCCTTGCCGATCGGGTACCAGGGAGTGACGGCGTCCGCAATCAGCACCAAATCGGCCGATTCAATGCGCCGCGGATCATAAGGAAGGTATAGAGGATGATTGCGGGGAAAATTCAAAAAGGCCGGCCGAAAAGATTCCATAACCGGAACCGCGAGCGACTCGCAAAGATCGACCAGAAGATTGACCACCGCCGCATCTCGCCCGGCATGCTCGGTGATAAGAACGGGGCGCTGGGAGCGCAGCAGGGCTTCCGCCGCTTCTTCTATTGCCTGCCCGTCGATGGCAAACGCACGCGCGACTCGATTGGGCCTGCTGTTGTCGGGTAAAGAGACTTCATCCAAGAGGCACTCGAACGGCACGCCGAGCAACACCGGCCCCGCGGGCGGCTCGACGGCGATTTGCATCGCCCGCTCCACCGACGGCACCAGAATCGCCGAGGAGGTCACGCGCTCGCTCCACTTGACGCAACGCCGGAGAAGCTCCGCGGGGCCGCCGATGTCTGTAAGATCATGGACCCACTGGTTTCCTGGGTCCGGCAGCCTGCGCTCTTCCCCGAAGGCAGAGGACTCGCCGCAGCAGATGACCATGGGGACCCGTTCCTGATAGGCCGCGCGGAGAAACATCGCCGCATTCAGCGGCCCTGCCGTCGCGTGGAGCAACACCGCCTGCGGCTTCCCGGTGACCTTGGTGTAGCCGGAGGCCAAGGCGACAGCCGCGGCTTCGTGCCGGCAGTTAATATATCCGAGACCCTGCGCGCCTTCGTCCCGGGCCTCGGCGAGCGCCTCCCAAACCGGAGGCCACTCGGTCCCGGGAGACGAGAAAATATAATCCACGCCCGCCCGTTCGAAAATCTTCACCAATGCCTTGCCGCCGTGCATAGGTCCTCCGCTTTCGCGGTTCCGGGTTTCGAGTTGCGAGTTTCGAGTTAAACCCGAAACCCGCGACTCGAAACTCGAGACTCGTCGTTATTTACAGTCCCGCTTTTTTTCGCTGCTCAGTCAAAAAGCCGCTATCTTCAAGACTTTTCACGAAGCTGCCATTGATGATCTGATGGATGTCCACCTGAGCGACTTTTGGATTCACTCGAGAAACATATCTTTGAACATTTCTCCACGCCTCGGGATCGGGGGCAATATCAAGCGTCGATACCAGGCGCAAGGTGTTGTAAGAGGTCTCGGCGTCCTGATCGGTGCCTAGGCGAAGATTTTTTTTCAAGACCCCCATGACTTCACGTTTGTTGCGCGCCTCTTGAATAAACGCGACGCCTTCAGCCATGCCTTTTACCAGTCGCATGATGAGGTCCGGAGAGTTCGTAATCCGATCGCTTCGAGTGCAGATACCGGTTCCTTGATAGGGCACGCGTAGTTCCGCGGTGTTGGCCAGAGAGCGCAGCCCGGCCCTTTTAGCCACCGCTGCAGAAGCGTAGGTGATGACTGCTGCGTCAACGTTTGAGGCGAGGAGGGCTTGCAGTATCGTCGGCTCATCGCCGATCACCCGCATTTTCAACCCGTTTTTGTCCGGATCCACGCCGAGTCGATCCAACACGATCATCGTCTGAAGCCAAAATCCTCCACCAATGCTCTGCACGCCAAAGCTCTTGTCTCGCAGCGCCGTGAGCGAATCGATCTCCCGACGCACGATCAGCTCACGGGCTATCCTATTAAAAGCAGACGCGACACAGCCAATTTTTGCTCCGCCGGAGACGCCGCTGAGAACCGAAGAAAGCGCAGGCCAAAAGGCTTGGACATCGCCTGACATTAAAGCGCTCAAACTTACCTGTCCGCTGCGGACTTGGATCATGTTAACATCGAGGTCGTACTTTTTGAACAAACCCTTGTCCACCGCGACCCACATCGGTCCGACGGTTTCATTGAATCCACCGTAGGACATGAGGATTTTCTCTTGCGCTTGCGCCATGGGGAGCGTCGCCAGATTCCAGAGCAAAAAAGCGGTGGCGAAAAGATTGGAACGCTTGGCTGAATGAACCATAGATCACCTCTGACTGATAGGCGCGGAACGCGGGCGCCAACGAGACCGGGATTCTATATCGGCTGCGTGCCATTGCAAGCGGAATTCAGCGCGCCGGCGCGTTTAACAGACCCCCGCTTGATCGGCGCAACCTCGTTCCAGCATCCCATCAAAGCAAACACAGTTCCAGTGATCCACACTGTCTGGAAAGTCCGTTGAACGCGCCTTTGCTGCTTGGTATTTTGCCCTTTAGGAAATGCGATCAGCTGAGCCCCTTGTTGCCGGTGGCATGCTCGCGAACAAGATGAAGATTCCCCCGCAGAAAGATATGCGCTCGGCCGGAGCCGTCGAAACCGTTCTCTTCGTCGAAGACGACCCCCGGCAGCTGGCGCTGATGCAAACTTTTCTGGAAAGCGAAGGCTACCGCCTCTTGGTCGCCAATGATGGCGCTGAGGCGGTGGATATCTTTTCGCGCCATAAACAGGAGATCGCGGTCGTCGTCTTGGACATTGGACTGCCGAAGCTTAACGGATGGGAAACATTCTTGAAAATGAAAGCAGAGGCGGCCGGGCTAAAGGCTATTTTTGCCACTGGCACTATCACCCCCGAACTCGAAGGGGCGATGGCGAGTGGGGAGATCAGCGGTCTAATCATGAAGCCGTACCAGCTGGACGACGTGCTCGCAAAGATTGCGGACGCCTTGCGATCTCCGGTGCCCCCCGGCCGGCAATGAGAGGGCGAGTAGCGGCAAATTTTGACCCCGCCTCAACCGGACGAAGGGCGATTTCCGAAATAGTTCCGCCACGCCAAATCGAGGAGTTCGGGCGAAAGAATTTTAGGGCGGCGCTCGTACTGGCAGATCTCCAGACAGCGTTGGACGAGGTCTCGCGGTTCGCAGCCGCGCAGCGGCCGATGCTCTTCTTCATAGCGGCGGAAAAGGAATTCCAGGTGCGCGGCATCATAATTGAAACCGCTGGACTGCACGTACTGTTTGTAGATGTCGGTATAGGTCTGGCGGTTTGGCTCGGTCACGAAAAGCCGATATCCCATCCGCCGAAGGAAGGCATCGTCGACGAGATCATTCGGGTCGAGGTTGGTCGCGAAGATGAGCAATTGCTCGAACGGCACCTCGATCTTTTTTCCGGTATGCAGGGTAAGATAGTCGACGCGTCCTTCGAGCGGAACGATCCAGCGGTTCAAAAGGTCGTGTGGCTCGACGCGCTGGCGGCCGAAGTCGTCAATGACGAGCGTCCCGCCGTTGGCTTTCATTTGAAACGGCGCTTCATAAAATTTGACCGCGTCGCTGTAGATTAGATCCATAGTTTCAATCGTCATCTCGCCGCCGACGACGACCAAAGGACGTTTAATGCGGATCCAGCGGCCATCATATCGCCCGAAATCTCCGGCCGGCACAGGCTGATGATTGTGCAGGTCAAAAACCTTGATGATCTGTCCGTCGACTTCGATGGCGTAGGGAATCCAGATGCTGCCGCCTTGCGCGCTGTGTAAAGCGGTAGCAATGGTCGTCTTACCATTGCCGGAAGGGCCGGTCATGAAAAGACTGCGGCGCGAGTGAGCTACCAAACCGAGCGTCTGAACGGTATTTTCCGGCAGCACGAGAGCCGACATGGCCTGCCGAACGGCCTCCGGGTTGATCGCCTCTCGCGCCGCGCTTTGGCGGATTATCATGTCGCTGTAGGCTTGAAGCGAAACCGGCGCGGGGCCGATGTAGCCATTCATATCGAGCAGGCGCTGGGCCCGTTGCCAGCCGCGGTCGAGCATGCCGTAGCGGTTGTTGCCGTAACTGATGAGCCCTCGGATTTCGACGAATTTTTCCCGGTACAGGTGCTGAAGCAATTCCTCCGCTACGGGGACGGGTACTTTGAGTTTCTCGCCAATCCGCTCGGTGGTGGCGTTAGCATCGGTATAGACGGTCTTTAGCGCGAGATCCGCAAGAAAGCCGAAATCCAGACCTGTCTCCGCCGCTGTGAGCGGGACGTTGGGTACAAAATCTCCATTCGCTGTCATGACTGGCTCCGTGTTGGTGAACTTCTAAATATTCAAGGCTATTAGCGCACATAGTTTAGTGGCTTAGCGAATCCTACGCAATCTAATAAATTGCCAGACCAAAAGGGGACCGGGTGACGCTGGAGCGGCGCGGTACCTTGAGAAAAACAAAAAACGCCGTACTTACGGGAACTTCGAACGATCCTCCAGGGTATTTGAAGAGACCTCCCGGTTATGTTATAAATTTTACCCGATCGCGAGGAATTTTATGAAACAAGGCATTCATCCGGAATATAAACCGGCTACCATCGCGTGTGCCTGCGGTCATGTCGTCGAGACCCGCTCCACGGTGGGGAATATCCACGTGGAAATCTGTTCAAACTGCCACCCTTTCTTTACGGGAAAACAGAAGTTGGTCGACTCCGCAGGTCGCGTCGAGAAATTCAGGAAGAAATACGGCATCAAGAACTGAATCATACAGCGGAGGATTGGGGCTGAATGTGATTGGCTAGTGCTCGCCGTACCGAAAGGGCAAAGGGCTTTCCCTTTGCCCTTTTTTATTGTCGCGCCGCGTCGAACCCATTCTGGCAGTATCTATGCTTGACAAATTATCCGAAGTCGAGAAGCGCTATGTAGAGTTGGAAAGCCTCATGTTGGATCCCCAGTTCCTGAACCAACAGAGGGAATACTCCAAACTCGCCAAGGAGCGGGCCGAACTGGAAGAGATTGTCTCGTGCTTTCGCGAATGGCGAAAAGTGGAACAGGAGATCCAGGACAACCGGCTGCTCCTGGAGGAGAAAGACGAAGCGCTTCGCGAGCTCGCCAAAGAAGAACTGGCGGCGCTGCGGCAGCGCAAGGACGAGCTCGAAAATCGACTTAAAATTCTCATTCTTCCCAAAGATCCCAACGACAATAAGAACGTTATCCTGGAAATTCGCGCCGGCACGGGTGGGGAGGAGGCCGCCTTGTTCGCCGGTGAATTGTTCAGAATGTACAGCCGCTATGCCGAATCGCGTGGCTGGCGCGTGGAAATCATGAGCTCCAATCCGACGGGACTCGGCGGCTATAAGGAAATTATCGTCAGTATCGAGGGACAGGGCGCGTACAGCCGGCTAAAGTTCGAAGGCGGAGTGCACCGCGTCCAGAGGGTGCCGGTGACGGAAGGGTCGGGCCGCATTCATACGTCCGCCGTGACCGTCGCGGTGCTGGCGGAGGCCGACGAGGTGGAGATTGCCATCGACCCCAAAGAGATCCGAGTCGATGTGTTTCGCTCCTCCGGACCGGGCGGTCAAAGCGTCAACACAACGGACTCCGCTGTCCGCATCACGCACGTGCCCACGGGGATCGTCGTGTCCTGCCAGGACGAAAAATCACAGCACAAAAACCGGGCCAAAGGAATGAAGATTCTTCGGGCCCGCTTGCTCGAGAAGAAGCAGGAAGAGCAGCGCTCGGAAATCGCAGCGACACGAAAACTGATGGTCGGGAGCGGCGATCGCAGCGAGCGCATCCGAACCTACAATTTTCCGCAAGGGCGACTGACGGATCACAGGATCAATTTTACCTTATACAAGCTCGATCGCGTCATGGAGGGAGAGCTGGATGAGGTTGTGGAGGCGTTGATCACCCACTATCAAGCGGAAACACTCAAGGCGGCCGGCTAAGAGAGCGGTCATGGAAGTTCAAAACGCTGCAAGCGAGCCGTTGACTTCCGGCCGCGCGTTGTTTCAGGGGATACGTATTTTACGGGATGCCGGTGTTGCAAGCGCCCAAACGGACGCCGAAGTGCTGTTGCGTCACGTTTTGAAAATCGACCGGGCAGAGCTTTATAGCCATTTAGACGCGCCTTTAGGTGCCGAGCGAGAACGGCAGCTTCAGGGCCTGTTGGTGCGGCGGGCGCGGCGCGAACCGGTGGCATACATCACGGGGCAGAAAGAATTTTGGTCGCTGGATTTCTTGGTTACGCCCGATGTTCTGATACCGCGACCGGAAACTGAACTGGTGGTGGAAATCGCGCTGGAGTGTTTGCGGAGCGTTCCGCAGACCGGTTCAACCAAAATTCTCGATCTTGGCACAGGAAGCGGAGTGATCGCCGTCTGTCTGGCCAGAGAGCTCGCCCAGGCGGAGATTGTCGCCGTGGATATTTCTTCTCGCGCGTTGGACGTAGCGCGGCGTAACAGCGCGAGACACGGCGTGGCCAATAGCGTTCGTTTTGTGTCTGGAAATCTATTTAGGGCCATCGCCGGGCCAAAAGAGAAATTCGCCTTGATCGTTTCCAATCCTCCCTACGTCCGCAGGAGCGATCTAGCAGCGCTGGCGCCGGAGATTCGTGATTGGGAACCCATGACCGCTCTGGACGGGGGAGCGGACGGTCTGGATTTTTACCGGTGGATAGTCCAGCGGGCCGGTAGACATCTCGAGAAGGGCGGCCGGATCGTGCTGGAAATCGGCGCCGGTACCGGCGCGGCTGTCACAGAGCTGTTCGCCGCGACCGGCTCCTATGGCCCCGCGTCCGTGAATCGGGACTACGCCGGCCTGGAGCGCGTGATTGTCGCGACGAAAATATGACTCACTCCGATGTTCAGGACATGCCTTCCCAGGATTAACACCATAAAAGTTCAAACATGGATAAAATCATCATAAACGGAGGCCGCCGCCTGGAAGGCGAGGTGTTTGTCAGCGGATCAAAGAATGCCGCGCTGCCGATTTTAATCTCGTCGCTGTTGACCCCGGAGCCCTGTGTTTACCAGCGAGTTCCAAACCTTCTGGATATTCATACAACGCTCAAATTGCTCGCGGGCTTGGGCGTCGCTGTGGATAAGCAAGCATGGCTCACCGGCTCCGGAGATCTCGTGCTTCGAGCGCAGCGGGTGGAGAATTTCGAGGCCTCCTACGACTTGGTGAAAACGATGCGCGCGTCATTCTTGGTTCTCGGACCGCTGCTGGCTCGTTTTGGCCATGCCCGGGTTTCAACACCCGGGGGATGCGCGATCGGGACGCGTCCGGTCAATCTCCATCTGAAGGGGTTGGCCGAGATGGGCGCGACCATCCTGCAAATACACGGCTATGTCGAAGCCAAGGCTGAAAAGCTGCGCGGCGCGAGGATTTATCTCGATCTGCCGTCCGTCGGCGCAACCGAGAACCTGATGATGGCCGCGACGTTGGCCGAAGGAACAACGGTTATCGAGAACGCCGCCAAGGAGCCGGAGATCGAAGATTTGGCTCGGGTTTTAAACCTGATGGGCGGCAAGATCGTCGGCGCCGGTAGCGACATCATTCGCATTGACGGGGTAAGTTCGCTCACCGGCGTGACCCACCGTGTTATCCCGGACCGCATAGAAGCGGCCAGCTTCATTATCGCGGGCGCTTTGACCGGCGGCGAGGTCGTGGTGAAAGACGCTCGGTCGGAGCATCTGGACGCCTTTCTGATTAAGCTTAAAGAAGCCGGCGTCTCGATCACTCCAGACGGCGGAGCCATCCGGATCACGGGGAACGGTAGGATCAAAAGCGTTGACGTGACGACGCTCCCTTATCCCGGCTTTCCGACCGATCTGCAGGCGCAAATGATGGTGCTCATGGCGGTCGCGGACGGCGTCAGCGTCATCACAGAAACCATATTCGAGAACCGCTTCATGCATGCTCAGGAACTCGACCGCATGGGCGCGGATATTCGTCTGGAGGGGAACCGGGCGGTCGTGCGTGGGGTGAAAGAATTGTCCGGAGCTCCGGTCATGGCCACGGATCTGCGGGCCAGCGTGTCATTGATCCTCGCCGGCTTAGTTGCCAACGGTAAGACGGAGGTGTCCCGGGTCTATCATTTGGACCGCGGCTACGAGCACATTGAAAAGAAACTTTTGGCACTGGGGGCGGCGATCCAGCGGGTTCAAGGTTGAAGGGCTGCAGGGTTAAAATAGTGAAATCCAAAATCGGAAATCCAAAATCTAAAATCGGCGCACGGGGATGAGGGTCAGATTGATTCGGACCACTGAGCCGGGATTCCAATCCCTGCTGAGGCGTATTCTGGGGCGTCGGGGTACGCGCGAAGGTGGTGTTGAGAAGCGCGTCGCCGAGATTGTCCGTTCGGTTCGCCGGCAGGGTGACCGCGCCTTACTGCACTACACGCGGGTCTTTGATCACGTTCGGTTAAATCGCTCAACGATCGAAGTCAAGCCGGCTGAATTGGAGCGGGCTACGGTGCGAGTGCCGGTGGCGGATCTGCGCACACTGCGTTTTGCGGCGAAAAGGATCGCGGCGTTCCACCGCCGACAGCTGCAACGAAGCTGGCGTTACCGTGACCCGCTCGGGATCTTTCTCGGGCAGAGGATTGCGCCTTTGAATCGGGTGGGTGTCTATGTTCCAGGCGGCAAAGCTTCTTATCCGTCGACGGTCTTGATGAACGTCATCCCGGCGAAGATCGCGGGCGTGAAGGAAGTCATCATGACGTCGCCAATGGGCGATGACGGGGTGATTATTCTTGCCGCGGCGAAAATCGCCGGCGTCGACAGGGTCTTTCGCGTCGGCGGCGCGCAAGCTATTGCCGCGCTGGCCTTTGGCACCGAAACCTTTCCGCAGGTGGACAAGATCGTTGGACCGGGAAATGTTTTCGTCGCCACGGCCAAGCGGCTTGTTTTCGGCGAGGTCGATATCGACTCCATCGCCGGTCCGAGTGAGATCCTTCTCTTGGCCGACGGCAGCGCGGATCCGGAATATGTCGCCGCGGATATGCTCTCGCAAGCCGAGCATGACGAGCTTGCGGCAGCGCTGTGTGTGACCCCATCGATGGCTGTCGCCCTCGGAGTCCAAAAAGCCATTGAGACCCAATTGCAAAAGACCAGGCGTCGGACCATAACGCTCAAGGCCTTGGAAAAGTACGGAGCGATTATTGTGACGCGGGGGTTGGCCGAAGCCGTGGGTATTGCCAATGTGATTGCGCCGGAGCATGTCGAGTTGATGGTGAAACAACCGTTGAAGTGGTCGCGCGCCATACACAACGCGGGGGCGATATTCATCGGACCGTATTCGACGCCGCCGTTAGGAGATTATCTGGCCGGCCCGAATCACGTGCTTCCCACCGGCGGCAGCGCGAGATTCTTCTCGCCGCTGGGCACCTACGACTTCCTCAAGCGAACGACGATCATCCAGGCGCAAGAAAAAGCGCTGCGGGCGTTGGCGCCCAAGATTACGCGTCTGGCCCGCTTGGAAGGGCTCGACGATCATGCGCGGGCCGTCGAGGCGCGCTTTATTAAATGAAGTTGAATTCCGACCTTACGTTAGCTCATATGGCTCATAGCTTATCGCATATAGATCGAACCATACGCCATAAGCCATCGCCATAAGCCAGTGGCGTGGCCTGCATAGGAGGAGAGCATGGGACGGAAGTCACAACTAGAAAGGAAGACGAAAGAAACCGAAATCCGGGTCGCCTTGAATGTGGATGGCAGTGGGCAGGCCAAAGTCGACACGGGCATGCCTTTTTTCAATCACATGTTGGATATTTTTACCCGCCACGGGTTGTTCGATATCGAAATCCAGGCCAAGGGCGATATCGAAGTGGATTACCATCACACCGTTGAAGATGTCGGGTTGGCGCTGGGACAGACTTTTAAAGAGGCGCTCGGGGACAAGCACGGGATTCGTCGCTTCGGCGAAGCCAGTTGTCCGCTCGACGAAACCCTGGCGAAAGTTGTGGTGGATTTGAGCGGCCGGCCCTATCTCTCTTACAATGTAAAAATCCGCCCTGGCCGTGTGGGCAGCTTCGATACCGATCTGCCGCATGAGTTTTTTCAGGCTTTTGCCAATCAGTTGGGGATGAACCTGCATATTGACGTGATTCGAGGCGAAAATCCGCACCACATCATCGAGGCCTGTTTCAAGGCTTTCGCGCGGGCGATGGACGCGGCCACGAGTGTCGACGAACGGATCAAAGGTGTTTTGTCGACCAAGGGTAGCCTGTGAGTTTGAGGCTGGCTTGCAAATCGTTCCAGCCGTTCCAGCAGTTCAAAACGTTCAAAAAAAAGGTCAAGCCAGAGAAACGGAAAACGAGCAGCGCACATGATCGCCATCATTGATTATGGCATGGGTAATCTCCGCAGCGTCCAGAAAGGATTTGAGCGTGTCGGGTTCGACGTCCAGGTGACGCGCGACGCGGAAAAGATCGCCTCCGCGCGCGGCGTCGTCTTGCCCGGGGTCGGGGCGTTCCATGCTTGCATGGAAAATCTCCATCGCTTCGGACTCATCGAGTCGATCAGAGAGGTTGTGCGAGAGAAAAAGCCCTTTCTCGGCATCTGTCTGGGGTTTCAATTACTGTTTTCCGAAAGCGAGGAATTCGGCAAGCAAAAAGGATTGGATCTCTTTTCCGGCAAAGTCGTCGGCTTTCATTCCGCAAACGGTCTCAAGGTCCCTCACATGGGCTGGAACCGCATCCAAAAGAAAAAGGAGTCGGCATTTCTGGAAGGCGTTTCGAGCGGCGATTACGTCTACTTCGTCCACTCGTTCTTTGCCGTGCCCGACGATTCCTCGATCATTGCGACCACCACCGACTACGGCAACTCCTTTGTCTCGAGCATCGCCACCGAGCATCTGTTTGCCTGCCAGTTCCACCCGGAGAAAAGTCAGGAAGTAGGTTTAAGAATTCTCGCCAACTTCGGCCGGTTCGTGGCATCGCGGTAGAGCCATGCTGATCATTCCCGCCATCGACATCAAAGACGGCCGCTGTGTGCGGCTGTTTCAAGGCGAAATGGACAAGGAGACCAGTTATTTTGACAGTCCGCTGGAAGCGGCGCGGCACTGGATGAAAGAAGGCGCCGCTTTCATTCACGTTGTTGACCTGAACGGGGCGGTCGAGGGCCATCCGGTCCACAGCCGTGAAGTGGCGGCAATATGCCGAGAAACCAACCTTACCGTCGAACTAGGCGGCGGTTTGCGCTCGGCCGAAGCAGTCCGGGCGGCCTTTGCGTGGGGTGTCGCGCGTGTGGTGATCGGTACTGCGGCATACGCCAACCCAGAGTTCCTGCGCATGCTCTGCCGGAGCTTCCCGGGAAAAATCGTCGTGGGTATCGACGCCCGTAACGGCAGAGTCGCTGTCAAGGGTTGGAAAGAGACGACCGACATGGACGCCGTTGAGTTGGCAAAGCGCTCGGAACAGGACGGCGCCTCGCGCATCATCTACACGGATATCAGCCGTGACGGCACGCGGGAAGGTGTCAACATCGGAGAGACCCGCAAGATCGCGCGGGCAGTCAAGATTCCGATTATCGCGTCAGGAGGAGTGGCGACTCTCGAAGACATCCGCAGGCTCCTGCCATTGAAAAAAGACGGTATAGAAGGGGTCATTGTCGGCCGCGCGCTTTACAGCGGCGCGTTTACGCTGCAACAAGCCACAAGCGCCGTTTCGTAACTCGGACCGTTTTTTTGCAAAAATACAATTTTAAAACGATGAACTAAAATTCTTCCGTAAGCAAAGCTCAAGTTGGCATTTCTGGTCGCTTGTAGGAGTCTTGGGTTCGTTCATGGCACAAAAATAAAGTTGCCCCGACAAATCAATTCTATGACTCATAACAGCATGTCATTTTATTCTTGACTTGGCACAGTTACCTGAGTCAAAATGTGCGGCCGATACATCCCTTTTCCCCAACTTGTTAATCGGTGATCGACCGGTTCCGTACTCTGAGAAACGCTAACGCTAAATCGAATCCAGTCGTAGTGAGTTCAAACGAAATTGCCTTCTCAATCGCATGCCACGCGGCATGGGCTCCGAATCTGGAGACGGAGGAGGCATGGGTCGCATGGGCAAAGGGAGGCGTTGTCATCGAAGGTAGCGCCGAGCCTGCGGTTCAGCCGATGGCTCCGCTGCTCCGCCGGCGAGCCGGATTCCTTGGCAAAATGGCCCTTGAAGTAGCCTATCGATGCCTAGGTGCCAAAAAGGATGTTCCAACAGTGTTCAGCTCGCGCCACGGAGAAGTGTCACGGTCTATCGGCCTACTATTGGATCTTGCGAGGGATGAACCGCTTTCTCCTACCTCTTTTGGCTTGTCCGTCCATAATGCTATAGGCGGCCTGTTCTCGATTGCGCGGGCCGATCACGCGAGCAATATCGCGTTGGCCGCGGGTAAAAGCGGTATCGAACATGCCGCCATAGAGGCGTGCGGTTTGCTTGCGGAAGGCGAGCCCGCGGTGCTGCTTGTCGCGTACGATTGCCCTTTACCTCAACTATATTCGGAATTTAAGGATTGTCACGAGCAACCTTATGCCTGGGCCTGTCTAATGGAACCACCTGGCCGTGAAGTTGTTTCGCTCACCTGGTCGGTAGCCTCGGAACGATCTATTCCGGCTGCCGGGTTGCCGCCCGGTTTAGAGTTTTTACGTTTTCATCTACGGAAAGACCGCGCGCTCGAGCGAATAGCCGATGGACGCAGGTGGTTTTGGAGCCGCAATGATAGAGAGGTTTAGGCGCTATTGGCGTATATTCGGCACCGGCTTGAGTCTTTTTTCAATCGGGCTCGGGGGCGTCTTGATCTTCCCGCTCCTCAATATCTTTATTCCGGCGCGTCGAACGCGTGCCGTCATGGCTCGTCGTTTCATCCGCATTACCTTCCGTGCTTTTGTTGCGTTCATCCACGCGTTTGGCGTGCTCCGGTATGAGATCATCGGGTTGGAACGTCTGGAGCGCCAGGGGATGCTGATTCTCGCCAACCATCCCACGCTGATCGACGTTCTGTTCTTAATGGCGTTCGTCAAGCATGCCGATTGCATAGTAAAAAACGGCCTCTGGCGAAATCCTTTCATGCACGCGCCGGTTCGCGCTGCAGGATATATTCGCAACGATTACGGCACCGGGCTGATGGAAAAGTGCATTGCGTCGGTTCGCGGCGGCGGCAATCTCATCATTTTTCCCGAAGGTACGCGCACTCCCGCCAACGGGTCTATCGCGCTAAAACGGGGCGCCGCCAACATCGCCGTACGCGCCGGATGCAACGTTACTCCGGTGTTCATCTGGTGCACGCCTCGGTTTTTGGGCAAAGGCACCAAGTGGTGGCAGGTCCCGGCGCAACCGGTAAGTTTCAAGATTGAAGTCAAAGAGGACATCGATATTCGGCCTTTCATTATGGCCGCAGGCAGCCCTGCGATGGCCGCACGCAATCTCACCGCGCATTTGCAAGACTACTTTAGCCAGGAAAGCACACGCTATGCGGCCGCTTGAAGAAGAAATAAAGCAACTCGTCATCGAGGTTCTTCAACTTGAAGACATCACTCCAGCGGACATAGACGCCGATGCGCCGTTGTTTAGCGACGGGCTCGGATTGGACTCCATCGACGCGCTTGAATTGGGAGTCGCGCTGCAGAAGCGTTACGGCATTTCGCTATCCGGCGATGCGGAAGAGATCCGTCGTCATTTTACCTCCATCCGGTCGCTTGGCGCGATGATCGCGAGTAACAGGACCAAATAAGGGGAGGAAAAACCGATATGAGCCTGGTAAGCACACCGGACAAGGACGCCATTTATCCCTGGATGGTCGATGTGTTGCACGAAATGTTCGAGCTCGACAAGGCGAAAATCACCCCGGAGGCAAACCTGTACACCGATCTCGATATCGACAGCATCGACGCGGTCGATCTGGTCGTGAAGCTGAATCAGCTGACCGGTAAAAGGCTGCAGCCAGAAGTCTTCAAGAACGTGCGCACCGTTCAGGATGTCGTGGACGCATTAGCGGGGCTGCTGGGAAAGTACTGAAGCGCTACTGTGTCAATCCCGCTAACGGCTTCGATCACGTTGCTCTACCCGCTGGCGATCTGGCTCGGTCACAGCACGGTCGAACCGCGCATCCTTGCCGGGCTCCTGATCGTTGCCGGGTTGACGCGGCTACCTACCTTGAAAGAGAGCGCCGGCGCGCGCTGGTGGACGGGCGGAACGCTGTTGCTATCCACGGTCGTCATCTGGAGCAACCTAACGCTGCCATTGAAGCTTTATCCAGTGTTGGTGAATGTGGCGATGCTTTGCGTATTTAGCTACAGCCTGATTCGCCCGCCTTGCATGGTTGAGCGTTTTGCGCGGCTTCAGGAGCCGGAACTCCCGCCGCATGCTGTCGGCTACATGCGTCGCGTCACACAGGTCTGGTGTTTTTTTTTGGCATCAACGGCGCCATCGCGCTCACGACGGCGCTCTGGGCATCTGCCGCTCTCTGGTTGCTTTACAATGGGTTGATCGCCTACGTGCTGATGGGACTCCTCTTTGCCGGCGAATATCTCATGCGATCGCATTTCAAGACGCGCAACCATGCCTGACCGCGATATGCTCAGCGCCTTGGCTAAGCACTCCCCGCGTTGTCAGAGGATCGGCTGGCGTGTTGGAAAATCCGTCGGCTTCGCGGAATTTCTCGCCCGGGTGCAGATCTGGCAAACGGTGCTGAGGCGCGGATCCGGCCGCGCATTCGCTCTGTATATCAGTGATAGCCTCGAATTCGCTGCCGCATTGTTCGGAGCCTGGCATGCGGGCAAAACCATCTACTTGCCTCCCGACAAACTGCCGCGGACCTGCGCTAGCCTGGGCAGCAGCGTGGACGGCTTTGTCGGCGAGTTTGAGCCCGAATGGGAGCCGCTAACACCGGTGGCTGAGGATGCGGCAGTCCGCGCGGGGGGCTTCGATTGCTTACGGCCGGACTTCGTGGGTTTAGTCATTTACACTTCGGGTACGACGGGAGTGGCACAAGCCATTCCTAAAAAACTCGCCCAACTGTCTGCCGAGGTGGCGACGCTCGAGAGTCAATTTGGCCATTTGCTTGGTCCTGCCGAGATCGTCGCGACCGTCTCGCACCAACATATCTATGGATTGCTTTTCAATGTCTTATGGCCGCTTACCACCGGACGCGCCATCCACGCGGAGAGCTTCTCCTTTCCTGGTGAGATCGCGGCGGCGATTGCCAAGCGGGATTACGCATTGGTATCCGGCCCGGCCCATCTCAAACGCCTACCCCTCGCCTTGCTGATGGGAGCGCATCCACCGCGCGCGGTGTTTTCGTCCGGCGGGCCGTTGCCCTTCGACGTTGCGCAGGAAACCGCACGATTACTCGGAACCGTGCCTATTGAAATCTACGGCAGCTCGGAAACCGGCGGCATTGCTTGGCGCCAGCCTGCGGCGCCCGATGAGCAATGGACGCCTTTCCCGGGCGTTGAATGGCGCATCGACGAGGACGAGGGCGTGCTCGAGGTCCGCTCGCCGAATCTGCCCGGCAACGAGTGGTTTCGGATGGCCGATCGAGCCGTGGCCCTCGGTGATCATCGTTTCCTGCTCAGCGGGCGCATCGATCAAATAGTAAAAATCGAGGAAAAGCGGATCTCGCTGAGCGCGATCGAACAGCAGCTGAAGGCCTCGCCGATGGTCAGTGAGGCTCGCGCCCTAGTTGTCGAAGGGCGCCGGCAGCGAGTGGCCGTATTTATAGTGCCATCCGATGAGGGACGCAAAAAGCTCGCTCGGTTAGGAAAGCTTGCGTTCAACCGGCTGTTGCGCGCCGAACTGGCCGCAGCCGTAGACCCCGTCGGGTTGCCGCGAATCTGGCGTTACCTCGAGGCGCTGCCGGTAAACGCGCAGGGGAAAACCACGCAGGTAGCGCTCCGGGCTCTGCTCGACGGCGAAACCGCTTGCCCGAAACGTCCGCTTGAACGTCTCATCATGAAAGGCGCCGAGCGCGCGGTCTTCGAGCTCACCGCGCCTCGTGACCTCCTCTACTTTGAAGGCCATTTCGCGAGCGTGCCGATTCTCCCTGGCGTGGTCCAGCTCGATTGGGTGATTTTCTACGGGCGGCAGTGCTTTGATTTGCCGCCGGTCTTCCGTGGCTTGCACGCGCTAAAGTTCCACCGGGTGATTCCCCCCGAATCTCCCTTCACGCTGGAGCTTGTACACGAGCCTGCCAAATCATGTTTGTCCTTTAACATTACTTCGCCGGCAGGGCATCACGCCAGCGGTCGAGTCTTGTTCGGAGCGGATCGTGTTTAGACCTTGCGTCATCGTTCCTGTCTACAATCACGGCTTTGCCGTTCGGGGCGTCGTGAGCGGGGTAGTTGCACAAAAATTGCCGTGTCTGTTGGTGGATGATGGCAGCTCGCCGCAGTGCGCTAAGATCCTCGATGCGCTGGTTACCGCCAGTGGCCCGAGCCTCACCTTGATCCGGCACACCGTCAATCGCGGCAAGGGCGCTGCCGTGCTTACGGGCGTTCGATGGGCGCTTCGAGGGGGCTACACTCATGCGGTCCAGATCGACGCGGACGGCCAACACCGCGCGTCCGATATTCCGCGATTTCTGGAGCAAGCGGCCGCACATCCGCAAGCGGTGATCGTCGGTTGTCCGCAGTATGATCAAACTGTGCCCTGGCTGCGGTACTACGCGCGCTATTTGACCCATATTTGGGTGTGGATCAACACGCTGTCTCTTGAGATCAAGGATTCGATGTGCGGGTTTCGGGTCTACCCTGTGCCGGCCATCATGGCGCTCGATGCGCGGCGAAAATTCGGCGAACGCATGAGCTTCGATATCGAAGTGCTGGTCCGGCTCTATTGGGACGGAGTGCCCATCATTAACCTGCCCACACCCGTGCGCTATTGGCGCAACGGGGTCTCTCATTTTCGCGGATTCGATAACGTCCTGATTTCGCGCGCGCACGCTGCCTTGTTCTTTGGCATGCTGCTGAGAGCGCCGAAATTAATCGCTCGGCGATGGAGCGCTCGGTGATGCGGGGGGAGCCGGTGGGCGGGCCCAGGCATTGGGCGAGACTGAACGAGATCACCTTTGTCGGCGGTACGCGCCTGCTGTTTTGGGTTGGCCGCGTACTGGGGCGCTGCGCGTTCCGCGTCGTGCTGTATCCGGTGTTACTCTGGTACTTCCTCACTAGACCGACGGCAAGAGATTCGTCGAAGCGTTACCTCCGGCGGCTGGCGGCATTCGCCGGTCCTCTTCGCATTACACCCGGGGCGATCACCGTGTTGCGCCACTTTGCCTCATTTGCCGAGACGCTTCTCGACAAGATGCTGTTGTGGAGCGGCCTATTCAGCACCGACCTCGTCGAGGTTCATGGCAGCGAGAAGATCGCGGCGCCAATTAGGAAAAAACGCGGGGCTCTGCTGATTTGTTGCCATCTTGGAAATCTCGAACTGTGCCGGCTGGCGTCGAAACAAGCCGGGCTTAAATTGACCGTCCTGATCCATACGAAACATAGCAGGAGATTTAACTGGCTCTTGGCTCAGCTCAATCGTGAGAGTCAATTGAACCTGATGCAGGTCACCGAGATATCGCCGGCGACGGCGGTCCGGCTGTCAGAAAAAATAGCGCGGGGCGAATTCATTGCTATCGCCGGCGACCGCATACCGGTATCGGCTAGACCTCGGGTGGCCTTAGCCAGCTTTTTGGGCGAGCCGGCGCCGTTTCCCGTAGGGCCATACATACTTGCGAGCCTGCTACAATGTCCGGTTTATCTTCTGTTTTCGGTGCGCACCGCGGGTGCCTGGGAAATTCATTTTGAACTCCTGCGCGACTCGATCCGCCTACCCCAAAAGGGCCGCGATGAAGCGCTCGCTCAGTTGGTTGCAGAATACGCCCGTCGGCTCGAGAATTTCTGCCTGCGCGCGCCGTTGCAGTGGTTTAATTTTTACGATTTCTGGCGGTTGCCGGCGATGGACAAGGTTGATGGACTGCGCTGACCTCGACATGAATCGCCGCGCTATTCGGTTCGATCAAGGGCGGCTCCGGATTGAAGATATCGTCGCCATCGCCCACGAGTCGGCTTGCGCGGTCTTGTCCGATTCTGCTCCATTCCGCCGCGCGATTGCGCGCGGCGCTGATTTTCTCGACCGCTTGCTCAGTCAAGATGGAATGATCTACGGCGTGACGACCGGGTTTGGGGATTCGTGCACGGTCCCGGTCGAGCCGGAACTGGTCGCCGAATTGCCGCGCCACCTTTACACCTATCACGGCTGCGGCCTGGGTGAGTATCTTACCCGCGCGCAAACACGCGCCGTGATGGCGACGCGGCTGGCGTCGTTGTGCAAGGGATTTTCCGGCGTCAGCATGGAACTGCTGGTACAAATCGCCAGACTGCTGCAATGCGGCGTGTTACCGCGAATTCCGTCGGAAGGCTCCGTGGGCGCCAGCGGCGATTTGACTCCCCTCTCTTATCTCGCCGCCGTGCTGTGCGGCGAAGGCGAAGTCTGGGGTGACGAGGGACCCAGAGACGCGGCCGAGGCATTGGCTGAGGCCGGCATTGCAGCGCTGCGCCTTCGGCCGAAAGAGGCGCTGGCCGTGATGAATGGCACGGCGGTGATGACCGCGCTCGCTTGTCTGGCTTTCTCTCGCGCCGATTATTTGACCCGCTTGGTCGCGCGCGTTACCGCGCTGGCGTCCTTTGCGCTCGACGGCAACGCTTACCACTTCGATCCGGGCTTGTTCAGCGTCAAGCCGCACCGGGGCCTGCAACGCGTGGCTGCTTGGCTGCACCAGGACTTGGCATGCGGCGGGGCCCCCCGTAACGGCAAGCGTCTGCAAGACCGCTACTCGATTCGTTGCGCGCCGCACGTGATCGGGGTCCTCGCCGACGCGCTACCGTGGCTGCGCGAATCGATCGAAAACGAGCTCAACAGCGCGAACGATAACCCGATTATCGATGCAGCGGCGGAACGGGTACTGTACGGGGGTCACTTTTATGGCGGCCATATAGCGTTTGCCATGGATTGCATGAAAAATGCGGTCGCCAACCTGGCCGACCTCCTCGATCGTCAGATGGCATTGTTGGTGGACAGCCGCTACAACAATGGCCTGCCGCCCAATTTATCGGGCGCCGAAGGGCCGCGCGCGGCGATCAATCACGGCCTCAAGGCCTTGCAGATCAGCGTATCGGCCTGGACAGCGGAAGCGCTCAAGTTGACCATGCCCGCATCGGTGTTTTCTCGCTCCACCGAGTGTCACAACCAGGACAAGGTCAGCCTGGGAACCATTGCCGCCCGTGATTGTTTGCGCGTGCTGGAATTGACCGAACAGGTGGCCGCGGCGCTGCTGATTACCGTCCGCCAGGGTGTGTGGCTGCGCTGTAAAGTGAATCCGTCCGCAGTTCCGTCGATGGCGCTGAAGAGCATGATGGAGCACCTCAGCGCGGATATCAGCATCATTGAGGAAGATCGGAAGTTGGAGCCGGACCTGCGCCTGCTGCTGGAACGCATCCGGCGGCGTGCTTGGAAGCTCTATGAGTGAGCCGCGCCGCTGGTTTGCCGAGACCGAAACGCGAGTACAGTTTTCCGATCTCGATCCGATGGAAATTGTTTGGCACGGTCGTTATGTGAGATACCTGGAAATCGTCCGCGACCTGTTGCTCGATTCCATCGGCTATAGCTACCTGCAGATGAAGGCCTCCGGTTACGTTTGGCCAGTCGTGGACATGCACCTACGCTACGTGCGGCCGGCCACGCTCGGGCAGCGCCTAAAGATGCGCGCGGAGATTGTCGAATGGGAGAACCGCCTGAAGATCGATTACCTGATCACCGATGCCATCACCGGAAATCGGCTTGCCCGCGCCAAAACCACGCAAGTCGCGGTTGACATGGCGACCCGCGAGATGTGCTTTGTGTCACCGCCGGTGCTGTTCGAAAAATTGGGGATTGACCGATCGTGAACCGGCGCTGGTTATTTTGCCTTCTTGCCCTGATCGCGGCGTCGGTGGCCGCCGCCGGGCCGCTGGAGAAGATTCAATCCATGCTCGCGAAGCCTCAGGTGCTGTGCGGGCGCTTCGACCAGAAAAAACAACTGACCGGTCTGAAAAAACCTTTGAGCTCAAGCGGCCGCTTCTGCGTCGTTCCAGACAAAGGCGTGTTATGGCGCAACTTGCAACCGTTTCCTCATACGGTGCGCCTGACCCGCGACGAAATCGTGCAGCGCCATGGCGATCGCACTACCACCCGATTGGATGCGAGACAGGAGCCCGCCGTACGAACGATTACGAACGTATTTTTTGCCTTGCTCGCCGGTGATTTCGGCCAGCTCGAAAAGTTTTTCGAGATTCACGGCGGCATTCACGGCAATGGTTGGAACGCGGCGCTTAAGCCGCGCGAGGCGGGGCTAGCCAACGCCATCGGCA